>CAYXYD010000081.1:0-12069 GCA_964469205.1 uncultured Sphaerochaeta sp. | reverse complement strand
AGAAGAATGTTTTTGGGCTGACTATTCTATTGAGTGGTAAAAACTACAGGAAGTTCACATATTAACAATATGTGTCAATCTTTTTATCATCTAAACACATACCTTACAGGGTATATTCTTATTTGATGAGTAAATGGCACTTTTCTATAGAGTAAAAATAATAGTTTATATTACAATAATTTACTAGAAAAATCTTATTATCGCTTATTTTATAATATTGAAAAAGAGTGCTGATCAGGTCAGTCTTTTTCTTCTGATTCTCTTGTTTAATTTCTTTAGAGTTTGAGAGTGATTTCCTCTGATCCTTTTGGCCATCTGCATACAGGGGCTCACTAATATTACTCGAAGATAGTATTTGACTTTTAGGGAATTACGAGTATACTAATCGTGAGTATACTAATTGAAATCTAGGAGGATGCCATGTTTGTTGGAAGAGAGAAGGAGCTTGCATTGCTTGAGGATTTGCATGCTTCAGATAAGTTTGAATATCTTGTCTTATACGGCAGAAGGCGTGTTGGAAAGACTTCTCTTCTGAAGGAGTTTTCCAAGGACCATCCTGTAATTTTCCATTCTGCACAAGCAAAAAATGACAGCCTGAATCTCTTGGATTTCTCCAAAACTCTTCAGATGCATTTCTCAAATTCATTCTTTGGTGCCTTCACGGATTGGGAAGCTGCTTTCAAGTATCTTACAAGTCAGTTGTCAGATACAAGAACTACCTTGATCATTGATGAATTTCCTTTTATTGCAGAGGTGAACCCAACTATTAAGTCTATTCTCCAGCATACAATCGATCATATCTGGAAAGAAAAGAACCTGTTTTTGATCTTGTGTGGATCAAGTGTGAGTTTCATGGAAACCGAGGTAATGGGGGCGAAAAGCCCTTTGTACGGGCGCTCCACCAGTAACTTGGAGCTGCTCGGTTTTGACTATCTGAAAAGCTCTTTCTTTTCCCCAAATTTCACCAACGAAGAAAAACTGCTCAGCTATGGGATCCTAGGAGGGGTCCCTTGCTACCTTGAGGTTTTTAGTGACAAGCTAACCATTGCGCAAAATATCTCAAGGAGCATTCTTCGGATGGGTTCATTCCTTAAGGATGAAACTCAAAATCTCTTGAAGATGGAGCTTCGCGAGCCTTCAGTCTACAACAGTATTTTTGAAGCCATTGCAACAGGTTCAAGCCGACTTAACGATATTGCACAAAAGATTGGCGAGGAGCAGTCCAAGTGCTCCAAGTATATCAAGACCCTGATGGATATGAAACTGGTAGATAAGATTACCCCTTGTGGGGAGAAGGATTCCAGCAGGAAGACCCTCTACCAAATCTCCGACAACTTTTTTTTATTTTGGTATCACTTTGTCTTTGCAAACAAGAGCTACTATGAGTTGCTTGGAGACGATGATGCCGCACAACAGATATATGAGAATCTTTCCGAATACATGGGCCATGTGTTCGAAAAGATATGCACTCAATACCTGGTCAGACTTGCCAAGCAAAGAAGGCTCCCCTTTGTGCCCCACACTATGGGAAGGTGGTGGGGTGGCAATCCTAAAACTAGGAAAGAGGATGACATTGATATCCTTGCTTTTGATACACACAGGCAATCTGCTATCTTCTGTGAATGCAAATACAGGAACAAGCTATTTGGCATGGATGAGTACAAGGATTTCTTCAACGCCACAGCTATCTTCACCAGGCCGGTCAATCGCTTCTATTACCTCTTCAGCAAATCAGGGTTTACAGAAGCAGTAAAAACCCAAGCGCAAAAGGATGGTGTGAAGCTTGTGGGAACAGATGATTTGTTTATGGTTGATTGACCAGGATGGTGATACAGACGCCGAGTCTTCTGATGCCGCTACTGTCTTATGCCTCCTTATCTATCACAAGGATATGGCGATCATGACTGCTCACATAGCTCAGGGGCAATGATCCAAGCAGCAATCCCTCGATAGCGGAGCAACCGGTTTCGGTTTCTATTTGCTCAAACGGAAATTTTTCCAAGACAAGGCTTTTTTCTGCACAGCTTGCGGATGTGGCTTCATGTTTTTTATAGGTAGCTAACCGGAATCACTTTGTCATTATCCTTGAGCGTGATGAGCTTGTCATATAGGCAGATTACGCCACCTGGGCCACGCTTAACAGAAGGAATGCCATCAAGAATACGAAAGGCAGCGATGTCCTTTCTGCTCGGGTCGGCATGCTTTTTGATCTCAAGAGGGTAGAGAGTGCCATTGTCTTCGATCAGGAGATCTATTTCATTCATCTCCTTGTCCCGATAGAAATAGAGCGGAGCTTCCAGTATGCCGTTGTTGTAATAGCTCTTGATGATCTCCGATAGTACGAAGCTCTCGAAGAAGGCGCCAGACTGGGCTCCGTTTTTCAAGACCTCGGCGGTGGTCCAGCGCGTCAGGTAAGCAGCAAGTCCAGTATCGAGAAAATAGAGCTTCGGTGTCTTGATCGTTCGTTTTATAATATTGTTGGAATACGGCTGGAGTAGATAGACAATATTTGATGTTACGAGTATGGATAGCCAGCGTTCTGCTGTGGGCTGGCTTATGCCCACATCTCGAGCCAATGTTGCAAGGTTAAGGAGTTGGCCAGTGCAACTCGCCGTGGCTGTCATGAAACGAGTGAATTTCACCTCGTCGCCCACTTGGGTCAGCTCGCGCACATCGTGCTCAAGATAGGTCCTCACATAGGACCCGTAGAACATCTGCCAGTCAAAGTCCTCATGTAAAGCCAATTCCGGAAGGCCGCCTCTGTGTATGGTCTTCCATACATCGTCATATGAGATGTCGGCAAGTCCTTCTTTTCGTGCCAAGTAATATGTTTCTGTAGGAAGAAAGGGCTCATCAAATGCAACGTTATTCATCTCTCTCATGGATAATCCAAGAAGGTTCACCAATCCGAGTCTTCCTACCAGCGACTCGCTGACTCCTTTCATCATCTTGAACTGTTGGGATCCGGAAAGGAAGAACTGACCCTTCTCTCTGTTCTGGTCGAGGAGAAGTTTGATCTGCATGAAGAGATTTGGGGCATGTTGAATTTCGTCGATGAAAAGCGGAGGGGGGTTATCCTTAAAAAAAGTTCCGCTCTGCTCCTTAGCTGGTTCCAGTATGATTGGGTCGTCAAGCGTGACGTACGACATTTCCGGCATATCGCTTGAGATCTCCAGCAGCATGGTGGTCTTTCCTACTTGTCTTGGTCCGGTGACAAGTACTGCACCGAACATGTTTGAGAGTTTTTTCACTGCTTTCTCTGCGTGTCGTCTTATGTACATTCCGGCTCCCTTTTACTATGTTAAGTCTGGCTATATTAATATCTAATATTAATATAGACAATATTCTCTCTGACATCAAGCTCTTTTCTCTTTTGTGTTGGTGCTCCACTGCGTGTGTGCAGTCAAATGGTTCTCCCATTCCTTCCCAACGGGCATATATCATAATGGGTTTTTCATTTCATGAATCTCTCTTAGGGGCTCTTTTCCCTACAGGAAGTTCCAAGTCTTGGAGCTTCCTTCCCAAAACATCATTTTTGTTATCAGGAATACAGCCTGAATGCTGATTCCATCTGCATACACTCTGATGGTGATAGCCCGTACTTTTTTGCAGTGTCCTTCCACTGACATACGCTGTCTGATACCTCTTCCAGTATAGCTATTGCCTCCTTCTTGCTGAGATAGAACAAGGGGGCTTGCTTGAGAGCAAGGGAAAAGTCCAGGGAGTTGTCCATTTCATCAATGGCAAGGCTCAGGCCATAGCTGTTGGGTGATGGATTCAGGTCATAGGCAGGGGAGAGCTTCCATCCTGTCTTTGTAAGCAGGAACCCATGGTTCCTCAGATGGTCATCGGTATTCGATACGGCTATGTTGAATACAATCCTTTTCCAGAGTTGATGAAGGTCTTTCTCTGGCTGTGCGCTTTTCTCTGAGATGAACTCTGCCAGTTCGAGGTAGCTTGACTCATGGTCCCCATCTTGTTTGCCAAGCAGGGCCATTGCAGAAGCGAAATGTAATCGTTCGTTCGCCTTGGTGCGGTCAAAGCGTTGTATGATGAAGGTGCTGCCATGGGATGAAAAGGTCTCTAGTATTGCAGGAGGAACTTCAATGCCAGCATTGGAGGCAAGGTCATGGACCACCATCTCCCAGGCACCACTGTCATTGGTGTCGTTCTTCGAGGGGAACTTCGCTATCCAGAGGTTGCCTTGTTCATCGGCCACTGTAGCCTTTGGTCTGGCCCCTCCCAAGGAAGAGCCAGGTGCAACAAGTTGTGCTATCCAATGTGCCTCTTCAGCAGGAGATGGATCATCCTCAAGTTGGGAAACCTCATATTCCAACTCACGTAGCCGTGTCCAAGGAGGAGTTGACAAAGGTGAGTCTTCTGCAATAAAAAGACCTTCCTTGTCCAGCTTAAAACGGAGAGCACCCATCCTGGCGATGTCATGGACACCAAGAAGGTAGTCACTTTCAGTCAGTGGTCTCTGCTTTTTCCCTGTTGACTTAGCCAATAGTGATTGCCGTCGTTGCATCAAGGTCCTTCCCCATCGGTCAGGTGATGAGTCAAAGAAAAGTCCAAAGTTATTCCTAGCTGGGTTTGGGTATTGTATTCCTGCAAATAGTTGCAGATCGGGATCAAGGGGATAGATTTTGGCATTTGTTGCTAGCCAAGAAGCATCATAGGAAAACGAGAATATCTCATCAGTTCTTCCGGGCTGTGCAAATAGGGAGCCTACCAGTTGGGGTTCTCCCAATCCTTCCCAGTGGGCATACACGAATATAGTCTTTTCTTTCATGAATCCCCCTTAGGGGCTCTTTTTCCTACAGGGAGCTCCAAGTCTTGGAGCTTTCTTCCCAATACATCATCTTTGGCAAGTAAGAGCAAATCATCTACCAATCCGATGGCAAGCAACACCTGGGCATATGCACCCATGGAGACAGAAGGAGATCCTTTCTCTATTGCCCAGAGGGTAGATCGGCTGATATTGGCTCGTTCTGCAACAAGTTTTACTGAGATCCGTCTTCTGAGCCTAGCTAGTTTGATCTGCTCTCCCATCTGAGCTAGCCTTCGTTCAACTGAGGGGAGTAAGTAAAGTTTTTTTTGTGCCATAATGTCCATAGTATAAGACTGATTAGCGTATATGTCTAGATTATTAAACATTAAGAAAACAAAAAATGATGGGTAGGTATAAATGTATGGTGATAACCCATACTGTTTTGCTGTGTTCTTCCTCTGGCATACGCTGTCTGATACCTCTTCCGGTATGGCTATTGCCTCCATCTTGCTGAGATAGAACGAGGGCTCTTGCTTGAGAGCAATGAAAAAATTCAAGGAGTTGTCAGCTTCATCAATGGCAAGGCTCAGGTCATGAGAGATTGCCTTGCCTACTAGGGCTCTCGAAAAACTATGAGGTACAGATTTATTAGACAAATTCTAAAAAATGACAGTCACCGAAAGAAAAGTATGGTAGTTTACTAAATTATAGCTTAGAGACGATTCCATAGCTTCTTTTATTATGGCTTTTGGTTTTCTTTTTTGATGGCGCGAAATAATAGGGTTACCTATTCAATATTTCAATTTGGAGTGTTTTATGAAAAAAACAGTAGTTCTTCTCTGTGCGTTCCTTGTATCGCTTTCTGTCCTGTTTGCCGCTGATTCTTCAGTTGCATCTATTTCCCTGATGATTGATTCAGACCTTTCCGCCAATTATGATTCTATCTCAAAAGAATCAGCTACATTGACCGATTTTGAGATAATGTCACTCTATGCAATGCACGAAGATTCCCCCACGGTTCCCTTTCTCGTAAACTTTCTCGTTGGTGCTGGAATCGGATCCTTCATCCAAGGTGACATGAAAGGTGGGTATACTGGATTGATCACCGATATCGTTGCCCTAGGGATGTACTCAGTCGGTTATGTGCAGGTCTTTACCGCTGCATTGGACAATGAAATCTCTGAAGGGGGCTCTATGTTAGTTCTTCTCGGCGCAGGAGTAATGCTGGGATCAAAGATCTATCAAAGCATAAGGCCTTTTTCCTATTCCAAAGAGTATAACAGGCGCTTAAATTCATCCTTGATGGGAAAGGCTGAAATCTTTGTAACCCCGGTGATAACTGCGGTTAATAACCAGAGGACCCTGGGAATGGTTGGAAAAATATCTTTCTAGTTGGGGTAGTTCCTTTTACTGAAGGTACTCGTCTTTATAGGTAAAGAATGAACCAGACGGATCTGAGCTATTCACTGATTTATAGTTCCTAAGTGCTTTCGTAATACAACTTCACCTAGGAATGCCCCTCCATCAAACTTGATTGAGGGGCATTCTTTTAGCTCACTTCCAAACCATTTTTCTCCCCTCTTTTAGGAGTTCCAACCCAGCTTTTTCTGTTCCAATAAAACCCCTCAAATATTGACACCGAAGGGGAACCTTTCTCAATTGCCCGAAGGGTAGAGTGGCTGATATTGAATCGATGCCACCGTAAGATCTGTGTTTCTATATTAGTCTGAACTCATCATCTTCGTTTTTTCTGAGTTCCAAGACAGCTTTAGTCCTAACCATACAGTCATACATACTGATGCTTTCGATTGCAAAATGGTCACATATATTGGGAATCTTAATCTTCGAGGTTTGCTCAGGATTTGTTATTCGTTTTTCCATGCTTACGACAACCAGGTTATTTGCTATTGCAGAAGCGATCACCCAAGGGTCGGCTCCATCAAGGAAGGACCGGACTTTTTTTTCTTCGTACTGTGAAATCACCTGTGAGGAAATAGTAGTAAAGGCTGTTTGTTCTCTATTTTCAGGATCCAGGAAGTACCGCTCCCGTTTTTCAATCCAGTCAGAAAGCGGATCCCCATTTGTATGTAACTCTTCATACACCATATGCCCACAAACGAGCAATCCATTGTAAAACAGGCGGTCTATCCAATCCCAAAAGCCAGGGGCAATGGCAAATTGATACTCAAAGTTTTTCGCTCTGATGAACACATTCGAATCAAAGCAGTAACGGGTCATCATGCATCTCCCTTCAACAAGGTCGCAAAGGTGTTTGCAGAGACCTTTAGAAGAGATTGTGCCTCACGATGAAGTGTATCGCCTGTACGGACACTCTCAACTAGTGTTTCCAAAAGCCTGGGGTTTATGCGGCTTCTCAGGTTCCTGTAATAGTTTCCACCACCACCTTGTTCTTTCTTGAAGGGTTGCCCTTGGTATTCGGCCAGCAATTGATCATATTGGTCCTGATTTAGTATTTCCCATGTGACCAGACGGATCAGAAGGGTTTGAACGCTTACAGAATACCTTTTCGCTTTGCTCTTGATCCTAGGAAGCGTATTGCAATCAGCAAAGACATCAATTATGGAGGAAGGAAGCAGGAACTCTACCGCTGTGCGGTTGCACAGCCGTTCAGTTCCTGGATGTGGGGAGTCAACACCAGATTCTCCCAAAATGATATGGGCTAACTCATGCATAAGGATAAAAATCTGAGCAACTTCAGTATCCTTGGAATTGATGAACACAAAAGGGGCATAGGTGTCGCAAATGACGAAACCTCGGAATTCTTCAACACTGAGAGGTCTTCTTGTGTTGCCATCAATAGAGCCACTTCTTTGGATGATGATTGATTGTTTTGCAGCACGACTGACAAGGTTTGTAAGGGTAACGTCTTTCCCACTTTGCGCTTCTTCATAGCCTAGGAGGGTTTTTAGAGAACTTGCCATCTCCTGCGGGGTGCTTCTGGTGGTGTGCTTCCCGACAAACTGAAGGGGAGGTGCTTCAATGATTGTCTTCCTGTATTCGCTGTACCAATCTCGCTGCCGTGTAACCAATCCATACAGGTCTAAGAAATCTTCACTGAAGGGGGCCTTGTTCTCCAAGGTCCTGTAATCAGGGATGTCGACCTTTCTTTTGGGAATCTCTTTCAGAAACAAGTACCCAAACGGGATATGTAAGATGGATGCCAGTTTTTGGGCTTGTTTAAACGTGGGCAGTTCATGTCCTGCTGCCCAATTATGGTATCGATCATGTTTTACAGGCAACGCATCAGCCACTACAGAGACTGGTAATTCCCGTAGATTTCTGGCTTGCTGCAAGCTTGTTGCCTGTATATATGCCTGATCCATAGTACCATCCCCTTGTAATCCAATAGTAGACAGTTTATAAGCAGCGGTCAAGAAAACAATATACGTTCCCGTTTCATGTGCAATGTCCTGCCGCTGTTTAGTCCCTTCCCCAAAGAAGAGTAAGAAAAGCGTACTTTGCTTCAGGCGGTGTTGAATACCTAGAGGTATCCTTGTGACCAAGGCTCATCGAGCATACCTTTTTACAGCAATCTTGCTGCTGCTTATCCTACAAGAAAGAGAGAAGACAGAAATGCTGAAGGCAATTCAGGTGTTTCCCCAAAGCTTCCCATATATGACAACAAGTTCCATTTTAGAAGATGCTTTGGTAGCTCCTGTAGCCTTCACCACGGAGTCTTTGCCCTGTTCCGATAAAACTAGTCGCCTGGCTAAGGAAAAGCTCCTCAGGCTCTTATTTGAGTGCTATGGGTGAAGATAGGGAAGGGGATGATCCAAGCGTATTCCTTATTGAAAGATTATCCTGAGATTGATCCGCGATCGATCATGTGTAAGAGGGAACTATCGTAAATCATTAAGATAAACTAACCGGTTTAGGGTATAACCGTTACCTTTGCTTTGACGGTTATATTCCTCATCCGGGATTCTAACCAACACAAGGGACAATCATGCAAGTATGGCAAGTGTGGTATGAGATGGAAGAGTCTAAAGACACGAGCCTTTTTTGAAGCCATACAGCAGTACAGCAGTACCAGCTGACCACCTCAACAATCATTACCTATAACACCGAGGGCAGGCTATCGCAAGAGGGCAGGCAAATCGAGGTCGTTCCGGCTTGGGAATTCCTTCTCTCGTAGCATGGTGAATTTTCACAACGATGAGCATAAATAGGGGACTGTATTCCCCTTTGGTTGTTCGCCAATCGTCGTCTTTGGGAATCCTTTTCCATAGGTAGGCAAAGGTTTCCCCTGCTTTCTTTCGCTAGCATGGGCATCCATGTAATAGTGTCTTGAGAGACATTATTGTAGGATGAGGATATAATGGAATTACTTATCCCAAGGCTTGTTCGTCTAGAAGAAAGGTAAGCAGTGGAAGATGGATGATGCCATCCACATCTGAGTGTTGCCAGTCATCGGAAGAGATTACGTACTTGGGATAGTTGTCATCTATGCTTTGGAAGGCTCCAAATTCACGCTCGATGGTTTTGGGACTGTCCAATACATATGCCACTTGGATATAGATTTTCTTACCCTCTTTTTGAGCAATAAAGTCGACCTCCCCGTTTTGGGTTTTTCCAATAAAAATTTGGTATCCACGTCCTACCAATTCGTTGTACACCAGAGTCTCTACAAGAGCTCCGTACTCTCTTTTTACACTGTTCTTTTTCAATTGAAACAGGCCAAGGTCAGCAGCATAGACCTTCTGCTCAAATGACAAACGCCTTTTGCCTCGAATATCAAAGCGTTCGACTTTTGAAATGATGCATGCGTCCTCACAATAGCGGATATAGTCATATATTGTAGGTTCGGATACCTTCAAATTGCCTGCTTTGAGCGCTTTAGCGATCGAACTCCCTGAAATGGTTGAAGAACTGGTGCTGAGTAGGTACTCCACTACTTTCTCCAAGACATGGGCAGAGGAGACCTTACTCTGCATGATGATGTCTTTCAGGACAATGGAATCATAGAGGTTGGATAGTACAGCGTACTTCATCTCCTCAGTATCAGCTCTACACACCAAGGGAAATCCGCCCCATCTCATATATTCGTTTAGACTGCTCTTATCCTGAGGCAACTCGGTAAAGGTGCAGAATTCTAAAAAGGAGAATGGCATCATCTTTAGGGAAAGGGTCCTCCCCCCCAATTGTGTTGCCAGTGCACCAGAGAGTAATCTTGCATTGGATCCGGTAAGGAATATACTAATATCATGGGTTGCTCTGAGTGAGTTGATCACCAATTCGAAGTCCTGTACATTCTGGATCTCATCGCAAAGCAGGTAGTGTTTCTGTCCTGGGTCGAGTAGACCGACCATATGCGTATTGAAGGTTTCTGGATCTTTCAGAGACCTCTGTGCATAATCCTCAAAATTGATATAGGTAATTTGCTCTGTATCGATTTCTCTATCCAACAACTCTTGCCTGATCTGTTTGAGCAATACGGATTTTCCACATCTTCTGACTCCGGTAATCACTTTGATCAGTTCGGAGGCATAGAATGGGCGAATCCTTTTAAGGTAAAGCTCTCGTTGTACCCAACCTTTTTTCATGTATCTACCCTCACACTGTAAGTATACTATACAACTGATCAACCAGCAATAGTATTAAATGCATTTAATAATAACTATGATTTCTAACTTAGTATTAAATATATTTAATTTGTAATCCTTAGCATCTTCATGCACCTGGATAGTCTGCTCAACATGAAAAGGCTGAGAATGATGCCGGAAAGGCTCCTTACGCAGACAACCCGACAAGAGCTGAATCGATTTAGCCCTCTCAGGTTTGCAGTCTCTGTGTATGATGGACAATATCATCCGCATTGTTCAATGTGGCCCTCACCATCGAGATAGATAGGGTACTAGGTAAGAAGAAGTCCTGTTGAGGACTTCCACCCTCAAGCCAGGGTACACCCGGATGCTTTACTCTGACCATCAAAAGCGGATTTATGGCGATGTCTGTCTGTTTTGTTAGATCATACCTCTCTGATATTTCTAGCCCCTGCACAAAGCTTTGTTTGAGGCACCTGATCATGATCAGCGATCATAGGGAATTCTGAAGTAATCAAGAGAGCGTTTGAAGTTGTCCTGGGAGGCTAGGCAGGTGTTGCGAAGGAAGGCCCTCTCCCTGTGCCAATCGTTCAGACTCCGGTAATAGAACATCTTCATGTCATCGGAAATGATGAACGGGACGATGTTCCACCTCAGGCACTCCTTGAACATGATCAGGCGCCCTACGCGTCCGTTGCCATCTTGGAACGGATGGATGAGCTCAAAGCGGACATGGAAGTCAATGATGTCATCCAAGGTCTTCTTCGCAATAGCATTGTATGCATCAAGCAGCAGACGAATCTCCTTTGCGACGTGTTCAGGGGAGGTCGTCTCGTGACCTCCCGCCTCATTGGGCTGTTTCTTGTACTCTCCGACCCCAAACCAATCTTTTCTACTGTCACTGGTTCCGTTTTTCAGCAACGCGTGCAACTGCTTGATGAATGTCTCTCCGAGCGTAAAATTGGAGCGGTCGATCATCAGATCGATACAGCGGAAATGATTTGCAGTCTCCACGATGTCGTCCACATTGATTGGTGTGCCCTCAAGGCCGATGGTATTTGTTTCATAGATGTAGCGGGTCTGGTCGTGGGTAAGCTTGCTTCCCTCCATATGGTTTGAATTGAAAGTCAGGTCAACCTGGATCTTGTGGTAGATCCCTCCATGGAGCCTGCTCTGTTTCTCTTCCTTTAGGACCGCAAAAAGAGCTGAAGAGTGTTTGGCTTGCTTGGTATTCCTCTCGGGCTTGCGTGCATTTTCCGGGATGTTCCAGGCCTTTCTTTTCAGAAAAGCACCTTCGATCTTTCCTTGGGCACAGTAATTTCGTACACCACGTTCGCTCATTGCCCATGTTTGTGCCATCTGTGCCACTGATACGTATTTCACCCCTCTGCCTCCATCATCACCATCATATCACATTATCGGCACAATTACATTATAAAAATTATAAACATATTTATCGTGCCGATACGTGAGAAGCAGGCTAGGGGAAGGCATGATGATGCTGCTACTCGATAGTCTAGAGGTAGTGTTTCCACTATGGCAAAAGCGCAATAGAGATGAGCGAAACCCTTTTGTCCTTTCGTATGTGCTATCTTGAAATAACAGTCAAGAATTGGCTTCCTTATTTCAAGTTACAGGTGTAAGTTGAAATAAGAAAGCTATACGTGGTGATGAGGGAGGGGATAAATCATCCTAAACTGGTTAGTTTGTCTTAACTGTTATCTCCTCATTACT
>CAYXYD010000080.1:0-12094 GCA_964469205.1 uncultured Sphaerochaeta sp. | reverse complement strand
CTTTTTACTGGGGACAGATCGCCTCTACAATATTACTGGTTGAGGCATCTACCTTGACCTTGGGAATGGTCTGGGTGTAGATGGTCCTTCCCCCCTGATCTTGGAATGCTACCTTAAGCGTGTACTCCCCTGGTTCAAGGGTAGCAGAGCCTACCCATGCAGTGGAGGGCAGGAAGTGTGATGATCGCACATCAGCGGTCTCACTAGCATAGTTGAACAGCTTCATCACCAAGCTAAGGAGTTCTTCTCCCCCTGTCCGTTCTCTGTCCTGACTGGTTGTACTGTCATAGATAGCTATTCCCAACGCCTTCAGCGTTGAACGGGTCACCGCTTTTAGGCGTGCTAGGGAGGAAGATGCCTTGAAGGTCTCGATGGCTATCGAGCTGAGGCTTTCGATCTTTTCCAGTTGGAAGCTAGTACCGTCCTCAAAGGTTGCTACCACCCTTTGAATGGGGGACTTTCTTGCTATCAGTACAGGATAGGCTATCTTTGCATAGTTGTTCCTTGAGACATAGACTGCATCCACCATTTCCCGCTTTTGTGGTGACAAGCCATTGAAAGCGACCAAATTGAGCCTGGCTTTGTTTTTAGCGATAGGTTCTACCTCTTTAGCTATGGAGGTAGGGATTGCAAAAGGGTAGAGTGTAGGTTGGGTCTGGAACGAGCGTTGTACTTGCTCGTGGGAGTATTTGAACAGGTTGTCATCACCGATTCCCCTTGCCACGACCATGCTCAGGTAGTTTGCCAGGGCCGAGGATGAGAAGGCTATGGAGTAGGTTTCCAAATTGACATTTTCAATGCCCTTGTCGTTTGCATATTTGGTGACTTTTTTTGCCTCTGTCTCATATTTTTGCTTTAGGAGGGACTGCTTCTCTATCGAGCGGTTCAGCTCTACTAGGGCTGACTCCTCTTCTCCCAGATGAAGATAGTTCAAAGCCTTGAACACATTGATGTAGATGTCCTCATAGGCTTCCCCCTGATAGTCACGGGTGTTGTCATTGATGATGAAGGATGCAATGTTTGCAGTGACGCTTTCTGTGTAGGCTTCTTGGATTTTTCTCTCTGATGAGGAGAGCTGCTCATTGGAAAGCTCATACTCACCGTCTAGGCGGGAGAGCAGCCCTGCATCCATATCCATGATGAGCGAACCTTGTCGCTTTATGATGGACTCCCTTTTGGAAATCAGGCTTGCATAGGCTGCAGAGAAGTTGCCTTGCAAATAGAGGTTTTCAGTATTGGATATATCTATGACAGAGGAACAGCCTCCCAAGAGGAGGACCAGTAAAAGTGCGGGCAACCATGCTATCTTCCTCATCTGTCCACCATCCCTGCAAGAAATACCTAATGAACTGTATCATTATTATGAAAAAATGTATCACTGTTGAGAGCGTGATGCAACTAAAAACTATTGTACCAGTACAGATATGTATCCAAAGGAACAATAGTTTTTACAGTAATTGTTCCCATAAACATTTTTGTATTGTACCATGAGCTATAGCATACTTGTAACCCGGAACAGAGGGTTACTGTTTTTCTTATAGATGTTTTACAGTAAATAGGGGACTTTGGGTGAAACAAGGTATAGAATCCCCCTATCCTGGTGTATAATCGGTAGTAATCGTTGAATTAGGGAGTGTATATATGAAAAAAATGGTACGTCTAAGTATTCTTCTAGTGGTGCTTATCACCTTGTTGGCCTCCTGTCGATCCACAGTTTCTGTGGACAGGCTCTCATCAGACACTGATATAGATCTCAGTGGGAACTGGAATGATACCGATATCCGTCTTGTTGCCTCCTCCTTGGTCAAGGATAGCCTGAACTCACCTTGGGTGGACAAGTTCAGAATGAAAAATATGAAGAATCCTGTAGTAATTGTAGGAAGTTTCATCAATAGAAGCAGTGAACATATCGATACCGCCATCATAGCCAAGCGCTATGAGATGGAACTTATCAACTCAGGCAAGGTCGACATGGTTGCAGATGTTTCCTTCAGGGCAACAGTGCGTGATGAGCGCGAGGAGCAGCAGTACTTTTCAAGTGAATCGACAGCAAAGGCCTTGGGTAAGGAGATCGGAGCTGATTACCTCTTGCAGGGTTCTGTAAGGACCAACCTAGACCAGGTAGGCGGAAAATCTGTAAGGACCTATTACGTCTCTGCTGAACTGATCGACATTGAGACCAATCAGAAAGTATGGGTCGGTGAGGAGACTATCAAGAAGATGGTCAAGCAGAGCAAGTACAAGTTTTGACAAAGGTAGGGGCAACCATGAGACAGTTTAGACAGATATCTCTTATGCTTTTACTTTTTGTCCTTCTTTTCTTCTCCAGCGGCTGTGCATCCGTAGGAAAAAGTTCTACTTCCCCCCGCTGGCTTGATGACATGTATGACAAACAGTACAGCGAGGATGTCTATCTTTGTGCCGTGGGTAGCGGTTCCTCCCGTGAGAAGGCGGTCGATTCCGCCCTCTCCTCACTTTCCCAGGTGTTCAACTCCCAGGTTCGTTCGGTAACAACAGTCCTCTCCCTTTCCACCGCTAACCAAGATACAATGGGGGCTGTGAAGTTTACTGAACAGTCACAGATGGTGGATCAGGGGACCGTGACTTCCAGCACCGATAGGATCGTGGGTGCTGAGGTGGTTAATACCTATATTGATTCCAATGCACGCACCTATGTTAGGGTTGCTCTACACCGTAAGAGGACTTCCGATCTCTATCAGAAGGAAATTGATCAGCTTGATCTTTCGATCATGTCTGTGAGAAGAGAGTTCATTTCACTGTCAGATCCTTTGGAACGCTATTTTACCCTTCTGAAGGCTGTCTCTTTTTCCAGACGACAACAGGACCTTTTTGACCAGATACAGGTGCTCCTGAAAAAAAGTCAGAATTCGACCCTGATACCCTTGGAACGGGAATTGGCAGTGATTGCCTCCTCTGTAAAGGTGGTTGTGACAGTCGATAGCCTTGAATACCATCAGGTGATCTTCTCTGCCTTCTCCCAGAAATTGGTGGAGCTTGGGTTCTCTGTTGTCCCCTTGGATGCTAATCCCACAGCATTTTTGGACCTGCAGTACGAGTGTACCCCCCTTGAGCTCAAGGACAGCCCGTACAAATACGCACGCTACACACTTTCTGCACAGCTCAATAGTGGTAGTTCCACACTGTTCTCGTACCAGAAAAGTGAACGAGAAGCTGCCATGAGTGAAGCCGATGCTGAGAAAAAAGCCTTGGTTCAGGCTACCACTGGAACAGTTTCAGAGTTTTTTACCCTCTTGCAAGAAACGCTAGGGGATACAAAATAAAATAATTCTCGAATTTGGAGGTCTTTAATGAAGAAGGTTTTGATCGTGCTGGTCGCAGCTCTTATGGTGTTTGGTCTTACTGGATGTGCATCTACGAAACAAGATGCCCCACCACCTGCTCCTGAAAAGAAAGTAGTTCTTGGCGCTGATGGTATCCCCCAACCAGATTGGATCTACAAGACTGTATCAAGTCAGGACATGCACTATGAGTCCGGATATGGAATGATGAGCAACAAGCAGAACTCCATCAAACGAGCAACTGTTGAGGCAAAGGGTAAGATTGCAGCATGGGTAAGCACCTCTGTCAAGGAAGTGGTCATCACGTATGTCAACGATGCCGGTAGTGGCGATAATCGCCAGAATATGGATGCTATGGAAACCATTAGCCAGCAGGTAGCTGAGGCCACACTTTCTGGCGTTTCCACAGAAGAGATGTGGGTTGATGCAGATAATGGCGTATGGGTCCTCTGCTCCATCCCCCTTGCAAACGTTCAGCAGAGTTTCGAGCCTGCCGCTGATGCCGTCGCAGAAGCCTTTGTAGAGAGCGATGCCGCAGCAGCTGCAAATGCCAAGATGAAGGATGCTTTTGCAAACCTTCTGAAAAAGGCAAACTAGTAAGCAATGAGAAAGATATTTCTGATATGCATTCTCCTTCTTTCCTTGATCGGATGCTCCTCCACTGGTGGAGCATCCGATAGGAGAGTTGAGGATGATGCCCTTTCTCTTTTGGACTTGAGCAACCATCCTGCCAATGTCTATGTGGGTATCTCCGGACCGTACTCCACCCAGGAGCGTATGGTTGAAGAGGCTATCCTTGCCTGTGCGAAGAGCATTCTCCTTGAAAGCGCACTCGCCATGGACAATGTTCTTGTGATGCAGACAAGCAGCAACAAGGGGCTTCTCTCTTTTGCCCAGAAAGAAAAAGCCTACTATGATGATGAAAGCCTCAAAGAGGTCGTCGAAGCACTTGAAGTACTCTCTGTCACCTTTGATGCACATGCTGGCTCTGTTGTGCTTGCCCGTTACCCTGATAGTTCTCACACTAAGAGAAGCTACAAAGCAACTGTAAGTTCTGGGGGCAAACCTGATTGGCTTGTACGCCTACCTAAAGTGGATGGGTATCGATTTGGCATAGGAAGCAGCAAAGCCTACTACTTCCTCAATGACTCCCTTGAAGCCTCTGATTTTGCTGCTGCGCAGAATCTCTTGGACTTCAATACCGAGCATGCCTTCTCCACGTCTCTGAGCACAACGCGCGATGGTAGTGTAAGCAGTATGGACAATGTCCTCTACCAAGCTCAAAGAGGCCTGCTTATGGGCTTTACCATAGTGGACCGGTATTATGACAAAGAAAGTGATACGTACTGGAGCCTTGCCTCCATCACAGAATAAGGAGCCACCTAATGAATAAGAAACTTCTCGTCCTTGTAGGTAGTATTTGCTTGTTGCTGATCCTTGCAAGCTGTGCAAGCACCCCCAAGCCTAATACTGATGGATCGCCATATTGGACTACATCCACCCCGAAAAACACCCGCACGCTTCACTTTGAGGTGGGTTCTGCAAAGCAGTCGACCCCACAGCTAAGCCTGTTGCGCGCTGAGTCGGGTGCAAAGGATGCCATTGGGCGATGGGCTTCCACTACGGTAGACAATGCCCTGGTTACCTTTGTCGAAGAAGCTGGAGAGACATTGAGGAATAAGCAGACCCTTGAGGTGTTGCAGAGCTTGAGCATGCAGACAGTCAACATAGCTCTTCGCGGTGTTTCTGTTGCTGAACGGTATACCGCTCCTGATGGAACCGTCTGGGTGCTCTCATCCTATCCTGTAAAGAACCTCAAGGATGCCTACAAGCAGCAGACAGAAGCCCTCGAGCGCAAGTTTGAGATGGCAGAGGCCAAGTCGGACTTGATGATGGCATACCTGGAAAGTCAGCTTGATAAGGATGTTGTTGAGCCCTAAAGACTAGTGAATTCTCTTACTTAGTACTAGTTTGTTGTTTATGGCAATTCCTCTCTTGACCAACAGGAGGAGAATTGCCATCTTATTGCTAGGAGATTTTATCATGAATAAAATTACCGTTATCGTTATCATCATTCTCATTATTTGGTTTCTAATTTTTCTTGGGGTAAAAGCTTTTGCCAGGGGAACAAGTGAAACCTTTTCTACTGTAGGAGAGAAAAAAGCCACATACCGTAAGATTTCAGCCCAAAAGGCTAAAGAGATGATTGATAGCGGTCAGGACCTCATTATTCTTGACGTACGTACCCCGGGCGAGTTTGCAGGGGCTCATGTCAAGGATGCCATCAACATAGCAAATGAAACCATTGGAAGTGATAGACCCTCCTCATTGCCTGATCTTGACGCCACCATTCTGGTATACTGCAGAAGTGGGGTTCGAAGTGCACAGGCGAGCAAGAAGCTGCTTGCACTCGGCTATACTGAAGTCTATGACTTTGGAGGGATCATCAACTGGCCCTACGATACTGTAACGTGAGGTGGTCCTTGATCAAGCGTGCAATACACAATCCAGAATATCTATACATCCATGACAAAGGTGGTACCTTTGTCTATGGATTGGATCAGGAGTGGTACCCCATGCTCTGGCAAAGGAGAGCTGGTTGCGGACCTACTACAGCAAGTACTCTGATGCTCTACTACCAACAAAAGCAAACCCCTCGGTTAGTCGAAAAGGAAGAGGTCCTTCCTTTGATGCAGGAATTGTGGAGCCTTGTAACACCTGGCATCATGGGGGTGCATCTTCTCAGCCAGTTTACCAAGGGGGTTGGGGTTTTTCTGCCAAAGCTTCCATTTGCTCTCACAGAACAGACCCTAAAGATTCCTAAGGCAAAGGATAAAAGGCCCACTCTTGCCAGGGTTGTAGATTTCTTGGTCGCATCATTTGAGGCGGACTCCCCGGTTGCATTTCTCAATCTTTCCAAAGGATCTCTGATAAATCTTGACGAATGGCACTGGGTCACCCTAATTGCTGTTGAGCAGGAGGGGGAGGGCGAGCCTGTATATGCCACCCTCTATGACGCGTCCTTGACCTGGAAGATTGATCTGGGCCTTTGGCTTGAGACTACTACCCGTGGTGGTGGGTTTGTCAGCTATCTATCTGTTCCTGAAGAAGCCTTATAGCCTTTTCTTCTTCCACAGGTCTGCTGAATAGGTACCCCTGCATGAAATCACAACCCATATCCAAGAGTTTCTGACGCTGTTCTTCTGTTTCCACCCCTTCAGCAATGATTTGTTTGCCGAGGTGGTGACCCATGGAGATGATGTCAGAGGAGATTCCTGTAGCCGCTGGGTCTGTTAGCTTGTCGACAAATTGTTTATCAAGCTTCAATGTATCGAATACCAGTTTCTCAAGGCGGTTCAGAGAGGAGAACCCCGTACCAAAGTCATCGATTGCAATGCAGATTCCCAATGCATGGATACTTTCCATTTGCTGGGAGAGAAACTCAAAATTACCGGAAAAGACTGATTCGGTCAGTTCAATTTCTAGCTGCTGGCTCTCTATCCCAGCCTCTTTTGTTATTCTCTGAAGAGCTTCTACGAATGTTTCAGCCAAAAGCTGCATTGCTGAAACGTTGACACCTATAGGGTAGGATCCAAATCCTAGGTCTGTAAACTTTTTCATGAAGATGGCTGCCTGTTTAAGGATAGCTCGTCCCAGAGGGATGATGAGGTGCCTTTCCTCAGCAATGGCAATGAACTCAAGGGGTGGTACACTGCCCAAGACACTACTTTGCATACGGGCAAGAGCTTCAAAGCTGATGATGGAGCCATCATCAGCTTTGACTATTGGCTGGTAGACGAGGTGGAGAATGCCCTCTTGTCCTGCTATTACTGTCTTGAGTTCGTTCTCAATGATATCTTTGCGAAGTATCTTTTCTTCTATCTCCTCAGTATAAAATTGGATGCGATTAGATTTGCTGGCTGCATTCAGGGCTATGGAAGCCTCCTTGATTATGGTATCGAAATCAAGTGCATCCTTTTGCCACTCAACCACCCCTATGGTGAGGTCGAACGAGGCTATAGCCTTAGACTCTTCGTTGATGGAAAGGATTTGGTAACATAGGCTGTACAGTGTTTCTTTTGAACTATAATTCTTGACAGTAATGATGAACTGATCATCAGTGAAGCGGTATGCTTGCAGAGGTACCCCTTTGAGAGTAATTTTAGTGAGTTTCTGTGCTAATTGTTTCAATAGGGTATCACTATAGTTGTAGCCATAGATGATATTTATGTATTTGAAGTGTAGCGGATTGAGGATGATGAGCGCCAGATTCTTATGTTCCTGATCTTCCAACACTTTCCTAAGGTACTTGATGTTAGGCAGGCCAGTGACCTCATCATAATAGGCAACGGTAAAGATGCGCTTGTTTTTTTTGGCTACGTTTATGATCGTGAAGCTGAAAAGGATAAAGAGTATGACTAAAACGGCTATTGTCGTGGATGCTATTTGGACAAAGAGTTTGTTGGTGTTGGTCAGGTCGAACAGTAGGGCCAATGTTCCCAAGGTGGTCCCTTCTACTTGAATGGGTGTGTAGAGCTTGAGATGCCAGTCAAACCCTTTGTCACCATATTTCAGATTGATGGGTTCTTGCCCTCTTGCCTGGGTAAGTATAGTGTTGTCGATATACTGCCCGATTTCTTCGGGGATGCTCGATGCTGTGATGATGTTCTTTGGGTTGATGAATGCAATCTGGATGTGTGGGCTTTCCTTGGCTATCTGATCTATGATCCCCTGCTCATTCAGTTGTGCATAGAGCTCTGCCAGCTTATCTGCAAGGATTCCACTCTGTATCATTTTTCCGTCTGCATACCGTTGGTAGCTATATAGCCAGTAGGTATCTGTCTCGGTGTTGGTTCTGATCTCATCTACATAGTGATCACGTCCACTTTCATAGAAATCCCTGACAGGGTGTTCCTCTGGGGCAACCCATTCGGGATAGAGGTTGTCACTGGAGTATTCGATTCTCAGGTCATTGTCGTAGACATAGAAAACATCAACGTTCAGTGTCCGGGCAAGGTCTGCAAGCATTTCATTGGAGAAGGACTTTTCTTGTTTTGAAGCGATTTTTCCAGCTACACGAAGTGTTGCATGAAACTGTTCGGTTAGGAGAGCCCTTGCATCAAGGGTCGACTCCAAGGTGTTGGCATACGTCTTGGCAAGAAGTGTTGCCTCATGGGTTTTCTCTGTATGGTAGAAGTCATCAAAATAGGAAATGATCAAGAAGCCTGTAACAACTAGAAGGACAAGGGTAACCACTAGAGGGATGAATATGGACCCCTTCGTGCTTATCTGCTTTTTATACGTGCGCCTTGCCATTGGGGCTCCTCCTTTAGCTTTGCTGTAATCCTAGCATCCGATTTTGACACTTGTCAATATTACTACTATTGATATGATATGGATTTATCGGAAAAGCTATTGGACAAAATGACGCATGTGTCTAGTAAATGAGGTAGTATATTTCAATGTTTTAGTGGGACACGCATCTACGCAATGACCACAACCTACACAGCGTAGATTGTCTACAGGGATCCCTTCCTTGGCATAGGATCTGACATCAATGGAGAGTGGACAGACACTTGTACATTTTCCGCATTCGATGCAATGCGTTTCATCGGTACTGATCTGTTGTCCTCCCAGTTTTCCGACCCAACTCAACAGTGTTCCAAGAGGACAGTAGTAGCAGTAGAGTCTTCCAATGAATGCCACCCAGAAGAACATGGCCATGAGAAGTTCGAATATGAGGTACTTGTACGTTTCAGCTTGAGAGACGAGAGCCCGGCTTCCCTGTAAGAAGGGTAGCCCTGTTCTGTAGAGTAACCAGTAGAGGGTAAGACAAAGGCCAAGTATGATAAAGACAGTTCTGATTACAGCTAGTACTTTGAGGTATTTCTTTGATAGGGGGGACTTGCGTTTTCCTACCAAAGGAATTGCCGGCTCAAAGATTTCTGCTGCAAATCCATTGAATAGGCATAGCGTTGAGCATTGTAATCTGCGTCCAAACAGCAGCGTCCCTAGCAAGATGAAGCTACTGTAGATCCAGAAAAATAGCATTGATGCCCTGATACCCTCGAGCCCTATGCTATGGGTGAGGTTCTGCTGCATGGTTGTGCCTTCCACTCCTACTTGCAGGGGGATGGTAGACCACGGCAGTGGCATTGCAAAATAGTAGACTTCTGGATTGGAGAGAAGTAGTGGCAGGATGATATGGACCAAGAGGGCAGCTACGGCAAAGCCTACCAGATTCTGCTTGCGCATCGCCGTCCTTCCCTTTCCCTTCAGGATACGTAGGGTAAGGATACTACACACCACAATGAGTAGTGTCTTGATCCAGTTTTCATAGAAGTGCCACAAGGATGTAATAGTTTGTGCAATTTTTGGGGTTGCAGTAGGGACATAGCCCCAGTTAAGTGAGGCTATGACCAGGCAAAGACCAATATAAAGCCATAGAAGCGTTTTGAGGAGACGAAGCTCCCACTTAGTGGTATGCATCAAGTTTAGTCAGCTTGTTTCTTTTTCATGACCAGTATAAGAACTACAGTTGCAACCAATATGACCAAGGCACCCTGTACAGTGATGATAACCACAGGATAAGCCCTGTTGAAACCTGAAGCTGAAGTATGCTTGATGAGGATTCCTGCAAAGGCCCAGATGAGGGTGGCTACGTAGGGGATGTCCCTTGCCAGGATGGCTGTAGTCATGCCTATAAGGGTGCCGATGATGATGAGGGTGCTTGTCCAGACTGGTTCACTGAGGCCCCAGCCGCTGAAGCCCAAGGTAACCAGAAGGGCAGTGACGTTGGCAATGGTAGCGACGGTTATCCATCCAAAATAGATGGAGAAGGGTAGCTTGATAAAGAACCATTCTTTACACGTCATGGGTATTTTCCTGAGAACCAGGTGGATGGTTATCAGGGAAAGAAGTATGAGAAGCATCAGGATTACTGAGAGGAAAATCACGTTGTAATGCCAGCAGAAAATCCAGATGGCGTTTATCAGTGAGGAGAATGCAAAAAGATTCCCTACCCGTTTGAGCAGTTCTGCATCAGTGGCGTTTTCCTTTTGGAAAAGACCCAGCTGGTACAGGGTGTAGAGGCCGAGCAATAGGTAGATGAAGCCCCAAATGGAGAAGGTGATGCCTGCCGGGGCAAAGAGGTTGGGAAAGGAGTCTGATACCTCTCCGGTGGTGATCCCTGCTATGGGAAGGATGTTTGCTAGGGCATTGACCGTAACCATCAGGATAAAGGTGATGGTTACGAGAATTGAGGTTGGTGTGAATCGTTGTTTCTTTTCCATGTGTTTCTCCTACATCATAGGGTAGTATGAGGATTGTACCTCATCAACGCTATGTTTTTTTGCCATGTTCATGATCGATTGCTTGAGTTTTTCCAGTGGTATCTGAGCCTGATTGTACTCGGCTATCCTTTTGGTGATTCGCTTCTCTTCTGCGGGGGTCTGTATGCATTGGTCAGCAATTGTGTTGGCTGTGATCGCAGCCTGGGACCGGTAAACTTCTAAGGAGAGGATTTTTTCAAGAAGCCTATAGAAGGCAATACTAAGTTCTTCTCCATCCTGTGCATCCTGTAGAAGGTCTTCAACCTTCCAAATCTTTTCAGGGTCGCGCTCGGTGACCAGAGGCTTATACTTGAGCCATTGCACTTGCAGTTGCTCTTTGGTAGCTCCCTTAGTTGAGTGCATGCACTTCAAGGCTGAGATGTTCTTATCCTTTACCTCGAGCATGATATCTATATCCTTATCAGGGAGGGCTTCATAGAAAAGGAGAAAGTCATCCAAGGCGATGGTGGGCGAGTGTGATCCCGGTCTTTTTTTGGGGTCCTGCTGCGCATAGTGGATTTTCTGCCTGCCATCCTTTGGCTTCCAGGTAGTTGCACACACCTCAATCCACTGTTGGTCTGTAAGACCCTCCTTACTAGGATTGATCGTGTGATGCAGGTTGTCAAATACCGCGGGGCATCCAACTTCAACCGCTATGGCGAGGACTTCCCCGATTGTAAAGAGCTTGTCATCATTCTCAATGATAAGCCTTTCCTTTACCCCTTGGGGAAGTGTTCGATAGGTGGAGACAAACCTGTTGGATGCCTCCACCTTGTCCCCGTATGCCCCTCCGATATGCAAGACTATCTTATGCTCGGGGCCAAGGCCCATGCTTGTGAGCACCCGGGTATGGTAGATAAGGTCGGCTATGGCGTTGTCCACTACCTCTTTTCGTAGGGAGTTGAGCACGGTGTACTGTCCTGGGTGCATGGAAAGGCGTATGCCACTCTCTGTTGCCAGCGCGCCTAGTTCCAATAGATTCTCGGCGAATACTTCCCACCAGGGGAGGGTGTTGGCATCACTCGAACCAAAAGGTATGAGGTCGCTGCTGATGCGAAAGAGCTTGAGACCATGAGCCTGTGTATAGAGAAGCAGGTTTTTCAGATGGGCAAGATTTGTCCTGCACGTGTCAAGCAGGGCTTTTTCAGAAACCTTGCTGAGCGTGAGGCTTTTCATCTCGCTTTCTGGCACTCCCACGGCTAGACATGCATACCCGATACTCATGGAAACTCCTTCTCAATCTATGCTTATAGTGTAATCGTAGCCCATAGTCTTGTCAAAGTAAAACAGGACGATCCGATAGAAGTGGATTATGGGGAGGTTGACAGAGCCTACTCTAAGGGCGATGCTTATGGGGTATACTGATAGCAAGAGATTCAATCTCTTCTATGCTGACAATACAAAATAGGAGGAATTATGTATGTACCTTCAGAGAATCGCTAT
>CAYXYD010000079.1:9249-12118 GCA_964469205.1 uncultured Sphaerochaeta sp. | reverse complement strand
GATCATATATTTCTGTTGAAATATTTGAATTGCCAAAGGCTTGTCAAAGAAAAACCCCAGGATGTTGTCACAGCCTAGGGAATATAGAAAATAGTAGGTGATAAAGAAAGAGCACCTGTGGGGCATTGCCCCACAGGTAGATACTCTAGCGCATTTTCTTCACGATAACTTCAGCCGCCTTGATCAAGGGATACCCAGCAGGGGATCCGGTGAGCAAGGGGTGCGTGCCGATCTGCATGGTGAGCAGTTGCTTTACCGTCACCCTATTTTGGATGAGAAATCCAATGGCATTGGTAAGCTCGCCGGTGCTGGCGCCTCCATAGACCTCTCCACCCAGGATCATTCCACAATCACTTGCAACTATCAGCTTCACTGTCTGCTTATGGGTATGAACAAGGTTGCCAGGATGGGTATCCATACCGGTGAAACTGCCACAGACAACAGCGAAAGTCTCCTGGATGGCCTTCTCCTCGGTGATACCTGCAGTACCGAAAGCATGCTCCCCTATCGCCGTTGCATAAATGGCAATCGTACCGGTAAAGGGCTTGCAGGGACTGAGGAAATAGAGGTTCATTCCTGCAGTACGTGCCTCTGCACAGGCTGTGGAAGCGAGCATGGTGCGATCGATCTTACGCGTGATGAAGTCACGCTTCTCTGCACAATCCCCCACTGCCACAATATCGGTGTTGCACGGAAGGACACGCATATACTCACAAACACGAATAAAGCCAAACTCATTCATCGGTAAGCCCGCCTTCCTTGCTATATCGGTATTCGGGGCATAACCCATTGAGAGGATGACAGCATTTGTCTTGATTTTTTCTCCTGTATTGAGCACTACAGTATCAACACTTCCATCCTTGCCTTGGATTTCAGCAATGCCTTTCCCTGTAACAACCTTGACACCCCGATCAACGAGATGTCCCTCTGCAATCTTACCAAATTCAGGATCAAAAGCCCTGCTGAGGATATGTTTCTCTATCTCCAGCAAGGTGACCTTATAGCCACGCTTGTTCAGTTCATCTGAAATCTCAACACCAATAAACCCTGCCCCGACGACCACCACTTCCTTGACCTTGGAAAGACCATCCAGCATTGCATCCATATAGACCTTGTTCTTGGGTATGGTATAAACATGCTCCAGATCTGCCCCTTTCAGCCATGTCGGCTTGGTGGGTATAGAACCCGTAGCTAGAATCAGCTTGCCGTAGTTGATCTTATCGCCACTTGAGAAGCTACACAGATGATCCAAGACATTAAGGTCAACCAGTTCATCGATGATTATCTCCACACCCACACTGGTGAGCAACTTATCGGGAAGAATATCCTTGCTGCTATCTTCCAGGGTTCCAAACAGGTATGGGATGCCACAGGGGATAAGTACCTGTTTCTCTTTTCGTACAAGCAATACCTCTTTTTCAGGGTAGGTTGTCTTAATGGTTATGGCAGACTGCAGGCCTGAGGCCCCTCCACCAATTACTAGTACATCAGTTGTTCGCATGTATTCCTCCTAAACTTCCTTTCCATTATCACCCCATATTGCCCATAACTCAAGAAATACCTAAAAATATCGCTAATATTCAATAAATATAGCTATAAACATTGATTTGCCTAAGAAAATGGGATAGCATGCATTTTTTGCTTTGAGACAAGTTCTCTCACCTAGCATGAAGGCTCCCCTCACTTATTACTTATTATTAAGGCATTACCATGTTCAGAAAAGGAAGGATAATGAAAAAGTTCACTTCTCTCTCTTAGCACTTGTTTTGCTAGGATTACTCTCTGCCACCCCCGTCATTTCATGCATTAGTATGCCTGGTACGTCTACAGACCTTCTCAGCTTTACAAGGGACGAGCATGATCCTCATTGAAGAGGACTACCAGCACACCCTGACCATTTTCTATGGCGCCGAAGGATCGACATGCTTATCACAGAGTTTCTCCTCTGCAGAGAACGACCACAATGATTCACTGTGTTTACAGGTAGATCGCCAAGGCCAAGATAGCATGCACTGTGGCAAGAGTGAGGGTAAGGTAGGCAAGCCTGAAGTGTATGCGCATCGGTATTTTGGCAATCTTTCGTCTGGTGAGAATGGAAACAGTGGCTGTTGCCACCAAGGAGAGATAGCTGAATATTCCCAAGTATCCGATAAGGGGGAAATTCAAGAACGAAACATATGCAAGGTCCTGAAGAAAGGTCATACGCACTCCTTATGCAAAGGCAAGAAAAGAAAGATTCACTAGTGGAAAAAACAGAGCCCTCTCGTTCTTGCGCTTGCTTCTAACCTATAGTATCAATAGAGAGAAAGAGTTTGCAACAGAAATAATTGCAAGGAGATGCGTATGAATAAATTACGAGGTCGTTATGTGTTACTCGTTCTGTTTTTTTTCTGCTCGCTCTCTTCGCCCCTGTTTGCCGAGAACACAGTAGAATTCGCCAAAGACTGGTCAGTCTCCTGGGTCTTTAAAGCCGAGACCATCGAGTTCACCATGAGTGCCCCTACAACAGGGTGGATATCGCTGGGCTTCAACCCCACTAAAAGGATGAAGGATGCAGATTACATCCTCGCCTATGTGGAGAATGGACAAGTCTACATAAGCGATGAGTATGGGACAGGAAGCACCAGCCACAAAAGTGATGTCTCCCTTGGGGGAAAAGAGTCAGCCAAGGCAATCTCCTTCCTAGAGAGTGCAAAGAAGACGACCATCACCTTCTCCCTCCCCCTCAATTCTGGGGACCAGTATGACACGGTCTTTGTAGAGGGAGAGAAGTGCAAGGTTCTGGGCGCCTATGCCACTTCAAAGAATTTCAGTTCTAGACATAAAAAGAGGGATTCTGTGGAAATTATTCTGTAAAACGAGGCCTACC
>CAYXYD010000079.1:0-9149 GCA_964469205.1 uncultured Sphaerochaeta sp. | reverse complement strand
CCTAGACGCTTCTCCATCTCAGGAGCAAAGGAAAGGGTCTCATGCATGTTGGAGACATGGGTTGCATTGAACAGACGGGGTGCGACAAACAGGGGGTTATCACCCATCAGGAAACCCTGATCATTCACCAGACAGAGGGATTTTTCCACAAGAACTTGGTTCCTTTGCCTGTGGTCTGCACCACCTACAACAGAAAAGTCAATCCTCTCTTGTTCAGAGAGCATTTGCTTTGCAAGCAGAATCTTCTCAGTGGAGGCAGAAAGCTCTTCTTTTGAAAGTCTGCCATCGCCCAAAGCCTCATGTACAAGATCTATGGCTTTACAGCCCAGCTCTACATGGTGGCTGATGCACACCATGTCAGCTCCTGCCTGCAAGGCAGAGAGTGATGCTTCAACAGTTCCATAGTAGCGCCCTATCGCCTGCATCTCCATGCAATCGGTGAAGACAAGGCCCTTGAAGCCCAGTTCACCTTTAAGAAAGTTGGTTAGAATAGAACGACTCATCGTAGCTGGAAGCTCTTCCTTCTCCAGTGCAGGAAAAAGGATATGGCTACTCATGATACCTTGGAGCCCTGCGTTGATGGCGGATCGGAAAGGCGCGATATGCTCTTCAAGCTCTTCTCGATCGGCCAGTACCTTGGGAAGGGCAAGATGGGAATCAAGGTGGGTATCGCCGTGGCCAGGGAAATGCTTCCCCACTGCCATGATACCCTTGCTCTGCAAGCCTTCTGACATGGCTAGGCCGTACTCTATGACCTGAGCTTTGGTATCACCAAAGCTGCGCACCCCGATGACCGGGTTGTCCTTGTTGCTGTTCACATCCAAGACAGGGGCAAAGTCACACATAATGCCCAAGGCGTTCAGTTCACTGGCGGTTATTACGCCAGCCTCATATGCTGCTGAGCTATCACCTATTGCACTGAGTGCCATAGCTGATGGGACATTGGTGCAGTCCTCACTGAGGCGTGTGACCATACCCCCCTCCTGGTCTATACCGATAAGTGCATCGGTTCCACACTCCTTTCGTACCAGAGCCTGGATATCCTCACAGAGTCTTTTCACCTGCTCTTTGCTCTCGATATTGCGGGCAAAGAGAATGGCATTGGCAATCTTATGGGTTCTGACAGCCTCTTTGAAAGCCTCGTCCATGGTAGTTCCTGGGAATCCGCAGACAAAATGCTGTCCGATCTGGTTAGTGATGTTCACGATGACTCCTTTATTGTCTCTATTCAGTAAATAATGCACTCTCATCATCCCAAGTTTGGAAAGGCTGGAGCAGGTCTTTCAGTAGTATAGGTACGCTACCCTTGTCTGCAAACCGATCAAAGCTGGAATGGAGGGAAGAATCCACCGTCCTTGCGGTGGTTGCAAGTCCAAGACGTCTTTTCTGAAAAGGGTGGGGCTCTGATGCTTTAGGGTCCAGTCCACTTAATTGCATAGGCTCTCCTCTTTAGATATGGTACGACAGCTTAGTGTCTAAGGCAACAGACAAAGAAAACATAACACATGTAAATAATTTTCAACTATTAAAAAGATTATCATGAAAAATATTGTTGTCACTTCGGAATATTCAGCTTATACTGCTCTCAATGAAACCCTTGATGGAAACTGAACAACGCAACCCCCTCTCCTACAGGATTGATTCCAAATCCACCTTGGAAATCTTGGACATCATCAATGCAGAGGATAAGAGAGTCCCGTTTGCCGTGGAAGCGGCAATCCCCAGGATAGCCACAATCGTCGATGATGTCGTCACCTCTTTCAACAAGGGAGGGCGCCTGTTCTATATTGGAGCAGGAACCAGCGGCAGGCTTGGTGTCCTCGACGCCTCGGAGTGTCCCCCCACCTACGGGGTGGACCCTTCTATGGTGCAGGGCATTATTGCAGGGGGGCAGAAAGCCCTGACCACTTCAGTCGAGTGGGCAGAGGATGACGGGGATGCAGGCATAGAGACCCTCAAAAGCCATGACTTCACCTCTATTGATGTGCTTATTGGCATAACCGCAAGCGGAGGTGCTCCTTTTGTAGTGGAAGCGATGCGTTATGCAAAAGAATTGGGAGCCAAGGTCGGGGCTATCAGCTGTAACAGGGACACCGCAGTCTTTGACCTCATCGATGAAGAGCATCGCATCTTTGTTCCAGTCGGCCCAGAGATTGTCACCGGCTCCACTAGGATGAAGGCAGGCACAGCACAGAAGCTGGTGCTGAACATGATAACCACCGCTGCTATGATCCGCATAGGCAAAGTATTCAACAACCTTATGGTCGACTTGAGGCCGGTGAATGCAAAACTCATCCTTCGTGCATACCGACTCATCACTGAGGTTACCGGCTGTTCAGAAGAACGAGCCAAAGAACTTTTTGAAGATTCAGAAAACAACACCAAGGTTGCCATAACCATGGGCTTGCTCTCTGTCGACAAGGAAGAGGCAACTGAACTGTTACAGCTTAGTGAAGGAAGCATCTCAAAGGTGCTGGACTCCCTTCACTGAAAAAGAAGCTCTACTTCTTGGGTTCCTTCAGCTTGCCCACATGGCTCACAGCCTTCCACGTAGTGGTAAGGGAACGCTCAGCATCAGGGCTTCTTACAATAAGACTGCTATAGAGGATATCAACAACAACCAGCTGGTTCAGCCTGGAAAGCGTAGCTCCCTGACGATAGAGTGCCTCACTGTCAGGGACGGTGAGCACCACGTCAGCAAGCTTGGAGAGGGAGTTTCCCCCTATCCTAGTCACCGCTATGACGGTGGCTCCGGCCTTCTTTGCCTGTTGTGCAACCTGGCGCATGGTCTTTGTCTCCCCGGAATAAGAAAAAATAACCGCAACGCTCTTTGTATCCAAAGCACAGGCATTGACGATCTGCAGGTCCGGCTCACTGGGGAAACTTGCATACAGGCCTAGCCTGCCCAGCTTCTGATAGAGGTCCATGGCTGCAAGCGCCGAAGCTCCGATACCTGCAAGAAGAATCTTCTCGCTCTTGAACAAGCTCTCCACAGCAGACTCCAACTGCGAACTGGAAAGCACCTCCTTGAGGGAGTATATGCTCTCACATGCAGTATCGACCATCATGGTAGCGATGGAGGAGACTCCTTTGGCCTTACTGAGGTCGAAGATGTAGGGCCCTGCACTACGGGGTGCACTGTTTCCATACACCTCCTGGGCCAAGGCAAGCTTGAGGCTGCCATACCCTTCGAACTGCAATCGCTTGCAGAGTCTGACGACAGCGGCAGTACTGCTGCCGCTCTCCTTAGCTAGGGTGGTGATGCTCATCTTCACCGCTAGGGCTGGGCTTTCAAGCAGGTATGAGGCTACCTTCGCCTCTGAAGGCGAAAGGTAGGAAAGCGCTTGTTGTAAAAGTGTGGTACATCCTTGCATACCCCTTAGCATACCACACTGTCATATATTTTCACCAACAAATGAAAATATATGTTGCAACGAAGCGCACCCCATCCCATACTTGCCCTATGAAAGGGTTATATTATGCACTCGATGGAGGAGGCACACGCTGTCGCCTAGCCATCTGGAATGAAGAGAAACAGATTGTCTATCAGGATGAGGGAGCTAGTTCCAATCCCTACGCTGTAGGCTTTGAAGGGGCTAAGAAGAATGTGCTTGCCATCCTGGATACAGCCAAGGGACAACCAAGTGTGGCAGAGATGCCTATCAAAGGCTTCTGCTTTGGTAGTGCAGGTCTTGCACGCAAACAAGAACAAGTCAAATGGAAAGCTGTCTTTGATAAGTACTTCAAACTAGATTTCCCCCGTACCCTAGCCAGTGATGCAGAGATTTTGCTTACTGGATCACATATGGCCATCAGCGGACTAGGTCTCATAGCAGGAACAGGCTCCATCTGCATCGGACGCAATGAAGAGGGAAAGATGGTGCGATCGGGGGGGCTGGGAAGCGCCCTAGGGGATGAGGGATCCGCTTGGTGGATAGCAATGCAGGCAGTGCAAAGGACCCTCAGAAGTATGGAACAGCGCGATACAGCGACATCCATGGACAAGGCCATCAGATCTTTCTTCCATCTGGAGGATTGGCAGGATTGCGTTCCGTTCTTCAACGATAAAAACCTTACCAAAGCAGTTGTTGCTGATTTCGCCCCCTATGTGACAGCCTTTGCCAACAAGGGGGACCTTCTTGCCAAGGCTATCCTCAGTGACGCCGCAGACGAATTGGTCAAACTGGTCCTATCAGTCCAAGCGAGACTGGAGCAGCCATTTAGAAATCATCTTACCCTTGCAGGGGGAGTACTTGAGCATGACAACACCATAAGAGGTCTCTTCCTGAAGAGGCTTCCCTCTGATATTATTGTCTGCCCGACCAAAGGAACAGCTTTGGAAGGGGCCCTGTTGTTGGCATATGATGCAAACCATAGGTCTGATTGACGAGAGAACTTGCCCTTGACGGGTCTTGTCTAGTGGAGGGCCTCAGGGTTCTCCATATTTTTTTGCTCTCAATCCAACCTGATTTTGTGGTTCAAAAACAGGTTCCGATTAGGATCCTGCAGATTCATATGCTTGGACACATCAGTTATGCCCTCAAAAGTTCATATTCCTTCATCAAGCACAGATAGCGCAATGAACCAAACAAAAGCGTTGCCCCTTGGGAAGGGCAACGCTGCATAGGTGTCAAATACAATGATCTGGATGTCTAGAGAAGCTTGCCGACCTCATCCGATACGGCTGCCATGTCGTGCGTTGGTTCAAAACGCTGTACCACATTGCCTGTACGGTCAATGAGGAACTTGGTGAAGTTCCACTTGATGGAGGGATTCTTCGCATAGTCAGGATCCTTCTTGGTCAAGATTTCCAAGAGAATCGGGGCTATCTTATGATTCATGTCAAAGCCCTTGAATCCCTGCTTGCTCTTCAGGTGGGTGTAGAGAGGACTCTCACCCTTTCCGTTGACCTCAATCTTGGCAAACCTTGGGAATTGGGTCCCGAACTTCGTGGAACAGATCTTGTCGATCTCATCGATTGATTCAGGTGCCTGCCCATCAAACTGGTTGGAGGGGAAGTCCAGGATTTCAAATCCCTTTTCCTGGTATTTCTTATAGATGGCCTGCAGGTCATCATACTGTGGAGTAAACCCACACTGGGTAGCAGTATTCACGATCAGGAGCACTTTGCCTTTGTACTTGGAGAGGGAAACTTCCTCCCCTTTTTTGCCTTTTACTGAAATATCATATACACTCATGGAAATCTCCTTTTTCTATTGTTCACGATTATATTTTTCGCAACTTATAATCTAATAATACTAGCCATACCCTCTTTTGTCAAGAGAAGGCCCTACAGCAGCTCTTCTATGGCCGAGGCAATAGAGGCAAAACTGGCTGTTGGTTCAAACCTGGTAACAACCCTGCCTCTTCGATCAACAAGGAACTTGGTGAAGTTCCATTTGATGGAGGGGTCTTGCTCGTAGTTGGGATCGGCACTGCTTAGGCGCTTGATAAAAGACGCAGTCTTCTCATGAGAGGGATCAAAGCCTGCAAACCCCTTCTCACTCTTCAAGTAGGCAAAAAGAGATGATTGATTCTCCCCATTGACATCAAGCTTGGCAAAGCGGGGGAACTTGGTCCTATAATTCAGCTTGCAGAATGCATCAATCTCCTCAATCGCTTCAGGAGCCTGCTCCTTGAACTGATTGCAGGGAAAGTCCAATACGGTAAAGCCATCTCGGCCATACTGCTCATACAGAGCTTCCAATCCCTCATAGTGGGGAGTGAACCCACAACGGGTTGCTGTATTTACGATTAACACGACTATATTCCGATAGGTGGAAAGGGGGATGCTATCCCCCTCCATCCCTACCACACTGTACGCATAGATACCCATAGACACCCTTCTCCTTCTCCAACTACACCGAGCTGATGACAAACCCAAGACGGTAGACACCACTTCCAACCCGATAACGCTCAAGCGTATCAGGTCCGCAAGCAGCTGTGCCCACCCCACGCACCGCGGCATCGAGGTAGAGGTGGTTATAGGCACTTTGTACGAGCATATCAGAGTGCAATTTCTCCCAGAGTTCAGCCTGAGTGAATTTCTGCAAGGAGAAGGAGAAGTGCTCGTCTGCTGCCAACCGTATCCTTCCCTTATTCCCGTCAAACAATTCGAGATGCCGTACCTCTGTTCGCTGCCCATAATCCTGAGGCACGATATACGGCACAAAGAGTTCATTGACTGTTGCTCTGTACAAATCCACTATACACCCTGCTTTGCGGTCTGGATAGTTCTCCTCAGGGCCTAGGCCAAACCATCTGAGAGAAGACCACCGTTTGTTCAAGGCACAGCTCAGGCCAATGCGCGGATAGTCCTTTATAACCGAGTTCAAGGTTATCGTAACCTCTAGATGCAGCTTCTCGTTGAAGAAATCCCAACTCTGTTCAAATATACCTAACTCTGTGCCTACAGAGGTCATGATGTGGTGACGACTGGTCAAAGTGCCGCCGTCAGCTTTCAGATCGAGCTTCTCCAAGACTAGCTCATCGAGACGGTGCTCGACCCAGGCATTGAAGGCCTTATCCTTCTGGACCGACCTTGGGAAAGTCTTCATTCCATCGTTCTCTGTGGGAGGGCGATAGAGACAAAGCGTCAGAGGCGACTCCAACAGTTCCTTCTGCCCGGCAAATTTCAGCGAAGAGAGTAGCCCTTCCTCGTTCAGCGATGCCGAATAGGCTTCAGTAACCAAGGAATAGCCACCATTTTTCGTCAGCTCGAAGGAGGCCACAGTAGTTCCCAGCAAGGGGAGAACGCTCTGTGAGAGTGCAAACTGGTCCCAAGCTATGCGGTGCCCAGCCCCTGCCCAGAAGGTATCTGTGGCTAGGAAGGACTCGAAGAGGATGTAACACTCCTCATTGGCCATACGAGTCTGCACTGCTTCTGCAACCACTTCAGCTACAGTAAACACAGCAGATTCACCAGGGCCAAGATAAGGCACTTCTACCTCACCGAAGATAGGCTTCTCTTCACGTTGTGAGATGATACGCCAGTGAATCAGAACACCCTTCAACGAGGAGAAGTCAAACTCATTGTGCAACGTGAACATACCCTGTGAAGGATGATCACCAGTGATGCGTATGCTCTGTTGCACCTTGAAGCACTCCTGCATAGCAGGCTTGGGGGAGCGGTCCGGAAAGACAAGGCCGTTGAGGCAAAAGTCATAATCTGTAGGCTGGTCTTCAAAGTCACCTCCATAGCGCCAGCGGGGAACCTTCTGGTCCTCCACATCCCTAGGTCCTACCGGCTTGCCTTCCTCGTCAACGAGGATACCCTGGTCCACCCAGTCCCATATGAATCCACCTTGGATACCTCGGGAGTTACGGATGGTATCCCAGTAGTCGGAAAGACTGCCGTTGGAGTTACCCATGGCGTGGCTGTATTCGCACATGATCATGGGCCTGTCATCAGAGGCGGCTTCCGTACTCCTGTCCCATACCTCTATAAGGTCTATGGAAGGATACATCGGGGCAACAAAGTCGGTTACCGACCTACCCCGCTTCAAACTATCCAAGGTAGGGATACCTTGGCCCCATTCTGGGCGGATCGCCCCCTCGTAGTGGATAGGGCGATGGGGATCAAAGCGACGTACCCACGCTGCCATTGCATCATGGTTGGATCCATACCCACTTTCATTACCCAATGACCAGATGATCACACAGGTGTAGTTGAAGTCCCTTCGTACCATCCTCTGGATTCTGTCCAGGAAGCAGGCGGCATAGGCTTCAGAGCGACAGATGCTGTCGTAGAATGCATGGGTCTCCACATTTGCCTCGTCCATGACATAGAGGCCATAGCGGTCACACAGCTCATACCATCGTTCATCATTGGGATAGTGGCACGTGCGTACAGCATTGAAGTTATGTCTTTTCATCAAGAGGATATCCTCAACCATGCTTTCGGTGGTGAGGGTCTTAGCCATACGAGGGTCATGCTCATGGCGGTTAACGCCCTTGATAAGCACACGCTTGTTGTTTATCAGAAGCTTGCGATCAGCAACCTCCACCCTACGGAATCCAAAGCGCAGGGCACGATATTCTTTAACACTTGCAAGGCTCAAGGTAAGGGTATAGAGCTCAGGTGACTCATGGTTCCAAAGAGTTGGGCAGTCGACACTCAAGGAGGTTGAACACAGACCTTCGCTGTCGCTTTCCAAGTTCTTGGAGACTACCAGCTGACCTTGAGGGTCATAGAGGGAAAGCAACAAGGCAGGAGCATCTGCATCAGCAAAAGGTCCATATAGGGGGACCTGGACATGCACCGTCCCCTTTTGCAGGGAGCTGTCCAACAGGGCCTGTACCTTTACATCCTCCATGGAAAGATGCTCGGAGAAGCTCAGGCTGACACTACGGTGCAACCCACCAAACCACCACTGGTCCTGGTCCTCCACGAAGCTTGCATCGCTATAGCGGACAACCACAAGGACCAGGAGGTTCTCTCCAGGACGCAGGTAGGAGGTGAGGTCAAAGGATGCGGGAAGGCGACTGTCCTTTGAGCTTCCTACAAAGGAACTGTTAAGGTAGACCTCAAGGTAGCTTTCTGCACTGCCGACCTTCAGGACAGTTCTTTTTTCCTTCCAGGTGAGAGGCAGGGTAAAGCCCTTGCGATAGACTCCTGTAGGGTTATCAGAAGGGGTAAAGGGAGGCTGTTCAGAGAAAGGCATAGAGACGTTGGTGTAATGAGGCTTGTCATAACCCTGCACGCTCCAAGCGCCTGGGACAAGGATGGGTTTCCAAGAAGCAGTTGCTCCTTCAGTTACCACACTTGCCTCCACTTCCAGAGGATTGTTGTACAACAAGAAATCCCACTCCCCATCAAGGCTGAGAAAGTACGGGTTATCAGAAAGGTCCCGTCCCTCTGCCCCTGCTAGGGCATCCTCCTTCGCTTGCTGTTCAGAAGGAAAAGCAAGGGGAAGGGAATCCATGTTTAGCCTGTTCATACCTGTGACCTCAGGCATCTGCCAGGGTGTATAGTTGGTAAATAGTTGTTTCATAGCAAACTCCTCTTTCCTTTTCTGCTGATCCTTAGACTCCAGCAACAAACCGATATAGTTGGGGAGAACAAGCGATCAGGATCGGAAAGGTGGTGAGGCTTCCCGATACCTCAGTATAGCACAGACCATTGGATAGCCAAGGTTGATGTACCGTCT
>CAYXYD010000078.1:0-12139 GCA_964469205.1 uncultured Sphaerochaeta sp. | reverse complement strand
CTGCAAATACTAAATCTCAGATACTCAACCAATCTTATCTCAGATACTCAACCAATCTTATCACAACAACCTTGACCACACATGGTATACTGAATATAAGAACAGCAGTAAGGACAGACGACCATGGAAAGCATAACTATCGAATATAAAAGAGAATTGACAGACGGATTGGAAAAAGAAGTCGTAGCATTCCTAAACACGCTTGGAGGTAGCCTTTTCATAGGTCTTGATGATGATGGCACGATCATTGGCGTCCAGAATCCAGATAAGCTGTCATTGGCTATCATCGATAGGATCAAAACAAACATACAGCCCTCCCCCTTGGGACTCTTCAATGTGGAAGTAAAGCAAGGTACTGGCAAATCATACATACTCATCATAGTGGCTCAGGGTCTGGAGAAACCATATTTTCTGAAAAGGTATGGAATGAGTACAAAAGGATGCTATACCAGAATTGGGTCACAATCCTCCCCTATGACACAGACAATGATAACAGAACTGTTCTCACGTCGAGTCACTCATACACTGAGCAAAGTGGTTTCTCCAAACCAGCATCTGACATTCACACAACTGAAGATTTACTATGCAGATAAGGGCTTTGATACCAGTAGTGATTTCTTTCTAAAGAATCTTGGCCTTTTTACAGAGAATGATAGATTTAACTACGCAGCCTACCTCATGTCGGACAACAACGGTAATTCAGTAAAGGTTGCAAGGTTCAGAGGCACAGAAAAGCTTGATATTCTTGAACGAAACGAATTCGGCAGATGCTGTCTTATCAAATCAGCATATCAAGTGCTTGATAAGCTTGAAGTCGCAAATGCCACTGTAGTGAGAGTCGGAGGACAAGCCGCAAGGAAAGAGATCAGACTCGTCGATAAGGATGCCCTAAGAGAAGCGGTCCTCAACGCCATCATCCACAATGACTATATAAACGGCTCATATCCTGTATTCGAAATATATGATGTCCGTCTTGTGGTGATCTCAACCGGAGGGCTACCTGTAGGGCTCACCGAAGATGAATTCTTCAAGGGCCTCTCACATCCCAGGAATAGAGAACTCATGAGAATATTCTCTGATATGGACCTATGCGAACAGCTTGGTTCAGGGATGAAGAAGATCCTGAAAGCGTATCCCAAGGATATCTTTGATATTTCAGATCATTTCATCTCTGTTCACTTCCAATACAACAAGGAAGCCATGGATATTCTTAACAAAAAAGTAAATGGCGGAGTAAATGGCGGAGTAAATGGCGGAGTAAATGACATAGAAAGCGAACTATCCGAAAATGCAATACTTGTCATGAAAGCCATTGAACGCAATGAAAAACTAACACAGCCGCAAATTGCTGATGATTTACAGATGACTATCAGAACAATGCAAAGAGCCTTGAAAGAACTGAGAGAAAAAAAATACATACAACGTGAAGGGTCTGCTAAGACTGGACAATACATAGCCTTGAAATCTTATCTTGGGCCTAATTCTGGAAAGGGCATTTTATGACTTCATTTAAACCCCAGAAAGACAAAAGACAAAAACATCACTACTGTTACCTTTATTTTCTAAAACTCGACAGAATCAGACAAATTTGTATGAAACCAAGTGTTGGTTCTATACAGTATCTCTACTGTATAGAACCAGTTCTGATTACTTCAGCGCAATAATGCTCTTATCATACCCTTCTGGAGTCTCAAAGCCCAGGAGGTTGATACATGTGGCTGCAATGCTGCTGATACCCAGTCCTGTATTGAGGGTCTTTGAGTACTCCCCATTGTAGGAGCCGTCACAGATGATGCACGGTACAGGATTAAGTGAATGTGCTGTTTTTGCCTGAGGATCACCATTCTCCTTGTACTTCACACTGCCATCCTTGGCATGCTCGAACATATCATCGGCATTGCCGTGGTCAGCTGTGATGACCATGATGCCACCAGCGGCCATTACAGCCTTGTGTATCCTCTCGATCTGCAGGTCCATGCCCTCCATGGAGCAGACAACAGCCTGGAAGTTACCGGTATGACCGACCATATCACCATTGGGGAAATTCAACTTGATGAAATCCCACTTGTCGGAAGCGACTTCCTTGATGACACGGTCTGCGATCTCGGCACACTTCATCCAAGGCCTCTGCTCAAAAGGAACGACATCAGAGGTAATCTCCACATACTCTTCAAGCTTGGCATCGAACTTGCCTGTCTTGTTTCCATTGAAGAAGTAGGTCACGTGGCCAAACTTCTGTGTCTCACTGATGGAGAACTGCCTCACCTTGGAAGCACAAAGATACTCAGCCATGGTCTTGTCGATGGCAGGGGGCTGTACCAAGTACTGTGCAGGGACTTTCAGGTCCCCGTCATACTCCATCATGCCGGCATATTCGACCTTGGGTAAACGCTTGCGGTCGAACTCGTCAAGCTTCTCAGCCTCAAAGGCCTTGGTGATCTCAAGGGCACGGTCTCCACGGAAATTGAAGAGGATTACACTGTCCCCATCTTCAATGGTTCCCACAGGCTTACCATCCTTTGCAATGACAAAAGGAGGAAGGTCCTGGTCGATGGCCTTGCTCTCAACACGCAGAGTCTCGATAGCCTCGTGTGCTGATTCAAACTTGCGCCCTTCACCAAGGACATGGGTCTCCCATCCCTTTCTGACCATATCCCAGTTTGCATTATAGCGGTCCATAGTGATCTGCATACGTCCACCACCACTGGCTATCCTTGCATCGAAGCCATCATCATTGAGGGAGGCGAGAAACTCTTCAAACGGATCGAAGTACTCAAGGGCACTGAGCTCCCCTACATCACGGCCATCGAGGAGGGCATGGATACGGATGGTTGAAACACCATCTGCCTTTGCCTGCAGAATCATGTCCCTTAGGTTCTTGACGTTGGAGTGGACATTGCCATCACTGAGCAGACCGATGAAATGGAGGGTACTCTTTTTCTCCTTGGTGTTGGCGATGAGCTTTTTCCAGGTAGCACCTTCAAACATAGCCTTCGTCTCGATGGAGTTGATCACCAGCTTCGCACCTTGGGCGAACACCCGGCCACAACCCATGGCATTGTGCCCGACTTCACTATTGCCCATATCATCATCGGAGGGCAGGCCGACCGCTACTCCGTGGGCCTTCAGCTTGGTCCAAGGATTATCCTTGTAGAGCTTGTTGAGAGTTCTGGTCATTGCAGCGGCAACGCCATCACCTTCAGTGTATTTACCGAACCCGACACCATCCATAATAACCAGGACGACAGGTCCATCTCTTTTAATCTTTGAATTCTTCTTCAATGCTTCTACCATTATGGTAACTCCTTATTCTGTTCAGAGAGGAAGGGTAGCCTGCTTCAGATAGGCCTTTGCCTCATCATCAACAAGATCCTTCAGTTCTTCGTAGACCCAACGATGGTAGTTGTTCACCATGGCGAGCTCGCTATCAGTGAGCAGGGCCTTCACTATCAACTTGTGTTCAAACGGGCAGATGGTCAATACTTCAAAACTAAAAAACTGTCCGAATTCTGTCTTGATGTCCTCACGCACCACCACAATGTTCTCGATACGGATACCATGACGCCCTTCCTTGTAGACCCCTGGCTCATCACTTAAGATCATGCCCCTCTTCAAAGGAACATCAATGGCACGTGTGTTGATGACAGCAGGGCCCTCATGCACATTGAGACGGAAACCAAGACCATGGCCTGTGCCATGGAAGAAGGTCATCCCCTGTTGCCAGAGGAACTGCCTTGCAAGGATATCGAGCTGGTAGCCACAAGTCCCTTCAGGGAAACGTGCAGAGGCAAGGGCCAGATTGCCCTTGAGTACGAGGGTGTAATCCCTCTTCTGCTCATCGGTAGCCTTGCCAAACAGGATGGTGCGGGTTATGTCAGTCAGTCCGAATTCATACATTCCACCGGTATCGAGGACAAGAAGGCCATCACCATAAAGGTGAGATTTGCTCTCTTCTGTTGCACTGTAGTGGCACATGGCCCCATGTTCGGCCCAACCGGATATGGGGGAGAAGGACTCGCCGATACAAGCCTTGTTCCGCTCCCTCTGCTTGCGTAACAGGGTGGATACCTCGATCTCATTATATTTGCCATTCTCTGTATCGAGACGGGCCAGGAAGTTTACCAAGGCGACACCATCGAGAAGATGGCTGCGTCGCATGCCTTCCAGCTCTGTATCATTTTTAGAGGCCTTCAGGTCGGTGGTAAAGTCCCTTCCCTCTACATGCTTTGCTTTTTGGGTAGCTTCATACAGGTTGAGGTTAAGCTTCTTGGGATCATAATAGAGGGTATCTTCCTCAGTAAGGAGGCCCTCTATAGTTGCTTTCGCATCCTCATAGGGGATGATCTCATAATCTTCAGCTATTGCCTTTTCGATTTCCTTGCTGAACCTTTTGGGATCTGTGAAAAGCCAGGCTTTCTCCGTGCTGATAAGCATGACGGAGAGGAATACCGGAGAGCTCACAGAAACATCAGAAGAGCGGAGATTCGTTATCCAAGCGATATCATCCAAGGAGGATACTAGGGTGTAGTTACACCCTTTTTGCACCATGGCAAGGCGGGTCATCGTAAGCTTTTGAATCCTAGAGAAACCTGTTATCTCATTGGGTAGGTCAACAACTGTGGTTGAAGGGATTTGAGGACGGCCGTCCCAGATCTCATCAAGATAGTCAGGGCATACAACCAGCTCTATCTCTCTCTGCCTGAAAGCTGCTTCCAGCTCGGCTTTACCGTTGACTGTCAGTGTCGAGCCGTCGATGCCGACCCGACTTTTTTCAGGGAACTCAGTTGCCATCCAGGTCTGGGGATCCTTGACACCTTCAGTATCGAGCTTCATCAACTTGATGGAGGTTCCTTCAATCTGTTGGGCGCCTTGGATGAAGTAGCGAGAATCAACCCACAGAAGGGCTTCAGTCTTGGTAACCAGGACAGAGCCGGCGCTTCCGGTAAAGCCTGCGATCCAAGCCCTACTCTTCCAACGCTCTGAAACATATTCGCTTTGGTGGGGATCGGTCCCATTGATATACCAACCATCCAAGCCTTCACGCTCAAGGATAGTCCGTAAGGCAGCTATTCGTTGCTCTACTGATGACATATACGTACTCCTATGTCCTCTTGTTGGTCTTTCGTACCACCAGATAGAGGACTAGTCCGGCAGCTATCATGGCAAGACAGAACAGTTGTCCCATCGAGATGTTGAAAAAGGATTGGAATAAGGCGATGTTATCGCTCTCTTTTCCCCATGCGAGGATATATCCAAGGTTCGCATCGGGAGCCCTGAAATACTCTATGACAAACCTGATAGCCCCATAAAGTATAAGATAGGCAGCGAGGGCAAACCCATAGGGCTGCCTCTCTCTTCTTGGGCGTATGACAACCCACATGATAACGAAGAGGACAATACCTTCAAACAGGGCTTCATAGAGTTGGGAAGGGTGCCTGGGAAGGTTCACCAGAGATCCGGCAACGTAGGGAATATCAAGCTTATCGGCTAGGGTACGCACCCATTCATAGTTTGTGGAGAAGTGGGGGGCGTCAGGGAATACCATGGCCCAAGGCTTGGTGGAGACCCTTCCGAAAAGCTCGCCATTGATGAAGTTACCCAGCCTACCGAAGGTATAGCCAAGCGGAACTGCATACACGACTGTGTCAGCAAGCTCAAAGAAATGCATCTTGTTCTTTCTGCTGAAAATGTAGGCACCGATGACAGCACCGACCAGACCTCCGTGGTAGCTCATGCCGGGAAGACCGACAAACTGAGAGCCTCGAAAAGGCCAGAATATCATCCAGGGATGTGTCCAGTAGTAGAAGGAGCCATCATAAAAAAGCACAGAGAAGAGACGGGCGCCCACCACAAGGCCGATAATACAAGCCAGCACTAGGTTCAGGCTCTGATCCTGATCGAGGGCAACCTCTTTCTTCCTTGCCTGAACACGTATAAAGAAATAGCTGGCGGCAAAGGCTATCACATACATCATGCCATACCATCGTAGGGGTAAACCGGGGATGATTTCAGGGGAAATCCAACCGGGGAAATGGAGGAATTGAGTCATGCGCCAAGTGTAATGTGCAATAGTGTGGAGGTCAATACTGCAAAGAGTAGCCAACTTTCACATTATTATGTATATTTAATTTATGAAAAGAAAAAACTTAGCAAGGCTTAGCCTTTCATTGATACTTTTGCTTATCGTTATTCCTCTTTTTTCCTCAGGATCCTTAGAGGAAATTATCGCAACCCCTATAAACAGCTCACTGAGCATGCCCAAACAAGGGGACAAGATAGCCACCGATATGGAGGCTCTGCTCAGGCTCTATCGCTATGTCGACAGCATCTACATTGAGGAGGTCGATAAGGAGAAGGTCTTCAACGACCTTGCCTCAGCTCTGGTCGCCTCCCTGGAAGATCCCTACTCCTTCTATGTTCCCCCTTCAGAGGCAACTGACTATATGGAAGGGACTACAGGAATATATGGAGGTATTGGAACCTATCTGAACAAACCCTCACCAGAGCGCAAGGATACCTCTGACCCTGCATCCTATATGGTAACCATCATATCACCCTTCCCAGGCTCTCCTGCCCAAAGGGCCGGCCTTATGGCAGGGGATCTGATCAGTCACATCAACGGAGAAAAGGTCGATGACCTCTCCAGCTATGAAGCGAGCATGCTTCTCAGGGGAGAACCGAAAACTGAGGTTACGATCACCGTATTCAGGGGCGGCACATCCTTTGACCTGAGCCTGGTAAGAGAAAAGATCAGCACCCCAACTGTTGAAGGCAACGTCATCGATGGTGACATCGGCTACATTGTGCTTTCAGAGTTCACTCCCCAGACAGGCGAACAGATGCTTGAGAGTGTAAAAAAACTGGTTAAGCAAGGTATCAAGGGCCTAATAATTGACGAGCGCAACAACTCAGGTGGGGCTGTCGATGGGGCAATGCAAGTTGCAAACATCTTCCTGCCTGCCAATAAGACCCTTGTCACCATCCAAGGCAAGAAGGGATCAAACCGTGACCAGCGCTACATCTCCACAGGATCGACCTTGGTCCCCAAGGACCTGCCCATCGTATTGCTTACCAATGGTGGATCAGCATCCTCGTCAGAGATCCTTGCTGCGGCATTGAAGGAAAACAACAGGACGACGCTCATCGGCACAAAGACCTTCGGAAAGGGCGTTGTGCAGGATGTGTTCAAGTTTGGAGAGGGGTATGCGCAGGTCACCACTGCCCACTACTACACTCCAACAGGAGAGAACATCCACAAAAAGGGAATAGAGCCGGACATTATGGTCGAGGACATCAAGCTTGAGGACGAGGAGATTCCTGCCTACGAAAAGCTGATGACTGAGAAGGCCCTTGCAACCTTTGCAGACGAGCATCCCGAGCCGACAACAGAGAACATACTCCTCTTTTCCGAGCAGTATGCAGAGCAAGGCATAAACCGCGATATCCTGAATATCCTCATGAGAAATGAATATCTCGGAAGAATTCCCTATGACGAGCGGCCTGTAGGCGACCTTGTCTTTGACAAGCAACTTAAGCGCGCAGTCGAATTCATCCGTATCGGCAAATGAGGCAGTACCTACTAGACCCTTCCTTCACAGGGGAGCAGAAAAACCTCATCCTCACCGACAAGGAGAGCCAGTACCTTATCAAGGTACTGCGCCTCAAGGTCGGAGAGCGCCTGCTCGGAAGGGACAGGACTGGCAAGACTTGGCTATTGGAGCTAGAACAGATAGGAAAGAACAGCTGCATCCTCTCAGTCTCCCCCTTAGGGGAGGGTGAGGTGGATGTTGCTACCGATGACCTTCCCTCCTACAAAGGCAGTTATCCCAGGATCTTTCTCTACCAATGCCTCTGCAAAGGCAAGAAGAATGAGACGATAGTTCGCCAGGCAACAGAGATAGGGGTTGAAGAGATAACACTGGTGCAGAGCAAATTCTGCGTGAAGGACTATTCCCTCAAGAAAGGCACCACCCTTGGGCCTCAAAAGGAACGTTTGGAAAGCCAGATCAAGGAAGCGATCCAGCAAAGCGGATCGCCCATCCCTACGTATCTCACTGAACAGATCATCACTCTTGCCGACCTCCCCAGCCATTGGAACAACAAAGGGCTCTTCATCTTCTTCCACCAAAGTAGCAGAGGCGAACAGCAAAGCCTTCCCCAACTACTCTCCACAGTCCTACCAGATACTCCCATAGCCATGCTCATAGGCTCTGAGGGAGGACTCTCTGATGATGAGTGTACATTCCTAGAAGATGCAGGCTTTAAGCCCGTCATGCTGAAGGGGAATATCCTCCGTGCAGAGACAGCAGCCATCTATGCTCTCTCAACCATTCAGGTACTATTGACAGAAACCCAAAACTAAACCGGTAAACCTCTTCTTCTTAGAGTAGTAACCTGCAAAAAGAAAAATTAGACTATCAGCACATAAAAATAGTTTTACCTTTCTAGTTTCGCTAGAAAAGGAGTTTGCAGATGTCACTTTTTGTTGTCTCATCAGATTGGCGTTTCAAAGATCGTTTCAAGCAGCATTTTTCCTATGCGTTTTTGCATGAGTTCACCATGGTCCAAAAACTGGTAACCGCTGTTGTACAGGCAGACTCAGAAGAAGAGCTATGGATCCTTGCAGATGAAAGGTTGGGAGCAAGTTCTCAGCTTCAGCTCTTGCAAGAACTGCAAAGAACAGAGAGAAAGGTACAGGTAATCCTGTTCCTCGATCGAGGGGATCTCCCCTTTTCTCTGCCAGAGCTCTCCTTTCCTGTTGAATTCGTCCATAAGGAAAATCTCAAATACGCCCAGTTCTTTTTACGCTTTAGAGAGGAACAGAGTGTGCGTGAAGAAGCTTGCTACAGCACAGAAAGCTTGATAGGAAGCAGCAAAACAATGCAAAATGTCCGCTCCGCGCTCGCCCTCTATGGTAAGGGTGAGTGCTCAATTCATCTATATGGAGAGACAGGCACAGGAAAGGAAATTGCAGCAGGTATCATCCACAAGATAAAAAACCCTTTTCGCAACATGATTAGCGTCAACTGTTCTCTACTGCATGGAGCGATAGGTGACTCCATGTTCTATGGCCATACGAAAGGTGCTTTTACCGATGGCAAGAGTGACCTGCCCGGGCTTGTCCATGATGCAAACCAATCTACTCTGTTTCTGGATGAGGTGGAGAACCTTACCTTGGACTCCCAGGCAAATATGCTCAGACTCTTGGAAAGCGGACGCTACAGACAGCTCGGAGACACTAAAATAAAGGTCTCGAAGTTCAGGCTGGTAACCGCTTCCAATCAAAACCTGAAACATCTCATAGAGGACAAGCAGATTAGAAAGGATTTCTACTACAGGATCTCCGATGCCACGATCTACCTTCCTCCGCTTAGGGATCATCTTGAGGATATACCACTACTCTGCCAACATTTCATCAAGGAGCACTTTCCAGGAAAACAGATGGCGGAGCAGGATATGATGATGCTGAAACTATACCCCTGGCCAGGAAATGTCCGGCAGCTCTTCTCTACTCTGAAGAGAAGCTGCATCCGTTCAGAACAGGAAGCACAGCTACATCTTCTTCCCGAAGATATAGCGTGATGGCAAACCAAAAAGAAGAGAGGGGACGAAAACAAAACCCCTCTCTTCAGAACTGATCATTTTTGACTGCTAGGTGCAACCATTACAGCCCGAGCAACTTCCCGAGCAGGAGAGATCCTCCTTATGCTGAGCCCTCAATCTTGCCAGATGAACCTTCTTTATGGTGAAAGAACTTAAGAACACTATAACCGCTATAGCTATCAGATAATTAATCATACAGCCTCCTAAAAGAGCAGATTGCCCAATACATTAATGCATACAGCCACGATATACGCCGTCAACATTTGAATACCGACTTGTCCAAGAGTAACTCTCCAACTTTTCAGTTCCCGCTTCATGGCACCGACTGCAGCAAAGCAAGGCATGCACAGCAGGTTGAAAGCCATATAGGCAAGAGCTGCCTGCTTGGTTTTTATATCTTCCTTGAGTGTTGGCAACGCTTGGGCATCTCCACCCTCCATTAAAACCACCTCAGTGTATATGTCACTAGCTGCTTCACTATCGTACTGACCATCCTCAAAGCCAAATTCAATGAGCTCTGCCTCTGAAGCATCGCCAAAATATTGGGCGAGGTACCCTTCGCTGATATCATCAGCATAAAGCTGTGCAAGGGTGACTACGACCATCTCCTTGGCAATCCAACCAGTGGTTATACCAACAGTAGGTCTCCATGCACCAAAACCCGTTGGCTTGAAAATAGGTGCGATTGCCTTACCCGTAGAGGCAAGGAACGATGTCTCGATGGAAGCCAAGGGCGTTCCATACTCCACTTTGTTCTGCCCGTTGAAAGAGTTGATATTGAAGTTGGAAAGGGCCCAGATAAGGATGGTAGCAGCTAGGATGATGGTACCAGCTTTCTGGATAAATCCCTTTACCTTTTCATAGCCATGTATTCCCACACTCTTTATCGTAGGGAGTCTGTACTGGGGAAGTTCTATAAGGAAGTTTGAGGTCTCACCCTTATATGCAACCCTGTTTATAATCAAGGAAACCAAAACAGAAATCACAAGGCTCAGCATGTAGATGAAAAAGAGTACGAGAGTCTTGTTCCCATCACTGAAGAATGTCGAAACAAACATGATAAAGATAGGGAGTTTTGCTCCACAGGGCATAAAGCCACAGAGCAACGTCGTTATTTTACGGTCTTTCTCACTATCGAGGGTACGGGTTGCCATGATGGCAGGTATTGAGCATCCGAATCCCATGAGAAGAGGGATGAAGGAGCGCCCGGAAAGGCCGAACTTGCGAAACAGGCGGTCCATGACAAAGGCGACGCGCGCCATATACCCACTGTCTTCCAAGAAGCTCATTAGGATGTAGAGCACCAGGATAAGGGGAAGGAAGCCCAAGACAGCCCCGATACCTTCCATAATACCAGATATCACTAGACTGTAGGCCCAGGTGGCTGCTCCTGCTCCCAAAAGGGCTGAACCGACCACATCAGTAAGGGAACCCCAAAGGTTCTCCACCAAGGTCGCTAGTGCTATACCAGGACTGGGAAGCCCCGGAACAAAAAAGAAGTTCTCACTGAAGGTTGCTGCAAACATCAGGTACATGATGAGGGCGAAGGCAGGGAGGGCCCATAACTTGTGGGTCATCACCTTATCGATCTTATCGCTTCTGCTCTCTTTTTGTTCGCCTTCCTTTGTCCCTCGCACCACACTGGATCCTACAACCTCAGTTATGAAAGAGTAGCGCTTGTCGGCTAGGGTATCTTCGTCAACTTTCTTGCTCAGCTCGTAGACAGGAAGTCGTTTAGGAACTCGCTTCTCAGCAATGGTGCGGCTTACCGCCTCCATCAGGGCATCGATACCCTTGCCGCTACGTGCCACAATAGGAACGACTGCTACGCCAAACTCAGCTTCCAAACGTTTAAAGTCAATACTATCCTTGCGCAGAGCAACCTCATCCATCATGTTTATTCCCAACACCGTGGGAGTCCCGGTCTCCATGATCTGCAAGGCAAGATAGAGGTTACGCTCAAGGGATGTCCCATCGAGGATGTCGATGACACAGTCCGGGCGTTCATTAACGATGAAGTCCCTAGCTATGACTTCCTCTGCACTATAGGGGGAAAGGGAGTAGGTCCCGGGCAGATCAAGGATCTTCATATCCCTGTTCTTTTTGTAGACTCCCTCTTTCTTATCAACGGTCACCCCAGGCCAGTTTCCCACATGTTGGCGAGAACCGGTAAGGGTATTGAATACAGTTGTTTTGCCGGAGTTGGGGTTTCCGGCCAATGCTATGGTATACGGCATCTAGATCTCCTATATGTTAGGACAAACTAACTGTTTGCCCAAAAAAAATTACTTCTGGACCTGTATCAGGGCCGCTTCACTCTTGCGAAGGCTCAACTGATACCCCCGAACCGTAATCTCTACAGGATCTCCAAGTGGTGCAATCTTAATGAGCTGCACCTGCACATTGGGAGTTACTCCCATGTCCAATATCCTCTGTCTCATAGCACCGGTCGTGCCAATGGAAACTACCTTGGCTTTTTCGCCAGGGCGTAACTCACCTAGTGTCATCCTAAACTCCTCGTATATCTATATATTAA
>CAYXYD010000077.1:0-12150 GCA_964469205.1 uncultured Sphaerochaeta sp. | reverse complement strand
AAATGTACAATTCTATAAATATTTATTGACGGTTAAACATATCAATGCTATAAATAAAAAGAAATGCAAACGTTGTCATTTCAAAATATTGGCTTAATAATGATTGGGAGGCACTGGTGAACAGTATTAATGCACTACAGGATGTAGAGGGAACCGAATACCCGGCAGGACGCAGAACTAGGGTTCTAGTCGGTGTGGATTCCCCTTTACAGGCAGAGCACTTTGTACAGGGTTTGGTCGTGATTCATCCTAATGGCAGTGTTCCCAGCCACGAGCATGAGACTGAGGAAACCTATATCATCCTTGGTGGCGAAGGCGTTATGACGGTGGGTGAGGAGTGTAGAGACGTCAAACGCTATGATATCGTCTATATCCCTCCCTTTGTAAAACACTCACTGAAGAATACCGGTGAAAACGAGATGGAAATGATGTTTGTCTATGCGCCCAAGATGGTTGCTGAACACTGGGCACAAGAGGAAACAGGGCAACTGCACTGAAACAGTCCCAATATACTATAGGATGTACCATGAAAATTAAGAAAGTAATGACAAAGCAAGCTGCTGCTGCTTTGATCAAGGATGGCGATACTGTTGCACTTAGCGGTAGTGGTGGTGGTGTCATGGAGCCTCGTGTTACGCTTGAGGCAATTGAAGCCCGGTTTCTTGCGACTGGAAGTCCGGCAAATCTTACCTTAGTCCATGCCAGCGGCATCGGCAATAAGGTTCGTGATGGCATTACCCGTTTTGCCCATCCTGGGATGATCAGGCGTGTAGTCGGTGGCCACTGGGGCTGGTCACCTGAGATGCAGGCCATGGCTGTGAACAATGAAATCGAGGCGTATAACTTCTCACAGGGTGTCATCTGCCAGTTATTCCGAGAGATAGCTGCCCAGCGCCCCGGCTTGATTACCAAGACGGGGATGTTTACCTTTGTCGATCCCCGCGAGAGTGGAGGAAAGCTCAATTCGATTACCAAGGAGGACTTGGTGGACCTGGTAACTCTCAGTGGAGAAGAATATCTCTGGTACAAGACGTTCCCCATCAATGTGGCTATCATCCGTGGTACGACATCAGATGAGTTTGGAAACATTTCGATGGAGCAGGAGCCTGCCTTTCTTGACGGGCTAGCCCTTGCTCAGGCATCGCACAACAGCGGTGGTATTGTCATCGCACAGGTAAAATATCTGGCTTCTGGTGGAACTATTCCTCCCAAGTCTGTCAGGATTCCCAGCATTTTTATTGATGCAGTAGTGGTAGATCCTGCTCAACAACAGACGGGTGAGGGCGAGTATAACCCTGCATTCTCCGGTGATGTAAAAATTCCTCTGGAAGCCTTGGGGGAGTTTCCTCTCTCAGAACGGAAGGTGGTTGCCCGTAGGGCAAGCATGGAGTTGTTCGAGGGGGCTGTAATCAATCTTGGATTTGGTATGGCTGATGGAGTGGCCTCCATTGTAGCTGAAGAAGGGGTTTCGGATACCATTACCATGACCATCGAGCAGGGCATTTATGGAGGAGTTCCCGCCAAAGGTGCAATCTTCGGTGTAGCCTCCAATCCGGTTGCTATGATCGATGAGTGTGCCCAGTTTGATTTCTACAGTGGACATGGCCTAGATTTGGCTTTTCTGGGTCTCGCCCAAGTTGACAAGATGGGTAATGTCAATGTCAGCAAGTTTGGTAAGACCATCAGCGGAAGCGGTGGGTTCATAGATATTTCCCAGTCAGCAAAAAAAATCGTCTTTTGTGGTACTTTTACTGCTGGAGGCTTGAAGGTAGAAATCTACCCTGACAGGGTGAAGATTAAACAAGAAGGCAAATTCAAGAAGTTTGTCGGAATGGTTGAACACAAGACCTTCAGCACTGAGGCTGCAAAACATTTGGGACAACAGGTGCTCTATGTAACTGAACGTGCTGTCTTTGAAGCCTGTGATCAGGGGCTGAGATTGCTCGAAATCGCTCCGGGCATTGATATTCAGCGAGATATTCTTGATCAGATGGACTTTGTCCCGGTCATTTCCGACGATGTGAAAAGTATGGATGTGCGGCTGTTCCGTGAGGAACTGATGCAGATAGAATTATCAGAAAAGAAGGCATAAGTAATGAAGAATGAAATCAGATTGGAATTCCATAAAGGATGGGCGGAGATTATTATTGATCGTCCTAAACAATACAACGCATTGAACACAGATATTGTGGAACAACTTGACCAGTTGCTGGACCAGGTTGAAAGCGATACTTCGGTTCGGGCATTGGTGATTACTGGAGCAGGGGAGAAAGCTTTCATTTCAGGAGCAGATATTGGTCAGATGGGTACTGAAGCATATGTTCCGGCAGATGCTCACTATCTGATTACCTGTGGTTATAAAGTATTCAATCGAATTGAACAGATGAAACTTCCCACCATTGCTGCAGTCAACGGGTACTGTCTTGGTGGTGGATTAGAATTGGCATTGTGCTGTGATATCAGGCTTGCAAGCAACAATGCAAAGTTTGCACTGCCTGAGATTAATCTGGGAATCATTCCTGGTTGGGGTGGAACTATCCGTCTTCCAAGAATCATCGGAGAGGGAAGGGCTAAGCACATGATTTTCCAGGCAAAGCGCATTGATGCCCAGACAGCTTTGGCCTATGGTCTGGTCACTGAAGCGTTTGAGAGTGTTCAGACCTTGCGCGCTGGTACTGAAGCTTTAGCAGCAGATTTGTCTTCGAGGGCTCCATTGAGCTTGCAGATGGACAAAAAGATGATCAATAGGAATCTTGTTGTCCATAATGACCTTACTGATGCACTTAGTCTTGCATATTGCTTTACAACCGAGGATTCTCGGGAAGGAATTTCTGCATTTCTTGAAAAAAGAAAGCCCTCATTCAAGGGTCAATAAGGAGAATTAATCATGAAAAAAAGTTTTGACTTGTTTTCCCTTACTGGCTCTCTTGCACTGGTAACTGGCTGTGCTGGGGGTATCGGCTCAGGTTTAGCCTTGGGCCTGGCCCAAGCCGGTGCTACCGTTATAGGTCTAGATATCACTGACATGCAAGAGACCTCACAGCGTATTGCCCAGGAAGGGGGTACCTTCTATGGCTACCAAGTGGACCTTTCTATTGAAGAAGCTCTCAAAAGTTGTTGGGATCAGGTGCTGGTGACACACAAGACCATCGATATTGTCGTGAACAATGCTGGAACTCAGTACCGTTCACCAGCCTCTGAGTTCCCTCTTGATGCTTTTGACAAGGTACATGCGATCAATATGAGAGTTCCCTACCAGCTGAGCCAGCTTGCTGTGCAACACTTTCTCTCTGAGAAAAAGAAGGGAAAGATAATCAACATTGCATCACTATTCTCCACCTTTGGAGGGATGAATGTGAGTGCGTATACCTGTAGTAAACATGGGGTTCTTGGAATGACAAAGGCGTTCTCCAATGAGTACGCCGGCAAAGGAATCAATGTAAACGCTATTGCTCCGGGATATATTGCAACTGAGATCACCAAATCTATTTGGAGTGATTCGGTGAAGAGTGAGCTTATCAACCAGAGAATTCCCCTTGGAAGATGGGGAGAGCCGCAGGATTTTATTGGGGTAGGGGTTTTTTTAGCTTCACGGGCTTCCGATTATATCAGTGGGGTGGTCATCCCTGTTGATGGTGGATATACGGTCCGATAGTAACGGGTATGATTTGGTAGGGTACTACCAATACTATAGAACATGTAGCAACTTAAAAATGGAGGAACGGAAATAAAAAGAAGCCTGAAAATTATGGTATCAATGATTTTGACCTCGGTTGCAGTACTGGTCTAATAAAAATTTTGAGAGAACCGTTGAACGCATCAAAATTGAGGTCTTCTAAAATGCAGTTGGTGATGAGAAATCCATCATTGAGTAGGTACAGTATGGTGGTATCGAATTTGGACGCATAAACATTTTTCCCTTAGCTGAATTAATCGACAACTCCAACGCTTTGGTGATGACTTACGTCTATCGTGATGATCAGCATTTCTGAAGGCAAGGTTAATCATTTCATAGATGCTTGCGCTGAGTTGGCATCTATCTATAATGGTGGCAAATACAAGAGTATTATTAACATGATGGTAGCTGACAAATAGTTAAATCGTTTACAGCTAAGAATTGTATATCGGCATTGTTGGATTGCTACATGATCAGCAATTCCATTTTTGAGAACACTTGTTCATACAATCACAATAAGGAAAGGCCTGGATTTGAAATACTCAACAACTATCATTTTAGATAAACCAGTAGATGTCTATACCTGTAACACCGTAGTGGTCGGCAGTGGAGCTAGTGCCTTCAGTGCCATAAATCGGTTACATGATTTTGGACAAGAAGATATTTTTATGGTGACAGAAGGTCTGCAAAGTGGAACATCCCGGAATACCGGCTCCGATAAGCAGACTTATTACAAACTGACCTTGTGCGGTGATGGTTCTGACTCCATTGAGCATATGGCGAAGACTTACTTTGCAGGGGAATGTATGGATGGTGATATCGCTTTATGTGAAGCCGCCTACAGTTCTCGTTGTTTCTACTATCTTTGCGAAGCGGGAGTTCCGTTTCCCCACAATGAGTATGGAGAGTACCCAGGATACCAGACAGATCATGATGCATTCCTTAGGGCAACTTCGGCAGGCCCGCTTACTTCGAAATTTATGACTGAGTGTCTGCAAAAACGTGCAGAACAGGCTCAGATTCCTATACTTGATGGATACCGTGTTATCGCCATCCTCACTACAGGGGATTGCTGTGTTGGCATACTCACCATTTCAAAGAAAACCACCGACTATATGATCGTCCAGGCCACCAATGTGGTTTACGCTACCGGAGGTCCTGCGGGCATCTATGCAGAGTCGGTTTATCCTACCAGTCAAGCGGGAGGGACAGGAGTTGCTCTTGAAGCAGGGGCTATCGCCAAGAACCTCACCGAGTGGCAGTATGGTATCGCATCCACCAAATTCCGTTGGAATCTTTCCGGCACTTACCAACAGGTCTTGCCTCGCTATATCTCTACTAATCAGGATTTCTCAGACGAACGGGAGTTCCTTAGTGACTATTTTTCCGATGAAACAAAACTTTTGGAGAATGTATTCCTTAAAGGTTATCAATGGCCGTTCGACCCCAGAAAAATTGAGGACGATGGTTCCTCGATGATTGATATGCTGGTGTTCCATGAGAAGATAGAGAAAAACCGCAGAGTATTTCTCGACTTCACCCAAAATCCCAAAGCATTGGGGAAAAATCCTGACTTTTCCAAACTTGGCAAGGAATCCTACCAGTATCTGGAGAAATCAAAAGCCCTGTTTGGTATGCCTATCGACCGTTTGGCCCATATGAACCGCAAGGCAATTCAGCTCTATCAGAGTCATGGAATCGATCTTAGCAGTGAATGGTTGGAGATTTCTGTCTGTGCCCAGCACAATAATGGCGGACTTGCAGGGAACATCTTTTGGGAGAGCAACCTCAAACATTTCTTTCCCATTGGTGAGGTAAATGGTTCTCATGGTGTCTACCGCCCTGGAGGCAGTGCCCTCAATGCAGGCCAGGTAGGAGCTTTACGTGCAACTCAACATATTGCAAAAAATTATACCAAGCAACCAGCTGATCAACACGCATTCTTGGCCCAGGTGAAGGATCAAGTGGAACAGAAGATAGCTTTTGGGGAGGGGTTTCTTTTGCAAAGTGGCACCGGTCTTGCCATTGGATCCGTTCGTAAGAAGCTTGGTTCTATCATGTCTCGCTACTGTGCTCATAACAGGTCCCTCAGGAATGTGGAGGCTGCCAAGTTGGAACTGAAAGAACTCTATAAGGCTTTCATGATGCAGGTGACTTTGAAAAACATCTATGAGAAGAGTATTACCTATTATGTAGAGGATCACTTCATTGTTGCCAATGCATTAGTTGCGGCCATCGAGGATTATCTCAAACAAGGAGGCCAGAGCAGAGGTTCCTACTTCATAGCCAGTGAACAGCAAGGCAGTTTGGAAAATACAGGTCCTGATTTCTCTACAATGATTCAGGAAATACGGTTTGTGAAGGGTGCCTACCTGATTCAATGGCGCCAGGTTCGACCGATTCCCACTCGTGATCTTTGGTTTGAAAATGTCTGGAAGGAGTATCAGGATTATGACAACAATTAAGGATGTGGCAAAAAAAGCCAACGTCTCGATTAGTACGGTCTCTCGAGCTTTTAGCGGATCGATTATCGTCAAGGAGGAAACCAAACAGAAAATTCTGCTTGCAGCAGAGGAATTGCACTATGCTCCCAACAATATTGGTAAGTACCTCAAGATGGGACAGACAAGTACCATTGGCGTATTGATACCTGATATTCGAAACCCTATATTTCCAGTCATCGTGCGAGGTATCGAAGATATGGCCCGTCGGCTCAAGTATAACATATTCCTATGCAATACCGATGAGGATGTAGTTATTCAAGAGCATTATGTGGGTATGATGCGCTCCATGCGTGCAGCAGGCTTGATTGTTGCAACTGGACAAAAACATTTTAATCAAGCTGACCTGCTGTTGCATGAGAAGATGCCTGTGGTCAGCATTATCCGAAAGATTGAGGGCATCGATTCTATCCTTGTCGATAATGCAGGAGGTATCCTGAAGGCATTGGATTATTTGCTGGCTTCAGGAAAAAAACAGATTGCCATCTGCAAGGGACCGGATCAGATTCAACCGTATAAGGAACGCTTTGATGCTTATAAGACAAGGATGGAGGCCTTGGGCCTATATGATAGTGAGTTGGTGGTAGACGTGAACCCTTTCAATGTAGGATTCAAGGAGATAGAATTGGATGGTAAGGATATTGTGTATGACCAACTCAAGCAGTTTTTTCAAAAGCCTAGACAAGTGGATGCAATTCTTGCGGCCAATGATGTTATTGCCATGAAATGCCTGAGAATCTTTTCAGAGTTGGGTAAGCGGGTCCCTCAGGACATTGCGGTCATTGGATTTGATAATGTTGATCTTTGCACTATGACAGTCCCTCCCTTGTCGACAGTCGCCCAGCCCTTCTACGATCTGGGAAAATATGCCGTGAGACGTTTGGTTGAGAAAATTATCAACCCTCTGCAGGAGGACCCGATTGAGAGACGTTTTGAGACTACCCTACTGTTGAGGAAAACGACTTGAGAAGTATGAAGAGAGATGCCATGATAACCAGTAAGACATCAAGATGTTCTCTATCATTGAAAGACCTATAGAACAGACTCTGTCTCCAATTGTTTCCAATGCAATATTTTTATTTCTTGGGATGGACGCCGTGTTTCTAGCCAGTTGTGTGGGGGCTGAGAAGATACAGGCAACGGTTGCTGACTTGAATGCTCTATGGGTCCCGGATTTGTGGTTACCATGCCACATAAACGAGCGGTGATGTCCTACCTTGACGAGATTGGTTCAAAAGCCAAGGCAATCGGGACTGTCAACACCCTTGTTCGCATGAAGGATGGGCGATATAAAGGATATGTCACCAACGGGGATGGGTTTGAGCAAAACCTATTGAGTCAGGGAGCCTCCCTTCAGGATTCGCATGTTTTCTTGTTTGGGACAGGAGGAGGAAGAAATATTGCCTTGCTACTCTTGGAGGCTGGTGTAAAGGACCTTTCGGTTTGTAATATTGATAAGCAAGAGGCTCTTGAGATGATTGAGATGATTAGGTCCTTCAACGGGTACGTGTCTGCATATGTCCCTTTCGAAAAGTTAGCTGTTGCTAAAGTAGGCAACACTGCTCAGATAATCATCAGTACAACCTGCCTAGAGATGAAAGGGAAGAGGTCTGTCCACGTTGACCTGCTGGATTGGGATGCTATCGATTAAGCATTTGTCTCTGCCGATATCGTTCATACTCCACTCAACACCAAACTGTTGAAGAGATCCGAGTCACGAGGCCACAAAAGTATTTGTGGAAATGGAATATTGATACACCAAGCCGTAATCGCGTTTGAGCTGTTAACAGGAAAGAAAGGATCCAAAGAAATAATGAAAGCTGGATTGGAAACATGGGTTGCCCATAAGGAAATGTAGGAGGAATCATGAACATGAAAGAAAAGAACAATGAAACGGCTGACTATGTCAGTCTCCACATCGATAGCACTCCGTTTGTAGTCAGAAACCTACAAGGTATCAAGCAACGGGGTATGAAATGTAGGAGGGGAATCTATCCTTCACAACGGATGGATATTTTTGAACCTTATCTTGATCTGGTGGACATGGTGACGGTAATGAGCGTTGAACCTGGCTTTGCCAGGCCGGGGTTCATGGAATCAGCATTGCCCAGACTCGCTAAACTGAATCGGATGCGTTCTGAGCGTAATCCTGATTTCTTTATCAATATCGACGGGAGCCTTAACTACAAGAATTTACATAGGGGTGCTGTCAATGGAGCCAATGGTTTTGTAACCGGATCACACACGGTTCTCACCCTGCCTGATGGCATCGTTGGTGCCTGCGATTGGTTTGAGAAGGTTTTGCAAGAATCTGTTGCATCCATCGCTAAAGAGGGGCAGTAAGATGAAACAGAAAATTGCTCTGGTTACCGGTGGGAGTAGGGGAATTGGATTGGCTGTCTCTCGGCAGCTGGGCAAGGATGGATTTACCGTTGCCATCATGGCTACCCGTCCTAAGGCAGGGTATCCCGAGAGTATCGCCTTGCTTGAGAGCGAGGGGGTTTCCTATGGATGGTTTGTCGGCGATATAGGGAACCAGAAAGACCGGCAACGAGTCGTAAGGGAGGTTGTCGAGCAGTTTGGTGCAATCCATGTGCTTGTCAATAATGCGGGAGTCTCTCCTGTAACCCGTGATGATTTGCTTTCAATGAGTGAAGATAGTTGGGACCGGGTGATGGGCATCAATGCGAAGGGCAATATGTTCATGACACAACTGGTAGCCCTTCAGATGCTGAGCCAAAGCTATGATGGTAAGAAGCGGGGTTCAATAGTCAACATCTCCTCAATTTCTGCAAAGATCGTCTCCACGAATCGAGGGGAGTACTGTGTTTCTAAAACTGGGATTTCCATGCTTACCAAGTTATACGCTGCCCGACTTGGGTCTGAAGGTATCTTGGTGAATGAGGTGAGGCCAGGAGTTATCAGAACCGATATGACAAGTGGTGTTTCTGAGAAATATGATGCTCTGGTTGGAAGCGGACTGTTCCCGATCGCCCGTTGGGGAGAGCCTGAGGATGTTGCTACAGCTGTTTCCTCCCTTTGCGGTGATGCCTTTCTCTATACGACAGGTGCCTGTATCTATGTCGATGGCGGTATGCATTTGCAGCAGTTGTAACGTAGCGAGGAAATACAAAAGAAAGACTGTTTCAACTACTGAAACAGCCTTTCTTTTTAGGGTTTCGGTTAGCGGAATAGTGAAGCGTCCATGAGCTTGAGGTCGGAAGCAATCTCTGGCTTGAACTCCATCTGCTTGAGAATATCATTCTCTAGGTCGATTCCGGGAGCAATCTCCAGGAGTTTTAGTGAGGATCCTTCCCTAGCAAAGACTGCCCGCTCGGTAATGTACAGCACTGGTTGGTTGATACTGTCCGAGTAGTTGCTGCTGAAGGTTATCTGCTCAACTTTATGTACTAGTTTCTTGATGCTCCCTTCCTTGACTATGGTAAGCTTGCCCTCTGCTACAGCAATTGTAAGGCCCTTGGTGGTGAAGGTTCCACAGAAGACCACTTTCTTTGCATTTTGAGAGATGTTGATAGCACCCCCACAGCCGGAGAGCAACTTTCCTGTTTTGCTGGAGTTGACGTTTCCATAGGAGTCAGCCTGGGCCATCCCTAAGAACGCGGTATCAAGCCCTCCCCCATCATAGAAGTTGAACTGCAGCGTCTGACTAATCATAGCATCGGGGTTATGTGAACACCCGAACACTACACCGCGTTGGGGGAGTCCTCCAATCAGTCCCTGTTCGACTGAGAAATGAAGGTCTTGTAGGTACCCATCTTCAGCTGCTACCGAGGCTATCCCATCAGGAATTCCAACTCCAACATTCAAGATTGCACCAGGTTTGATCTCCAAGGCTGCCCTTCTAGCTATGATTTTGCGCTCATTCATCGGCAGAGAGGGAATCCTATCCATCGGACTATATAATCTTCCATTAAGTGCCGGGTTGAAGGTCTCAAGCACTGTCTGGCTCTGGTCTTTGTCCACCACTATATAGTCGACATAGATACCGGGGATAATGACTTGCATTGCAGGGATGGGATTGGTTGTGACGTACTTGACTTGGGCGATAGTGATTCCACCACAGTTTTTGACTGCCTGGCAAAGTGAGGTAGCTTCTAGGATGGCGGCTTCTTCTTCAAAGGAGATGTTTCCCTTAAGGTCAGCCGTCGTCCCTCTTACCAAACCGATATCGAAGGAGAGTCTGGGATAGAACAGCCACTCTTCCCCCTCAATATCTAGTACCTTTACTAGATCCTCAGTGGTGCGCTTATTCATTTTCCCCCCCTCGATACGGGGATCGACAAATGTATGGAGGCCAATCTTGGTGATGACCCCAGGTTGTTTTGCAGCTACAGCGCTATACATCTGAGATAGGACGCCTTGGGGAAAGTTGTATGCTTCTATTTTCTCTTCTAGGGCAAGGTTCCCAAGTTTGGGAGACATAGCCCAGTGTCCTGAGATATCCCTGCGTATCAAGCCTGCATAGGCTAACAGCTCGGTACCGGTGGAGCATTTGTCCCCTAAGCCATTGCAATGGAAGAGGGTGAGATCTAGTGGAGATTGTTCTAGGGCATACCGATCACCCAAGGCCTTGATGATTCGTGTCGGTTCACACAACCCACCTCCAGAGCCTAGGATAGCTACGGTATGATTAGTGCATACAAGAAGAGCAGCTTCTTCAGCTGTTATGAATTTTGGCATGATAAACCTACTATTTATTGGTTTGCCTTGATGCCCTGCATCTTTGCATAACCGTTTTCATTATTCAGGTGTCTTTGCTTAGCAAACCCTTCACACCAAGGACCTACAAGGTACTTTTCTGCCAGATTACAGCTCATGTCGTGGCTTACGACACAAGATTTCATTGCCAAGGCGTTTGCATTGTTGGGCAAACCGATTTTTTCAGTGGTAAATACACTTTCACACGCACCACAGTAGATCCCCCTTTGCTTATTGGCGATAAGACTTGCACCAGCACCCGTTCTGCGGGTGAATATGTCTCTATCGTTATCGCTCTGAGCCCCAACATCCATGACTTCATGTCCGATCTTAATCAAATGTGCTTTAATCGCTTCCTTGAGTGCAAATCCGGATGTTTCGGATCCAATAGCTACTTTCATACTATGTACTCCTTCTGATGTTATCTATGTGCTATAGATTTCAAGTTCTCTACAAAAAGACCTGTGTGTTATCGTACAATGTCAACGAACGGCAAGTTTAGGCATTCAAAGGAGAGATAGGATTGGAAGCCAGACTTGGGGAGTTTTTGAATTGATAGGTTCAAGGATAATGGTAATTCCCTTTTCTCTGCAATAATTTCCATACTTTCAGTCGATATCCATTTTTGTTGTTCCTTATGTTCAGGTTTGTCAAGTTTATGAAGCAAATCAAGGGTGACAGCGCTTTCTAGGAGGCTTGCTTAATCGATATGCTGCTTTAGGCGTTGCTGAGCCTGGTATGCTTGGCTTTCATCATGGAGAAGTAAGATGTTTTGCACCCCTATTACCTGCCTTGTTGAGATGGTCGAACAGCTGATAGCATAGGCGTCCAGCTTATTTCCGAGCTTTCCCACGTCTAGGTCACGATAATAGGATAAGCAGCTATCAAAATCATCAAGATTACTTTTTTTCCCCCAAGCGATTGTTTCTTTCCATTGGTTGGCTGAGAATGGAGAAAAAAATGTATTATATTGTAATGTAATTGTTGTGCCGAATTTCAAGAGTATGTCCTTTTATGTGATTTTTTTTTGTTTGAACTGATTTTTCAACTTGTCTTTTTATATATAATGATACCCAAATTTGTAGGGCAGTCAAGGGCTGCTGATTTTTTTAGAAAAATGGCCTGTATTTATCTTTGATGTTTTCAAAGTAAAAATAACAAATAAAATTAAAAGTGCTGGACAAAATCCAAGTAGTGTTGTAGTATCCCATCTTGTTCGGCAAGCAGGCGCCGGATGGAAAGCTTGGAGGAAAA
>CAYXYD010000076.1:0-12448 GCA_964469205.1 uncultured Sphaerochaeta sp. | reverse complement strand
GCAAAGATGAGTAGCTATACAGTACTGGAAAAAGTTGTTGCACTTAAAGTTTTTGCCATATCAAAGGGAAAGACCGTACTAGTCAAAGATATTGTGAAGAAGGAATTTCCAGTTGAAATCAGGTCTTAGAGACTAGATGTTTTCGGTAGAAACTGGATATCACTACTTACGCTGAAAAGAGCCTTTGCTAATTACTCACCAATTCCCCGTTGAGGAACTCTCTCATCTGAGCAATACGTACTGAGAGCCTTACTATCTGAGATCGTGGCCTGTCCAGTGTATGTGCGATGATGGAGTGCCCTTCCCAGAGAAGGGTAACCATAAAATGGTCCCCTTGGAACTCACAGCCTACCACCTGAGCGTTCTTGAACTCCAGGTGAGGGAAGAACTCAGGCAGGGGTAGCGCTATGTCATCTTGTATGGTGACATGCTCAGGGCGGAAGAAGATCGTATGTTCTCCTTCCAAGGGTTTGAAGGCTTCCTTGGTCATCCCCGGTTGGGTTGCCAGGTTTCTAGGGATAAGGCTGTAGGGCAGGGTGTTTCCTTCACCCATGAACGAAGCGACAAAGAGTGAGTTGGGCTTGTGGTAGATATCTTCCCCTGTCCCGATCTGGCCAACACTGCCATCTTGCATCACTATGATGGTATCAGCAATGGAAAGGGCCTCTTCCTGGTCATGGGTCACATACAAGGTAGTGATGCCTGTCTCTTCGTGGATCCGTCGTATCTCTGTGCGCAGGTGCTTGCGTAGCTTGGCATCGAGTGCTGACAGTGGTTCATCGAGCAACAGAAGCTGAGGTTGGGAAGCAAGGGCCCGTGCCAAGGCAACGCGCTGTCGCTCCCCTCCGGAAAGCTCTTGGCTCTTGCGTTTCTGATACCCTTCAAGAGAAACAAGGGCGAGCAATCGTTTCACCTCGACTATACGTTGGGCTTTGGGAATGTGCCTGAGCTTCATGGGGTAGGCGATGTTCTGAGCCACACTCATATGGGGAAAAAGGGCATAGTCCTGAAATACCATGGCTATATGTCGTTCATGAACCGCTTCATTGATGATGTTCTTCCCATTGAGGAAGATGGTTCCCTCCTCTGGGGTTATCAGGCCAGCAATAAGCTGCAGTGTAGTGCTTTTGCCACAACCAGAAGGCCCGATGATACAGGCAAGTTCCCCTTCCTTAACAGAAAAGGAAGCATCGAGGGCAAAGTCCTGATAGGACGCTTTCATGGTACAGGTCAGACCCTTATCGGCCATTGTGCTCTCCCTTTGCCAGTTCACTGACGAGAAATACGATACTGCATACAAGAATGAGGACACTCCCTAGGGCACAGGCCCCTTGGAAGTTATAAGAGCCTATGAGTCGGTACATGATCACAGGCAGTGTGATGATGGCGCTGTTTGCCAAGGTCAGGGTTGCTGTTATCTCCCCCATGCTGAGGGCGAAGGCGAACATCCCACCGGTTATCATAGCCCCTTTGAGCAAGGGTATCTCTATTAGAAAGAAGGTCCGCAAGGGGCTTGCTCCCAGGGTGAGGGAACTCTGGATGTACGAAAGGGGCATCTTGCGGTACTCGGGAAGTATCGTCCTGAGGACAAACGGTATGGCAATGACCATATGGGCAAGCACCACAAGCGTATAGCCGACCGATACACCTCCACGGATTTTGTTTGAGATCAGATAATAGCCCAAGCCTATGATGACTGAACTGACAGTCATCGGAAGCATCCCAAACAACTCCAAGGCCGATGAGGCAAAGCCTTTCTTTCGGATGGCTGTTGCCAGGGTCAGGGCAATGGGAACCGTCACTATCGCCACGAGAGTGGCTATGAGCAGGCTGTTTGTCAGAGCCTCTAGGGCTGAACCCATATGGCCAGCTCCCCGTTCGATGGCAAAAAGTTGTCGGTACCATGTGAAGCTGAAGCTTTCAGAGCCCGAACGTGTTGCGGAAGCCATGAAGGAGCGCACCACAATGGAGGCTAACGGTCCAAGGATGAACAGCAGCGTTGCCAATGAATAGATGAAGGCAAGCATCTTCCCTGTAAGGGTAGCGCCCTTTTTAGAGAGTCTCTTTGTCGAAGTATTGTACTCCTCGCTTCTGGACAGCATCTTCTGGCTCTTATTGTACCAGATAAGCAACACCGAAGTTATGAGGATGGAAAAGAGAGAGAGAGCCGCGGCTCCTCCAATATCCATGGAGGTCCGTGCAAGGCGGTATATCTCAACCTCCATTGTGGTGTACTGAGGGCCCCCACCTAGGACCAGGATGATCGCGAAGCTGTTGTAGCAAAAAAGGAATACCAACGTTGAAGCTGAAATTACTGAAGGAAGCAACCTAGGAAGCGTGATGGTCCTAAATGTCTCCCATCTTTTAGCTCCCAAAGTCCAGGCAGCCATTTCACAGTGGGTGTCCATATGTTCCCAGTAGTTTGATACCAGGTTCATCACTATGGGGAAGTTGAAGAAGGTATGTGCCAGGATGATAGCCTTGAAGGAGTAGAGGACTTTGATGGGGGGCTCCTCAAGGGAGAAGGCTTTCATAAGCAGTTGGTTGAGAAAGCCGTTGTTACCGAAGAAGATGACAAAGCCCAAGACCACCAAGATCGAGGGGATGACAAAAGGGACGGTAGTCAGAGCCTTGATGAAGCGCCTACCCTTGAAGGAGTAGTTAGCCAGTAGGTACGCACCTGGCAGGGCAACCAATACAGAAGCAAGGGTGCTCAAAGCTGCCTGGTAAAGGGTAAAGAGCAGTATGCGAATCGTATAGGCTGAGGTGAAGGTCTGTTGGATACGAGAGAGGGAGAAGCCTTCCTCAGTGAGGAAGGCTGAAGAAAGGGTGAAGAAGAGGGGCACAAGAAAAAGTACCAGGAGCACTATAGCCCCTGGAGCAGGCATTGCCTTGTAGAAGCCTTTATACTCTCCTCCAACCTGTTTACTCATCTGCTCATTACCTGTGTCCACTCAGTTAGCCATCTATCGAGGTTTTTTTCAATAGTGAGGGCATCGAGGGAGAGACTTTTTTTGGGTTTTGGAGCCCAATCGAAGGCAGGAGGCAGAACTGTGTCACTGTTTGTCGGATACATGGAGTTTGCCGTTGCCACATCAAGCTGAGCATCGGTAAGCAGGAAATCAATAAATTGTTTTGCTGCATCCTTTTTCTTGCTTGTAGAGAGCAAGCCAACACCTTCGATGGTTGTACTGTGCCCTTCAGTGAAAAGAGCTGCCCTGTACCTAGTGGTATCTTCAAAGGTCACGTGATAGACAGGGCTGGTGGTGTAGCTCAGCACCAGAGGGGCTTCCCCTTCAGTGAAGAGGCCATATGCACTGGACCAGCCTTCGGTGATGGTAAGGGCATTGTTTTTCATTGCCTTCCACCAGGAGAGATACCCTTCTTCTCCATAGACCTCGATGGTCCATAGCAACATGCCCAGCCCTACAGAAGAGGTTCTGGGATCGATAAGCAGGACCTTATTCTTGTACTTGGGATCGGTAAGCTCATCGAGGGAGGAAGGGACCATTTCTGGGGGGAGCTTTTCCGAATCATAGACAAAGGCAAAGTTGCCGTAGTCAAAGGGGAGAAGCCTGTTTTGGGGGTCAAACTGCAAGAAGGCAGGGATGGAGGCCAGAGCGGCACTGTTATAGGGCTCGAACAGGTCTGCTGCGTAGGCCTTCGCTGCCATGTCGTCACTGACGCCCACCACCACATCAGCTAGGGGATTATTCTTCTCCCCTCTGACCTTGATGAGCATCTCGATGGCATCACCGGCGCTTACCAAGTTTACCTTGATGCCGGTCTTTTCTGCAAACTCGGCTACAATGGTAGGACCGGGGCCCCAGTCGCCACAAAAGGCGTCATAGGCATACACGGTGATCTCTTGCTGTGATGAGACTTGGGTTTCTTTCTTTCCTTGTGCGAACACAAGGGAAGAGACGAGGAGAATGGCAAGAACGGCTACAATACTTCGATGCTTATTCATTAAGCACCTCCTTAGTGGTATTCTGCCATGGGGAACCGGTTTGTTTGAGAATTGCATGTCTCCCTCCGCTGGTATTACCCAGATCAGGTTAACGGGTGTGATCTCAGGCCAATTGGCCACCCCAGGACACCTTTACCCTACAGAGATTGGCAACAGCTGTCAAGCACGATTTGTTGACCACTCTCTTTTCCTGCTGTACAGTACAGCTATGAAGCATGTTGTACTCTCCTCTGAAATAGCTAAGATTGATGCTGCATCACAAAACGAATTCAGGCTTCCTGCCCTCTCTCTGATGGAGAATGCCGCCATGGGAGTCTGGAGTGTGATAGGGAACCGAATCACTGAAAAGGATGCCTTTCTGGTGTTTCTCTGTGGTGGTGGAAACAATGGCGGCGATGCCCTCGCTGTTGCCCGCCTTGCCTATACCAGCGGGTATCGCAAGGTGTTGTGTGTCTTCATTGGTAAGCGTATCTCCCCCTCATGCGAGCGTCAGCGTGAGATACTGTCGCGCTATGGCCTAGACCTAATTAGCCTAGATGAAACAATACCCGAAACCATAAAACTGGCAATAGCACAAGCAGACTTCCTTTTCGATGGACTAGCTGGTACTGGCTTGAAGGGATCCTTGCGAGGCCAAGCCCTAGCTCTTGTCCTTCTGGCCAACCAGAGCAAAGCCTATACGATCGCAATCGATACCCCTTCTGGTATAAGTGAAGAGGTCAGTGCCTCGGCTCCTCATGGCAAAGCAGACCTTTGCGTAACCTTCGGCATGAGAAAGCTTGCGATGTACCACCCCCTTACGCGATCAGACTGTGGTGAGATAGTGGTGAAGAATCCTTCTTTCCCCCCTCAGTTGTTGGAAATGGCTCCTATTCTCTCTGATATATACACTGCCGAAGATATGAAGCTGAAAAAACTTTCTTCCTCCTCCTACAAGAACAAGCGTGGCCATCTGGGTATTGTCGGAGGCAGCAAGGAGTATACCGGAGCTGCCCGGTTATCGGCACGATCAGCATTTGCTTCACGAGCAGGGCTGGTAACGCTTTTTTGTGATGAGGATGTCTATCCCCTCGCAGCAGCTGAGTCCCCTTCTGTTATGGTGCGCATCCTTGAGGAGGATAGTGACCTTGCCTTATATGACGCGCTTTTGGTCGGTCCGGGGTGGGGTAGCGGACGTTCTCCCCTGTTGGAAAAGATTTTTTCACTGGGAAAGAGCATAGTCCTTGATGCCGATGGCATCACAGCCTATGGCGAATTATTGAAAAAACAAAAGAACATCCCCCATGGTCCCCTGATACTGACACCCCATCTTGGAGAACTGAAAAGACTAACCTCAGTTCTCTACGAAGAGGCCCCAGATGATACACCCATCTCATTTTTTACCATGGTCCAGGATGTTGCTGACCGCCTCGATGCCACGCTGGTTGTTAAAAGTTCCTTGGTCCATATAGCCTTTCCCGGTGAAAACCGAATTGCCGTGGTTGAAGGGTTAAACCCCTCCTTAGGGGTTGCCGGTAGTGGTGATGTGCTCTCTGGGAGTATAGCAGCCTTGTTGGGAGGAGGAGCGACAGTAAAAGAAGCAGCGCTTCTAGGGGTATTGCTCCATCAGGAGGCAGGCTCTCTTGCCCATGCAAAGCGTGGCTACTATGACAGTGAGACCCTTGTGGAGTATCTGGGGCAGGTTGTTATGGGAGCTGAGCTATGATGCAAATCTATTTCTTATCCATAGCCTACCTTCTGGTGGGTGCAGGCTTCTTGCTTAGTGATATGTATGGAGGAAGGTTTGCCCTGCTACTTTCCCTTCGGTATGTCTTTCGTACCAAGAAGGGGTTTCAGAAGATGATGATCATCTTAGGCTTTGCCTTGAGCCTTGCCTTGGGGTTTTTCCCCATGGCACCTGGACCACGCCTGCTAGGCGATCTCATTCCCATGGCAAATACGATTCTACTTACTTTCTGGTATCTGTTTCATGCCCTCAGGTATACTGATGAGGATGAATCACTGGAAGAAAAATCAGTGCTTGAAACTACAGGGCAGTATTTTGAAAAGAACAAGCGCAACTTCGGGTTTATAACCGGCCTTGTTGCTTTGCTGCATTTCTTAGTTCCCATGTCTGTGTTGTTGTAAGGAAGGTCACGATGGAAGCATATAGACAAGAGCGCATCACCACAGCAGGGATACTCTGTAAAGACGATAGGTACTTTGTAGCAAAACGTGAAGACAAAGGCTCCATCGGAGGGCTTTGGGAGTTCCCTGGGGGTAAGAACCGATGGGAAGAGAGTGCTGAGGAGACCTTGAAACGGGAGTTTCAGGAAGAGCTCAAGCTCGATATCGAGGTAGGCCCTCTCCTACATACACATGATTTTGTAAACAAGGGGACCCTCTATCACCAGAAGGCATACCTAATCACTTGCAACGAGGGCAAAGAGCCTAAGCTGAGTGTCCACACCACCTACCGGTGGGTTACCAAAGAAGAGCTGCAAGGCCTTCAGTTCGCCCCCAGTGACCAGGAGATAATCGCTTCTTTGTTGAGATAATGGCTATCAAGTCTGGGTCAGAATACAGTAGATGGTAGATGAATAGGTGCCTGAAACCGGATAGGTCTCTGATGCAATAAAGATACGGATCTCCCCTTCAAGTAAATGAGGTCTGAGCAGACACTCAAACCTCGGCATTTCATAAGTTGTGAACATTGATTTTTTTCTTGAGAATACAGAGCAAATCCTCTCCCTTTCTGGTAAGGCTGGTATGTCGCGAGTAGGGAAGGGCTCGTATCAGATTTCACTCTTTTTATTGTATCAAATCACCACTATTCCACCTATAAGATAGGACTGGGTCAGTTCAAACCCAGTCCTTTACACTACAATACCATGTACGAAAAGATGAAAGCAGAATAAGCAAGAGAACTAAGAAGGAAGAAACGTACGTATCCGTATCTACTATCTTAGCTCATTAGCTGATGGAACTACCCGCTTATCAAGGCAAGTATTCTACAGCTGCTTTTTCCACTGCCAGGCCCTTCTTGTAGTTGGCAAAGAAAGCATTGAAGCCTGCAATATCCTCTTTGGTGGGCTTTATTACAGAGGCTTCGCTCGACGCAAATACCTTCTCGGAAAGGAATTCCTGCAGCTTCTTGTCTTCCTTGTTGACAAGATAGGAAGCAAGCAGTGCTATACCCCAGGCTCCACCCTCTCCTGCTGTCTTCAGTACCGAGATGGGTGTATGCAAAGCTGCTGCCATCATCGTCTGACCGACTACCGCTGTCTTGAAGAATCCCCCGTGTCCGTTGATGGTGTCGATCTCAACCTTCTCGTCCTCAAAGAGGATGTCCATGCCGACTCGAAGTGCTCCAAGGGCAGTGAAGAGTTGGGCACGCATGAAGTTTTCCAAGGTGAACTCATTCTCAGTAAGGCGAATGAAAAGGGGCCTGCCTTCGTAGATCCCTGTCATGGTCTCCCCTGATATGTAGTTGTAGGGAAGTAGGCCCCCACAATCCTTGGCCCCTTCCAGGGCCTTGCCCAGCAGCGTGTCATAGAGCTTGTATTTGGGTACTTTGTTTCCAGTAGCCTCCAGTACCTGGTCAAACAGTGCCATCCACCGGTCATACTCGCCTGTACAGTTGTTCGCATGGGCCATGGCGACCAGCGATCCATCAGGGGTGGTAACCAGGTCAATGAACTTGTTGTAGCTCTTTGACAGTTCATGCTCCAAGACGATCATGGCAAAGACCGATGTTCCGGCAGATACGTTTCCAGTTCTCTGTGCAATGCTGTTGGTTGCAACCATGCCGGTTCCTGCATCACCTTCAGGGGGACAGAGGGGGATGCCTGAGGCAAAGCTTCCACTTGGGTCAAGTAGTAAAGCCCCTTCAGCTGTAAGGGAGCCGGCTTCTTGTCCTGCGACCAGCACCTTCGGAAGAAGGGACTGTACTTTCCAGGGAAAACCTTTCTTTTCTACCAAAGTGTCAAATCCCTTGATCATCTTCTGGTCATAGTCGCTGGTGTTGGTATCGATGGGGAACAGGCCTGAGGCATCACCGATGCCCAGGACCTTCTCCCCTGTAAGGATCCAATGCACATAGGTTGCAAGCGTGCAGACATAGGTAATGTCCTTTACATGCTCTTCCTTGTTGAGGATGGCCTGATAGAGATGGGAGATGGTCCAGCGCTCAGGAACTGGGTAGTCAAAAAGGTCAGAAAGTTCCTCTGCCGCCTTGGCGGTGGTGGTGTTTCTCCATGTCCTGAAGGGGACCAGCAGCTTGCCGTCCTTATCGAAGGCAAGATAGCCATGCATCATGGCACTGATTCCCAATGCCTTGGTCTTTGTAAGGTGAATCCCAAACTTCTCCTGTATATCCTGTTGTAAGTTTGAGAAACACTTTGCAAGGTTTTTCCAGACATCATCGAGTGTATAGGTCCAATATCCATCCACAAGGGTGTTCTCCCAATCAGAGCCCCCTTGGGCTATGGGCTCGTTCTCTTTGTTGACCAACACTGCCTTGATCCTGGTTGATCCAAGTTCAATGCCGAGTACTGCCTCACCGTCAAGAATCAACTTTTTTGTTTTTTCGTTTGCCATCGTATCGCCCCTTATATTTTGTAAATTTGCTAATTTAACACCAGTGGTCCATCACTATCGCCTTCCTTGAATAGGGAAGAGCGGCCTTCAATGCTACAGTTGAGTAGTATTCTCCTGCTTGTATTTATTGTTTGTGTTTGTACAATCTTATTCTTCAGCATCTCTATTGCTGTCATTGCAATGTTTGTAATGGGTTGGGTTATTGCATCGACAGGAAAGGCAACATGGTCGAGCCACTTGTTGTTGTCGAAGGTGCTGACATACTTGATGTGGTTGTTCTTTCCCAACGCTTTCATTTTCCCAAGTATCTCATAGCAGATGTTTGAGTTGGTACAAAGCAAGGTGTCCATGTCAGGGTTATCAAGTAGGAACCTGCTTATGTTTGTTGGGTTGGTATCTGCATCGGGTTCGATGAACAGAATATGGTCCTCTTGGAACATTTCAAACTCGAGCATTGCCAACCGATACCCTTTAGTTCGTTCGCATGCACAAAAATTGTCTTGGGAAAAGGTTACCAACCCTATATTGGTCTTGCCCTTCTGAAGCAGACGTTTGGTCATTTCGTAGGAGGTCATCATGTTGTCGATACCCACAAAATCATAATTTCCTGTATCTACCATTCGGTCAATTTGAACAATGGGGAATTGAGAACAGGTACTGAAGTCTGATTGTGTAGAGGCCGGAGCTATAAGCAGACCGGAGACCTTGAGGTTTATCATTGTGGCAAGGCAAAGTCTTTCCTTTTCTGGATTTTCTTCACTATCCATAATAATTACTTGATACCCCTTCTCATAGGCCAGAACTTCTAGTTCCTTTATCAGCTCTGAGAAAAAATCTATCCTAATATCTGAAACTATTACTCCAAGGATAGTCTCCTTGGAGAACTGGTTACGTTTGGAAGGCATTTGGTAACCCAATTGCTGGATGGCTTCCATAATTATTTCTTGGGTTGTCTCGTCAATATTTCTCGTTTTGTTAATGAAATGTGAGACAGTAGAGATGGAGAAGCCCGTTTTTTCAGCTATATCCTGCAGACGGACTTTCTTTGTGCGTTTCATGCTTCCTCTTTATATTTAGTATACTTGGGATTATTCAGAGGAGCAACAATAAATTGCTCAAATTTGCGCAAACTAATATCCTAGGATAAGCGGATGGTTTCTTCTGGAATACAGTATGTATTTTCCCCCCTCTGTGCTGTATCATTGAATAAACATCCCTTGCTGGAGGTTCTTATGGAAGGCATTCTCTCGTATCTTACCTCGTTCATAGTTGTAGTTGGCACTGTAGCCTTAATATTTCTTGTTCGTTTCTTTTTCAGGAATACGCTGGAAAGCACCAAGAAGTGGCCTTATCAGAGGCAACTTCTGACTGCTGGTATTGTCCTTTTGGGCCTCTTCCTGGCTATTGGATTCCTTCCCTTGGAATCTCAGGTGAAGAACCAGATCCTCAGCGTTTTAGGAATATTGTTCAGTGCCATCATAGCTCTCTCCTCCACTACGTTGGTAGGAAATACTATGGCTGGCATTATGCTTAGGATGATGCATGAGTTTAGGGGAGGGGATTTCATAGAGATGGATACCCTGATCGGCCGAGTCACAGACTTCGGCATCTTCCACACGGAGATCCAGCAGGTCAATCGCGATGTTGTGAGTATTCCCAACATCCTCTTAGTGCAGAAAGCTGTCAAGGTTACCAGACGTGACGGAACCTTCATCAACCTAGCTGTATTGTTAGCGTATACCGAGGACCATATCCAGGTAGAGGAGGCCCTGAAGGAAGCAGCTCTATCATGCAAGCTTGCCGATCCTTTTGTCTTCATTGAGGAGTTTTTAGACCATGCCGTCAAGTATCGGCTGTATGGGCTTCTAGAAGACTCAATCGAACGGTTAAGCAAGACCAGCGAGCTTCACAAGGCTGTATTGCAAACCCTTCATGAGAAGGGTATGGAGATAGCATCGCCCAATCTTATGGACAGAAGGGAATTTAGCAAAGAAGATCAGTACATTCCCAAAGAACCCAAACAGAGTAAGACCCCATCCAAAAAAGAGGCTGTTGTCGAAGAGAAGGTCTTTGACAAGGCTGATGAAGCCCAATCCTTGGAAGACCTTCGCCAAGCACATGAGAAACTGAAGAAAAAACTTGGAGCCATGAAGAACGGAGAAGATAAGGCCCAGAAAGAGAAGCTTGAAGGGCAGGTTAAGGACATAACCAAGGAGATAGCCGAACGCGAGAAGCAAAAGAAAGAGGAAGCGTAGCATTTGCTCGCCTCCTCTACATCACCGCTTGTAAAGTCTAAAACTATACTTTTTTCTTACTCCCAGACAGAATCCAGAGCATCGAGCAACTGGCAATATTTTGCATATCTCTTGGCGTACAATTGATGTTTGTCCATGTTGGGCTTGACGACCTTCTTGGTTTTCACCATGACAGAGCAAGCCTCTTCATAGCTGCCGTACTTGCCTAGAGCTACGGCTACGGTGATGGCACAGCCTAATGCACCAGTTTCTCTTGAATCAACTACAGTAATGTCCTTTCCCAGAACATCAGCGAACATCGATAGCCATATATCTGAGTTGGCAACACCTCCAGAAAGCTTGATAGCTTCAAATTCAGTAGGCCTGGAAGCTATGAGTTTCTTGTAGTGGTAGAGGTGGGAGAAGGCAACACCTTCGTAGATGCTTTTGGTTATGTGTTTCCTGTTGTGGTAGTAGGTCAATCCAATAAGGGAGGCCTTGGCCTTTGGATTGACGTTACTTGCCATGATAAAAGGGAAGTAGTAGGGGTAGTTTTCCTCATCGATAACCTCGGTTACCCACTCATCGGTGGTGACGTAGATTGATTGGGCACTCTGGCTTTTCAGTTCAGGCAGAAAGGTCTTGATGTACCAGGCCAGGTTCCCTGCAGAGGTGGCACTGCTCTCTTCTACCAAGTAGTGCTCGCTGTCACAGAAGATTGAGTTCATCATCACCTGATGGCCTTTGACGGGTTCTTTGTTCAGATAGGTGTTGATACTCCACGTGCCGGCTATCATGCTGATGGCACTCTGATCGACAACACCGGAGGCAATGCTGCAGGCGTTGATATCAAACATGCCACCAAAGACGGGAGTTCCTTCTTTCAACAGGGTCAGCTCAGAAACTTCTTTGGTTATCCCCCCGCAGAAGTCAGTTGCAGTCTTTAAAGGAGGAAGGCAGGGGAAGAACTCTTCCAGACCAAAATCCCTAAGTAACTCCTTGTCAAAGGACTTGGTGTTCAGGTTTACCAGGTTAGAACCCGAATAGTCTGAGATCTCAGCGTAGGCAAGTCCAGTAAGAATGAAGCGGATATAGTCTTTGCAGGCAAAAACCCACTTGACCTTGCTTACCAGTTCCGGCTTGTTGTCCTTAATCCAAGAAAGAAGGCATACCGGCTGTGAAGGGACTACTGCCTGATAGGTCTTTGCATAGATTGCATCCATGTCCAAGTTCTTTTCGAAGGAGGAGACATAGTCTATGGCACGGTTGTCTGTGGACAGTATGCCATTACAGACAGGTTTACCCTCATCATCGACCAGATACAAGCCTTTACCATGCCCACAGCAGGCGATCCCTACAATTTCCTCGCTCTTGATGCCGCTACTCTGAATCAATTCCTTGATGACATGAAAGATGGAATTTTTCATGTCATCCATATTGATTTCGGTGAAGCCTGCCTTTTCTGAAATGACGTTGGTATCAACACGACTGATGGCAATTTCCCTGCCCTCCCTATCATAGATAGCCGCTTTCGTTACCGTGCCCCCATTGTCAATTCCTAACAGATATTCCATATCCCCTCCAAATATAAGTAAAATAATAGATATAGTTTTTTGTGTGTACATCTATCTCTTGTGTCAAATCATTATAAGTATAGGGGAGTGCA
>CAYXYD010000075.1:0-12470 GCA_964469205.1 uncultured Sphaerochaeta sp. | reverse complement strand
AAACTCTTGCAAGCGTACATGCTCGCACAAAACACCGGCAAGCCTTTTGATGCTACGGCATACAGCAAGAAGTCTGGCATGGCCTTGGAGAATGTGAAAGGCATCGTAGAGTCACTGGAGAACACCTTTGCCAAAACCATGCCCACCTACAAGGTACAGCCTGAAGATACTATGTATGAACTCTCTGGATGGCCAGTACCCCCACCAATAACCAGAAAACTCTTCTCTGACAGCATTGTAGGGTCAGATCTCTTCGAATTCGATGAAGGTCCAAATACCTTGGCTGCTTTTGATGCCCTTACAGGGGGACTGTACAAGAAAGAGATCTTTACGGTGGGGTTGCAGGAATTCATAGAGGACCTTTTTATTGATACTTTTGATGACTACAGCTTTGTCTGTACGCTTGAGAACTCCTTCTTCTGGATTCTCTTCTATAAAGGCAAGGAATGGTTGCCTGTGCGTAGCTATGCTATCGAGATGCTCAAGCTGTTCCCCCAACCCATCCTACATGCATATCCTGATGCTGAGGCTTTCATAGAGGTCTTCAGCCAGTTCACCAAGAAGATCCTCTGCACCCGGGGAATTTGCTCACTCTCTGCTCGCCCAAAGGCTGCTGAGGTAGAAACAGGTCTGTATGCCATCAAGGGCAGTGGTGCGTTCTATAGCTTGGTGGAAGGGGTGAATGGCTGATAGGCGGATTCTCTTCTCTTTCTTTCTCTTTCTATTGTCTTCTGTAAAAGAGCACAAGAGCCTTGCCGCGGTTGCGGTAGGACTCTTGTGCTTTTTCTCTCTTTATTCGCCTCTTTTAGCCATTGGTACAGCAACAGTCACCAACATCCAGGATTGGCCTGCATGACTTCGATGCAACCCAAGACAGGCGAGACTAAAGAGTTTGTTGAACGAGAGACCTTGGGCGAAGCAGATGATTCAAAAAGTAAAAGGCACCATCACATGAGAAGAGCCATTGGTCAAACAAGATTTTTGAGTTGTAAGTAGTGTGAACAACTTACCGTCCAGTAACAGAGAAAGGCTGACCAATGAAATTTGAATGAGGGCGAAAACTAGGTTGACTCATACGGACCTCTTCCTTACGAGATGGTACCTGACAATTTCTCATTTTTCACTGGTGACCTTAGATAATGACAATTTATTGAAAATATCATTCATTCATTATTATCTATTTATAGCAATTCGTGCTACACTATATTTGTCTTTAGAGGCTTTATACGTGGTGAATAGTTAATTTGAAGGGTTATTTATATGGCAATACAAAGTACCAATCAGGTTCTTGATGTATGCTCCCAGATTATCAAGTACTGTAATGATAAAAAATATTATATTGATAATTTGAAATTACAAAAATTGCTTTACTTTATTGAAGCAAGATATTTATGTCTCAATAAAGGAGAAAAAGCCTGTTTCCATGAAGAAATTTATGCATGGACCTATGGCCCAGTTGTTCCTCAAGCCTATAGCGAATATAAGGGATACGGTAGTGCTGGCATCATACCCAAAAAAGCACCAAATCAAAGTAAGGGAAAAATTTGTAATGCCGATATGGAAATTATTAATTCTGTTATCGATGAGATGATCAAATATTCAGGAAGGCAATTAATTTCAATAACCCATTCGCAAAGGCCATGGCTTGATGTATATGTAGAAGGCCAAAAAGGGTCTAAAATTTCTAAAGAAAGTATTTATGCTTATTTTAGTGAATGATTAGAGCATGAGCGGAAACCTTCTTAAAGATTCTAATCTTTTATCCAATCAGCCAGAATCATATATTGAGCAAGCAAATAAGAAAATCTTACAGATTTTAAATTTTCTTCTTAGAGAAGAGGATTCTGAAGTAGTTAAAACACAACTTCCAATATATTTGATAGCATTTGTCTGTTTTACCGATAAGCCCGATGAAGCGATGAGAATTCCCTATAAGCAAATCACTGTATTTGTTAATAATCGACTCGCAGCTACACCTGAAGATGCAGACAGGATCAGAGAAAACCTAAAGGGGTTTTGTGATGATGCTGAAAATGGATATAGAAGACAAGCAGCAAAGATTCTCGACCATATCGATCTCGCATTAACGCAATCTGAGAGTCTAAAAAAAGAAACGGAAAAAGTCACTAGGTCTGTTAAGCATGCTTTAGATAAAATTGAAGATATCAGACAGAACCTTTTTTCACAGATTATGGGAGTTGTTGCTATCTTTACCGGTATTGCCTTTATTCTATTTGGAGGAGTATCAGCCTTAAGTGGACTACAAGAAGCAGTATCAAGTAATACCTCTGGGTTCTTAAGGTCCGTTTCATTCGTTAGTATTGTGGCAATAGGTATTATTGGTGCCCTTTACCTTTTTTTCCGATTTGTCATGGCTATTACAGGCAAAACCTACGGAACCGATAACTCATTAGGCAAACTATGCAAAACTCTGATCATAGGTTTAATAGTTATAGCAGTATTAGTTTTAGTCATATCAATTTTCGCAGAGCGCTCTGAGTTTTCTCATGATATTATTGAAACATCAAAAAACATAGCTGGAGAATCTCTAAGATGGGTAAAATCCGAAACCATACTCTGTGCTGTGTGGGTAAACGATTGGTTAAAGACTGAAGGGAGCAATACTGTGCAGGAACATAGCGAGAGCAATATCGGCATCTCAACAGCACCTGAACTGGTCTGACCCATAATTTCAGTCTCACCGAACCCAATGCCCTCAACCCTGTGTGTGTTCGCTGCCCCCTATAGGGATAACAACCGTTCTCAGTATCCACCATTTCTTTCTGTCAAATCTTCCTAAAGGTACCCCCAACAGAGACCCTATGACCCCTCCCTTTGACCTGATCGCTCTTTGTCCGCTTTAGGTATAGCACCATTTATTCTTGCCCAATCTTTTTTCCTACCCCTTTTTATCTCATTTTGGCTATTCGCCTGTACTTTCTTATGGACACCTCCCAACCTCACAACAACATAGCCCTTTAAGGATCAGACTTCTCGCACAACCCTTCCCCCTCACTACCTCTTAATGGGTCAACTGGTTTTCTGCTTCGTTTCTTCTTTTGGTATCATCTTTATGATTTCCTCATTGTGCGTGGTAGCATTGTTTTACAGGATCACGGGTGGGATATTTTTCTCATCTGGCGGCCTCTTTTTGTTATCTTTCTTGGTCGCTCTTTCATTCACGGTTGCCTTTTACTCTCTCTCTTGTACAATGGTCACATGGACAAGAAAGAACTGATACAGCACTGCAAAGCCTTTGAACAAGGGTATACAAGTATAGCCCTACTCATGTATGAGTGGGCCAAGAAGAACAAAGCCTTCAAGAAAACCTGGGAAGCACTACTAGAGCAGGAGGCTGGGAGCACCCAACCTTCTGGGTATTATGAAGCCAGCGCCTTAAACTATCTGCTGAGCAACATACTCACTGATACCAAGCTTCTCAAACAGTTCCAAGACGAACACGAACTGTTCATGGTCCCTAGAGACAAACAGGTACTGTCACACTGGCTGATGCACCCCGCCTACTGGAGTTTCTTCTCTGTTACAGAGATCCTCGATGATACTTTGTCAGATGATAATTTCTTCACCATCGAGGATCACTTGACTGGAGAAACCCACAAACTGTACTCCAATCGACTACTGGACTTGATAGAGGACCCTCGTCTTAGAGACAAGCACTTCCTGACCTTGGTCTATTCCGATGGAGAGTGCCTGCACACTGCAGGCATTCTCAGGTTCAACTCCCTGTCAGCTTCTGATTTACACTTCTACTGCAATTTATTCGATGATAGGGCTTGTGTTGGCATTGGCCTTAAGGACGTCATCAACAAATACTACCTCCAGTTCTTCAAGCTCGACACCATCGCCTTTGTGCCCGAACAGGAAGAAGGCAAACACAAACTGGGACAAACATGGCAGCCCTTCACTTTGGAAAGCTTTGACATCAGTCGCCTAGGTGGCACGTGGGAGACAGTTAAGATAGGAAGTCAGATCAAGTACAACCTTATACAACCAGATGAAAGCATGAGAAGCTTACCAGATGGGGAGCTTCTGTTCTCTGACTTCCTTATGATGGAAGGCCTGTTGGTTCGAGACAAGGTAACAGGTGCTATGGCTCTATCGACAGGCAACACTGGTGCCTACACCCTCCATAGGGCTCTGCTTACGCGTTTCTATCCAAACCTTTTGTTGCCTGGAGAACCTTCTGTATCCATTTCTCTCCCCCTTGCCATCTTGTTGATGGAGATGGACATTACAGTCCCTTGGTCACACTTCAAGAAGATCTTGTTTACCCCTCCACCGTCATCAAAGGATCTGCTCAATGACAAGAATTCTGAGCAAGAGGCCTTGCAGGCAAAGCAGAAAGAGGAAGACATAGAAGATCTGCTGTACGTTGAGTACAAACAGGCTAAAGCCGATGGCATACCCTTTGACAGAGAGGAGTTCAGCTCTAGAACGGGAGCTTCGCCCGAAAAGGTTGCAAGCTTCATCCTTGAGATGGATCCCTACACCGTACCATCGGAAGACAAGGCCTTTGAGCTACCAGGATGGCCAGCTCCCCCTCAAGCACTAAAGAGATTCTTCCACGAGCCCTTGGAAACATCGAAGCTGTTTGTATTCGATGAAGGGCCCAATACACTGGTTACTTTCAATGTGCTTACAGCAGGCCAATACAACAACGACTATCGTGCAATGGGGTTAGTGGGTTTCATCGAAAAGCTATTCACTGACTTCTTTGACGACAAGACACTCTCCTACCTTATTGCTAACTACTTCTTTTGGATTCTCTTCCATACAGGCAAGGATTGGGCTCCTGTTCGTAGCTATGCCATTGAGATGCTCAAGATAATCCCCTCATTCATCCTGATGAACTATTACACAGCTGAAGACTTCATCTCAGACTTCAGCCTCTTCACCAAGAGAAGACTCACAAAGCGGGGAATTTGCTCACTGAAGGCCCGACCTAAGCAAGATGAGGTTACTACTGGTCTGTACCTCATCAAGGGCAGTGATGCCTTCTATAGCTTGGTGGAAGGGGTAAATATCCAATAGGACGCCATCAATATCCTCTGGTTTAGCTGAAAGCAGATCCGGAGGCTAGAAGTGGCAAGGGATAAAACCTGCAGAAAGTCGATAAACGACACAGCAGGCTGAAGTCTCTCACTGACGGTGACTCTTCAACGGGGTTTTAACCAAGGATTTGGACAATCACCTTAGTGGAACACATTCGAGGTTCATCATTTGGATGTGAATCGGCTGGACTAAAGGACAATTACAGGCCTTGGTAGGCAAGATCGGGAAGTGTGCGACTTACATAAAGATATTCAGCAAGCTTGCACTTCCTTTTCCTGTAAAGTAGGTAAAACCACTACTGCACTCTGATAAAAGAGCGAAAGGCAATGAGTTGTTCTCTGTAAAATCATGCTACCTCGCACAAGCCTAGTGAAATGATGAGGATGTCAGCGGTATCCAAATTCCTCTTCAAGTAGTTCGGCAATTTTCTGAGTTTCTCGAAGATTTCTGCCTGTGGTCTGCACAACTAGACCTATTCCAGAATCAGTCCAGATTAATACGATTTCAACAATACCATTCGGTTTTGCAGTCTTGATGAACGTATGACAATGGGGATTGAACGGCAAGGAATTAACTACACCGATAACATACGGATTTCTTACTATCTTGATAGCCAATGCATGCAAGATATTTTTTCCATGATCGTCCCGAAGAAGAATATCTTTATCCTCAACAGCAATAGTACAGGGAACAAGGGAAACCTCTTTTTTTGCTCTTAGCCAATCATGGTGATGATCAAAATGGTTCCCAATGCTTACGTGGTGAATGCTGGCTTGATCACTGCCACGGAGAATGGTTATTCGTGGTGAAAGCCAATTTTCTGAAGCAATACTCAGAGAAAGCGTATCAAAAATGAAAGCCCAAGCGAGCCCTCCGCATGGTTTCCCCTGATAACTCCAGTCGTTTTCCATAAATTGGGTTTCTTCCAAGTCAGAAAGGGGTTTTTCATAGGGAGAGGCAAAAAATGCATAGGCAAAATTCATGATGCTCCGTATGTTCTGTAGTCTCGGATTGCTTTGAAGATACTCAAAAATGGCATTTCTATCGGAAACCGAAAACCTACATACAGAGAAGCCTTCTAACTTGCTCCGTAGATAGACTTCATTCAAATTGGTTATACAAGCATATTCCACTGGTATTGAACTATCTAGCGAAAGTTCGTTGGAATAGAGTTCCATCATTACATCCTATAATAGCTGAGACATTAGATTTCCCCACTCATCAAGGAGTCCTTCAGGATACGTATCTAATTCACCTTTTTCATCAATATCAACGGCAGTTACTTGTGTTTCCAAGTTATCGCTCTTTGAAAAATAGAATACTCCCAACTTGTCAGAGGCGAGTATGTGATCCTTAACAGCAACACGAATGCCGTTGATAATATGGTCGCTATGGGATTCGCAAAAAACTTGAACCCCGTTATTTGCTGCCAAAGCAATGATTTTTGCAAGTTCGCTCTGCCCTCTTGGATGTAAATGGGATTCGGGGTTCTCAAGCAGGACCAAATCTCCCTCTTTTGCTATAAGTAAAATTATAATGATGGGTAAAACATATGGTATTCCAAATCCAACATTCACTGGTGAGAAATCATCCGTCAAATCCCTGTTGTTCTCATATCTCATGGAGAGTTTTACCCGTTCCAAATTGCTGAAGAGTTCTGCTTGTATCCTCACTCCGGGAGAAATCTCTGACATCCAGGCTGAGACCTGATCGAAAAGCGTATCGGACTTAGCCTTTTTACTGCACATGGTAGACGATATTTTCTTGGAACCATTTTTTGCAAGGTAAAGCGGTGCATACTCGCCTGCTATACCTATGTTGTTTTTCCAGCCTGCTGTCTCATAAGATTTCTTGGGGCCAATATGTTCTGCTCCTAGGTAAAAAAAGGCCTGCTCCTGACTGAATAAAGCAATGCTGTTCGGCATAGGATCTTTGTACCCTAAGGAATCTTGTGACAGGACTAGGCTGTCAGAATCATTATTCGCCAAATCGTAGCTATACCGCAGGTCAAGTTCCTTACCCCCAAAGAATGAAATAAAAAATCGAATTTTGGAATGCTCATCGGCCTTCTGAAAGAAAATGTCTTTCTGGGAACCAAGGCTGACAAGGTCGCCATTGGAAAGAAGGGGATCGAAAGAACTCTTGTTTGCAAGGTAACTTTGACGAAGCAATAAAAGGCTTTGAAGAACAGAGGACTTACCCATTCCATTCATCCCAAAAAACAAATTTAGGGTGCTTGTCCTAAGGCCAATCTTTTTTAAGGATTTGAAATTCTCAATTTGGATATATCTAATCATGCAAGGACCTTCTCTAATAGAGTTTTACATTTCGAATGCCTAATTTTAGCATTTTTTTCGTGCCCGGTGGCATTAGATATGCTTTGAAGAAATTCAAGGTTCTTAAATAGCTGCAGATATTCATCTAGGAATAACGATTTCCTGACAACTAATAGTTCAGCTTGTTTAGGGGAAAGAAGCGCAAGGTTCACAGAAACACATTCGAATAACGGCTTGTTAATGGAACCAAAGCCTTGCTTCCCTTGTTTTTCTTGGTTACATGGTTTCCTGAAGGCAATCTCACCAAAAAGAGAACAAGATAATTTCATTGCCTGCATAAAGGCTCCTCGATATTCGTCAAGGATTGGAGTCTTAACAGTTTTAATTTTATCGAGGCCATCACAGAGAAATTCTTCCAGATTTCCTTTATATGCATCGATGGAGAGAATATAAAAGGACAAAAACCGATTGACGAATTCTCTGTCGAGCATTCGTATCGAGGATATACGGTTACGTGTAGCCGTCAAGAATGATTCATATTTGGCCAATTCTTTTACTAGTTCGGCTGCTTGCCCTCTATAGACAGAATTTTTTATTTCTGCAGGTGTCAGGGTCATACCTCCGGTATTTATTCGTTCAAAAATGCTATTTCGCATCTTATCAGGGGTCCCTTTTCTTATAAGGTAGGCAATTATTGTCTGTTCTTTTATTCTCCTCTGAATATCCCTGGGGAGTTCTTCAAAATATAGCCCGTCATACTCAGTAAGATACTCCAAGTTTTTCAACTTCAATTTATTTTCGCTGCCAGAAGGCTCGACAATAAAACGTTTCATAGCCCATAAGCGTTGTAACCCATCAACTACAATCCATTTGTCCTCATCGGAACCGTCAAAATAAAAGGTGGGAAGAGGAATTCTGATGATCAAGGACTCAATGAGTCTACTCTGCCTAACTTCATCCCATAAATTTGGATTTCGTTGAAAGTCGGGAGTTAATTCAATTTCATCATGCCTCAGCCGTTCAAACACATTACTCAGGACTAATGGTTGGAATATAATATCTACATCAAGAGGGTTAAAAGGCTTGCTGATTTTTGCACTTGAAGAACCTTCATACAGAGCTTCGTCTTCAACATCATCAACATCATTTTCATTACACATTAGGACTTCTCCACTAAGATTAATCATAAGTGATAACAACAAACTTCACAAGGAAGGGTTTCTTGGAATTCACTATTTCAAGGATTTCAGCAGGGAAAAGACTGCACATTCCCCATATTTCTATCCATGTGAGAAGAAGGATATCTCCTTGGAAGCTACTATTGCCAGATGTTATGATGGGGGGAGGTCTCATATTCCAATGCCAACAGGGGCCCTGTTGATAAAAAACTCAATAACACTTCTTTTGGATTCTCTTCCATACAGGCAAGGATTGGGCTCCTGTTCGTAGCTATGCCATAGAGATGCTTAAGCTGATCCCCTCATTCCTCCTGATGAACTATTACACACCTGAAGACTTCATCGCTGATTTCAGCCTCTTCACCAAGAGAAGGCTCACAAAGTGGGGAATATGCTCACTGAAGGCCCGTCCCAGCCAGCTGAGGTTACTACTGGTATGTACGCCATAAAGGGCACTGATGAGTTCTAAAACCTAATGACTCTATGAGAAGGATGAGGGTCGACATATTTTATTAGAATACCTATTAATAGTGTATTTATTCTTTTTTAATTTGCACTTTCTTGTCAATTTTGACCAAAATAACAATATTTAATATATTTTAATGGATTATTCTCTTCTTTGGATATATACTATTTTTGTATTCAAACATCTTAGTCAGACAGGAGGAACCAGACATGATTCAAGAATTCTCCCTCACAAACATTCTATCCATCAGGGAAACTCAAACTCTAAGTTTTGAAGCAGCACTCAAAGATATTGAACCGTCCCGCCATTGGGTAGAAATGCCAGATAAAACTAAAATCCTCCGGATGGCTTGTGTCTATGGAGCCAATGCTTCTGGAAAAACGAACCTTCTTAAAGCTTTTGACATGTTCATAAATTTCATACTCAATGGATTTACAACTCTCAAACCAAACTCGACTATTCCTGTAAATCCTTTTCAATTTGATCCAATCTCTCCCCATGAACCAAGCACTTTTGAAATCAAATTCTATGTAGATGGACATCGGTATGTTTACTCCATATCAATGACAAAAAAACAAGTAACAAGTGAATCACTTCACTGGTATGAAACCACTCAACAAAAACTGATTTTTAGCCGTGGCTCTGATGGAGAAGTAAAATGGGGAACCACTATCAAGGGAGAAAAAAAACAAATTGCCGAGATGACAAAACAAAATGTCACATTGCTTAATGTTGGTGCCAAACTTGACCATCCATTGCTGTCAAAGGTTTACCGAAGTTTAGATAAAATGACAAGTTCTCTTATTTCTCCAGATTCAGGGCCACTCATGCAACAAGTTCTACAATTGATTTCTGAAAATCCTGAAATGAAGTCAGAATTTCTAAGTCTGCTATCCAATGCAAATTTTAACAACATACAAGATATCGTTGTGGAATCATCAGATTTGCCTCAGGATTTCTTGTCTATACTTACTCAAGAGTCTATCGAATCCATGAAAAAAGAAGGAATAGATGTAAAACATTGGACTGCTCAAATAGTGCATGGATTCAATGGGAATACGTATACCTTGCCAATTGGCATGGAATCAGCTGGGACTCGGCGCTTTATGGAACTTGCCCTCCCTCTCTATTATTCTGTTCGCAATGGCAGGATGTTTCTCATCGATGAAATAGGATGCTCTCTTCATGAAGAATTACTGGAATATTATATTGACACCTTCCTTGAGCAGGGGCATACCTCACAACTATTATTCACAACTCATGTTCTAGATTTGATGGATTCAGAGCTATTACAGGACGATGAGGTTTGGTTTGCTAGTAAAGATTCCCAAGGATCGACCGAGTTCAACAGTATTACGGATTATGTTGGGATTCGAAAGGATGTCTCAAGGAAGAAACTCTATGAAGCTAACAGGTTTGGAGCAAAACCCATATTTAAACGTATGGTATTCAAGAAGGAGGAATAGAAGGTGGCAAGAAAATCAAAGAGAATTCCTCCAGTCAGAACTATTCTTGTTGTTACTGAAGGCAGTAGTGAAAAGATATATTTTAATTCGCTCAGAGAAAAGCTCAAAGTTCCAGGGCTTACCATAATCCCCAAAGAAGCAAAGCATAGCTCCTTCCAATATGTTTTGGAAAAGGCAATTTGTGAAAATGCATCTGGTGCATACGAGTCTGTGTGGGTTGTCTATGATAGGGATACCCAGCATACCGACTCAGCAAAAGTAAAAAACTTGTTGAAGAAAGCAAAAAAACAAGGGATAAAAATGGCAGATTCGCTTCCTTGTTTTGAAGTGTGGTTGCTTGCCCATTTCACGCTCCCTAAAGCAACCTATCATAATCAGGACGCCGTCATCGACGAACTTAGGATATTTCATACAACATATGTAAAAAATCAAGGACAACAGAAACGGCAGGATTTATTCAAGGAATATCAACCTCACCTTCCCACCGCCATGAAAAACGCATCCCAGCTTGAGAAACAAGCGGGGAATGATATTGATAAGACCAAAACTCTTATACCAAACTTGCTACATGATATCAATAAAGAAGTTTGATCTAGGGACTCGAAACGTTGGCCTACAAGCAAAAAAAAGAAACCTCAATACTATTTTCTAAGATTCGTTATTACCAATATGCTCCCCGTTCGCAGCTATGCCATCGAGATGCTCAAGCTGTTCCCCTATCCTATCACCCAGGCCTATCCTGATGCTGAAGAGTTCATAGAGGTCTTCAGCCAGTTCACCAAGAAGATCCTCTGCACCCGGGGAATTTGCTCACTGACGGCCCGGCCGAAGGCAGCTGAGGTTACTACCGGGTTATTTGCCATCAAGGGCAGTGGTGCCTTCTACAGCATGGTAGAGGGGGTCAATGCCTGATAGGAGTCTATTTGTTTTTTCTTTTCTTCTGTTCTCTATTTCTTCTTCTCTATTTTTTTTTTCTCTTGCGCTCTCTCAAAAGAACCAGCTTTGTACATCCTTATGATGAAGGCTGATAGTGATTCGCTAGGTAAAATCTTGTTTTATTTCACTAATGCTGTATAATACATGTGTTATGGAAACAAAAATGAATATTTCCTATCTTTCTTTCAGAGATTTCTTTTCTCCTCTTGGATGTTTTTCGACTCATCAGGTGAAGATTTGGAATGAACAGTTTGACAGAAACAACTTGGGGCGGTGGGTAAAACAAGGCAAGTTGGTCCGATTACGCCAAGGCTATTATACGTTCCCTTCTTATGAGGGGAATGGTGACGCCCCTTTCTATTTTGCCAATAAAATTTATGCTCCTTCTTATGTAAGCCTACAGTCTGCACTCTCCTTCTACGGAATGATTCCTGAAGGAGTTGTGCACATTACCAGCGTAACGGCGAGAAAGACCGCAAGCTTCCATAATCCTTTTGGAGAATATAGCTACCGATCGGTAAAACCTCAACTGATGTTTGGATATACCAGTGAAAAATCCAACCTTACCAACACCTGGAGCATCTTGCTCGCCTAGCCAGAGAAAGCCCTACTCGACCTCTTGTATCTGAATCCACAGTACAATTCAGAAAAGGATATGCAGGAGCTTCGTCTGGATATCGACTTCATGCAGGAAGAATTGGATGTGGCACGGCTCGATGAGTACCTTGATCGATTTGGATCAAAGGTCCTGGAGACCAGAGTCGCCTGCTTAAAAGGAGCATATGTATGATCGACATCCAATCCATCAAGGAATTCTTTCCTCCTGGCATCAGAGACAATACCGAATACCAAAAGCTTATGCTTAAGGAATATATCCAATGTCAGATCCTTGAGTCTCTTTCAAACACCCCATATATCACAAAACTTTCCTTCATTGGTGGAACGAACCTGCGGCTCATCAAACATATTGATAGATTTAGTGAGGACCTGGATTTTGATTGCAAAAATATGTCTGGGGAAGAATTCCTGTCGATGACCGATGGAGTCATCAGATATCTTACGAATCTCGGATACC
>CAYXYD010000074.1:0-12506 GCA_964469205.1 uncultured Sphaerochaeta sp. | reverse complement strand
TGACCAAAGGCAACTTTGCCATAAGTAGGATAGTAGAGACAAGCAACAGGATAGAAGAGCCTCCGAACAAAAGGGGGATCGAATATCCATAGAGAAAAGCTGCAGCAACAGGACCTATAGCAATACCGATGTTAGTTCCCAAATAGAGCAGAGAAAAAGCCCTGCTGCGGTCCTTATCATCAGAGAAGTCCGCTACCATTGCATTGGTGATCGGGGCTGTAGCCCCACGAAAAGGGGAACCCAGCAGAATAATGAGAGGAACCAGATGAGCAAACATGCTGCTGACTAACAATGCACACACCAGATAACACACACTTACCATCAGCTGGCAGAAGACAAGGACATGTTTTCGTGCCAGCTTGTCAGCAACAACACCAGAAGTAAGCTGTCCGACCATAGTTGCAACCAAGGTAAGAGAGATGAAAAAGCCAGCTTCATGGCTATCCATCCCTAATTTTCCGGTTAGGATAAGCACTAAAAGAAGCTGGACAAAATCACCGAATCGGTTGATGATCCTGACAGCAAAGAGCAGGTAGATGCTCGAATCGAGTCCGCTGTACAAGGAAAACCCCGTCTTAGCAAAAAGACGGGGCATGAAGTTCTTAGTATTCACCTTTCCATATCCCCTAGAAAAAGAGAATATGCTTTGCTCTAACTATAATCAACACTCACTGTATCCACAGGAAAAACACTTCTTACACCCTTCGATGTTTACAAATGTCACATTCCCACAAACAGGGCAGATATCCGGCTTCACACTGTTAACCGAGGGAGCAAGCCCAAGGTCCAGTTGACCAACTTCTTCAATCTCATCCTCCTCATCAGGAAGTTTTGAAATCTGCGTATCTGACATGGGAGTACCGATATGCTGCTGCAATACCTGCGCTACCGCATCAGGAAGACTCATAACCCGGTTCTTACCAAAGCCCAATGACCTGCCACTGCCGATTCCGATCAGCTGTGCTATGATCGATTGCGCACGCTGTTCAGGGGAGAGAGCTGAAGACATCCTCAGAATCAGGCTGATGAGCCTGCCTAGGCCCTCTGCATCGGCCGCAACATCAGAGCCGACCTTTGCCACATTGATGAATACCTCAAAGAGGTCTGTGGAGTTTGGCCCGTCACAGTTGACGGTGATATAGGCTGTGCCGATGGGAGTCGCCTTACGGTAGGTAGTCCCCCGCAAGATTGTCGAACGTACACGAGGCTTGGGTTCGGCAAAGGTAGTGGTCTCCACTTTTCCCTCTTTCGTCTTTTCCTCATCTTTTGGTTTTTCTTGCTTTGCAGTCAGAACCTGGGTATCACGAGAACCATCACGGTAGGTGGTCCCACCCTTACAACCCAAGTCATACAGCAGCTCATAGAGATTGGCAGTCTGCTCTACAGTATACTCACGGGGAGTATTGCCTGTCTTGGAGATGGAGGAGTCAACCCATTTCTGAATAGCCGCCTGCACCTTCACATGGCCCTCAGGAGCCAGATCCATTGCAGAGACAAAATAATGGGGTTTTGTCTTGCCTGGGTTGTCCTTCACCCAATCGTCATAGACCTTCACACGCTCAATGTTAGATCCCATCCGGCCTGTGCGTTCCCACTCCCAGAAGTAGTAGGGCTCAATGCCTGTGCTGGTATTGACCATAGTACCGGTGGTTCCAGTAGGAGCCTGAGTGATCAAGGTGACGTTGCGTAGGCCCTTAGTGCGAACTTCTTCGCGCAGGGTCTCGGGCATCTCCATCATAAAGCCGCTTTGCAGCAGCTTCTCAGCATCGAAGCGGGGGAAGTTGCCCTTCTCCTTGGCAAGGTCTGCACTCTCAGAGTACGCCTCGACACAGATGAACTTGAAAAGCTCGTCAATGAAGGAGAGCGAATCATCGCTTCCATAGGCAAGCTCCATCTTGATGAGCATGTCTGCAAGGCCCATGGTACCGAGACCGATACGCCGCTCAGACTTCTGCTGGTCCTTGTTCTCATCAAAGAAGTAGGGAGTGTCGTCGATGACATTGTCCAGGAATCTGACAGAACCCCTAACAGTCCTACCCAGTTCCTTGTACAGCACCTTCTTGTCCTTCACAAACTTACTCAAGTTTATGGAGCCAAGGTTACAGACACCCCAAGGGGGGAGACCCTGTTCGCCACAGGGATTGGTACACTGGATACTGCTGTAATACCAGGAGTTGGACATCTTGTTGTAGCGGTCAATGAAGAAGACCCCAGGCTCTGCAGAAGCCCATGCGCTCTCAATGATGGCGTCCCAGATCTCACGGGCCTTCATCCTATGATAGACATTGACCTTATGACCTGCCTTTTTCCAGTTGTCAAGATTTCCGTCCCATACCTTGTTGTATTCAGGATCGGTGGTATCAGGGAAAAGCGTCTCCCAGTCGTCGTCATTCTTGACTGCATCCATGAAGACATCGCTGATGCCTACGCTGATGTTTGCATTGGTGATCTTGCCCATCTCGCGCTTGCTGTTGATGAAGTCCATAATGTCAGGATGCCAGTCATTGAGAATAAGCATCAGGGCCCCTCGGCGGGAGCCTCCCTGTTCAATGAGTCCGGTTACGAAGCTGTAAAGTCCGCCCCAGCTGACTGAGCCACTGGACCTTCCGTTTACGCCCTTCACATAACTGTGTCGGGGTCTCAGGGAGGAGATGTTCATACCTACCCCGCCTCCACGACTCATTATCTCCGTCATCTGCCCCAATGAGGCAATAATACCTCCACGGCTGTCCTTCGGGGAGGGGATTACATAGCAGTTGAAATAGGTCAGGTTCTGCGAGGTGCCTGCTCCAGTGAGAATCCTGCCGCCAGGGACGAACTTCCAGTCCTCCAATAGCCAATTGAACTCTTTTTCCCATTTGTTTCGAACCTCCTCCTTTTCTTGTGATGCAATACCTTTTGCCACACGAGCGAGCATCTGTGCAGGGTCGGTCTCCAGGGGCTTGTCGATCTCCTCACGCTTGACGTTCAAAACAACACCATCATCAAGTTTGACAGTAATGGCATTATCCTTACCAAGGGAGGTAACCACCCCGATCTCTCTCTGACCAGTAGCAGCGTTGCTTACAGCAACGACAATATCACCCACTTTTAGGGTCTCTTTCTGCACGTCTTTCAACGCATACCGGTCAAGGAAAATCTTCCGGCCCAGGGGGCTCAACTCATTCTTAACAGCACTCATACAATCCCTCATCATATATACATTTCATAGCGAATTTATGTACGTAAACTATGCAAAATCAAAGATTTTGCAAGTTCTAACATACCATGGTTTGTAAAGGATTACAAGACAAAAACAAAACATATGGGGGGTATAAAACCTACATAACGCTATATGTAGTGTTATATAGGTTTCATACTGTTCTGCTATGACAGCACATAAATCTCTATTATTTCTGCAAAAGATTGCAACACTTTTCTTTTCAGAAATGCACAACTCCTTGCCCTTGCTACAGGAAATTCTAAGAAAGGTTGTTGCATTCTTCTTCTTAGAAAGGGAAGCATTTTTCAAAAAACCTTCCCTTTCAGACCTTTTTTATCGAGCGCCTAGCGTCATACAAGAGGAAAGGGAGCCCCCTTGAGGACTCCCTGATCGTTCTTACATATCACAAAAACATATTCATATACTAGCTAGGTGTGATTGCGTATCTTCTAATACCCCATGAGCACCATGGCATCAGCTACCTTTCTGAAACCTGCGATATTCGCGCCCTTGAGGTAGTTGATATACCCGTCTTCCCGGGTACCTTCCTTAACACAGCTACTGTGGATATTCACCATGATGTCATGCAGCTTGGCATCCACTTCCTTAGCACTCCAGGAGATGTGCATGGCGTTCTGGCTCATCTCAAGACCAGAGACAGCAACACCACCGGCATTGGCCGCCTTTCCAGGACCGAACAGGATACCCTGCTTGATAAGGTAGATGGTTGCATCGGCTGCACAGCCCATGTTGGAGGTCTCCACCACATACTTCACCCCATTGGCTACCAAGGCCTTGGCATCCTCCAAGGAGAGCTCGTTCTGGATAGCACAAGGGAAGGCCATATCTACAGGAACCTCCCAAGGTCTCTTGTTAGGCACGAATTTGGCACCGAACTTCTTGGCATAGGGCTCGACCACATCATTGTTGGAAGCTCTAAGATAGGACATGTATGCCCACTTTTCGGGTGTACCCACACCCTCTTCGTCATGAATATACCCATCAGGTCCGCTGATGGTGACGACCTTGGCCCCTAACTCGGTTGCTTTCATTACAGCACCCCAGGCGACGTTACCGAAGCCACTGATAGAGATGGTCTTTCCCGCAAAGGTGTCGTTATTGGTTATGAGCATCTGGTTGGCAAAGTACATAGAGCCATAACCGGTGGCTTCAGGTCTGATCAAGGAGCCTCCGAAACTGAGGCCCTTGCCTGTAAGGACGCCGGTATTCTCGTTGCGAATCCTCTTGTACTGGCCATACATGTACCCGATCTCTTTGAGGCCCACTCCCATGTCTCCGGCTGGTACGTCGGTATTGGGCCCGATATACTTTTCAAGCTCGGTCATGAAGGAGCGGCAAAAACGGAGAATCTCCCCATCGCTCTTGCCTCGGGGGTTGAAATCACTACCACCCTTTGCACCACCCATGGGTAGGGTTGTCAGGCTGTTCTTAAAGGTTTGCTCAAAACCGAGGAACTTCAAGGTTCCCAGACTCAAGCTTGAGTGGAACCGAAGCCCACCTTTGTAAGGTCCCAGCGCATTGTTGAACTGGACGCGATAGCCGCGGTTTACCTGTACGTTCCCCTGGTCATCCTCCCAGTCGACACGGAAGGAGAAGACCCTGTCAGGCTCTGTGATTCTTTCCAGAATCTTGTACTTCTCATACATGGGGTTCTCATTAACCGCATCGATGATGCTCTCCAAAACCTCTTGGGCTGCCTGGATGAACTCCGGTTGTGCGGGATTCCTTTTTTCCAGTTCTGCCATAAATGAATCAAGCTTATACATATAATACATTCTCCTTCGAATCGCATACATTATCAGCAACGTACTGTCGTAGAGTAAACTAGGCTCTAGCTTCTGTCAATCAAACTACAATAGGCAAAATTGACATTTTTATATAAACATCAGTTTATTTTTTTATATTACCTTATCCATCATAATAACACCATAATAACTCGATTTCCAACAATTTATAATATATTTGTTACCACTATCCAATATAGTTCCGCTCATGGTAAAATGCTAGGCATGTATAACCTTGACCCAACCTGGCTACCATTCAGCAACCTGATGCTGAAACACATCTACAACGTGCTGCTCATCTGCAGTGACTACGACCGCTTTCTCCTGGAAGAGGATGGTAGGGTGGAAGAGGAACTCTTCCTTGAATATACCCAGTTGGGTCTGAACAATCCACCCAAGATAACCCACACCAATACAGGAGAAGAAGCATTGGCCCTAGTGCGCGAACGCTCCTTTGATCTGGTCATCACCATGCTCGACCTTGGTTCAGAAGATCCAGTCGAACAGCTAGCAACCGATATCAAAGAAATCGATGCAGAAATGCCGGTCATCGTACTCTCCCCATCATCGAGTCACAGACGTAACAAGCTTATCAAGGATTCAGACTGCAAGGCAATAGACTATTTCTTCTATTGGCAGGGAGACCCCACCATTTTCCTAGCCATGATCAAGCTTGTTGAAGACCGCATGAACCTCGACCACGATACAGAGGAAGCCGATGTGCAGGTCATCATCCTTGTTGAAGACTCGGTGCGCTTCTACTCCTCCTACCTTCCCATGATGTATACCTGCCTCATCGAGCAGAACAGATCCAGCATCCTCGAGGCTTTGAACAACTGGGGGGAAACCCTCAGGATGAGGGGGCGACCCAAGATCGTCCTGGCACGTACCTACGAAGAAGCCGAAAAGCTCTACAACACTTACCGCCACAACATACTTGGAATCATAACCGACCTCTCCTATTTGAAGGCGGGCATCCACGACAAGGAAGCAGGGCTCAAGCTTACAGCGATGATCCTCAACAAAGATGAGGATGTCCCCATCCTCATACAGAGCACCGAAAATGAATACAAGGAAAAGGCTGAGGAAGCCGGGGCTTTCTATACTTGGAAGCTGAGCTCTTCCCTGCTTAGTGACCTTACCAGGTTCATGAACTCACACTTTGGCTTCGGTCCCTTCATCTTCCGCGACCCCATCACCTGGAAGGAGCTTGCAAAGGCAGAGACCATGCGGGACCTGCAGAGGATGCTCCCTTCCATCCCTTCCGATAGCTTTGACTACCACTGCAGGAGAAACGAGTTCTCCCGATGGCTACGTGCCCAGAGCCTCTACATCCTCGCAGCCAAGATCAAGGATTTGCAGATCCCAGAGCATGGTGATGCCGCAGAAGTTCAGCAACAGCTCACTGACATGATCCGCAACTACCGAGCTGAGCGTACCAAAGGCGTCATTGCCCAGTTCAGCAGGAACAACTATGACGAGACTCTCTTCTTCAGCAGGATAGGAAACGGCTCCCTTGGAGGCAAAGGGCGAGGTCTTGCCTTCATAGACATGGAGCTCAGGGCAAGCGGCATCCTTGAGAAGTATCCCGATGTCTATCTCTCCATTCCACGTTCTGTTGTAGTAACCACAGACCAGTTCACCCAGTTTATCGAAGAGAATGACCTTAAGGACTTCATCACTGCAGCCCTTCCCGATGAGACCCTGCTGAAAGTCTTCCTTTCCAAGCCGTTGAACCCCGAGCTTGTCCTCAACCTTGCTGAGATTGTAAAGGTCATCCACCAGCCCATCTCAGTACGGTCCTCTTCCCTGCTTGAAGACTCCCACTTCCAGCCTTTTGCCGGTGTCTACGAGACTTGCATGATCCCCAACCAGGGCAGTGAAGAGCAGTGCCTCAACGAGCTGTGCGATGCTCTGAGATGTGTATGGGCTTCGACTTACTTCAAACAAGCTAAGGAATATCTCAAGGCAACCGACCATATGATGGAAGACGAGAAGATGGCAGTGGTCATCCAACAGGTAATCGGTAGCGAGCACGGCTCCTACTGGTACCCCAACATAAGCGGGGTCGCCAGGTCGTTGAACTACTACCCCATCGGTGGGGAGACGCCCGAGGATGGGGTAGGTCTTCTCTGCTTTGGCTTCGGCAAGTCAGTGGTGGAAAACGGCTCGGTCTTCCGTTTCTCCCCCAGCCATCCCAGAAGGCCAGTGCAACACCTTGGGGGCAACCAGTCGAGCACCCAGAGTAACTTCTATGCCCTTAACCTCGAAGGCGGGTACTTCCCCTTGGAAAAGGAAGGACTGGAGAACCTGGAACTGCTTGATATGGAAGAGGCGGAAAAGCACCCGGAAACACTGCGCTACATCGCCAGTACCTTTGACATGGGCACCGGCATGATGAGTGAAAGCACCAGGGCAGAAGGGCACAAGGTCATTACCTTCAACGGCATCCTCAAGTATGACGCCTTCCCCCTGGCTCCCATCGTAAAGGATATCCTTGAACTGGGAACTGAAGCCATGAGAGCGCCCATTGAGATAGAATTTGCCATCAACCTCAACCGCAAGCCTCCCAAGAAGCCCGAGTTCAGCTTGCTGCAGATACGCCCCATTGCCCAAGGCAATGAGGAAAGTGACGTGGAGATAACCCAACAGGAACGAGAAGAGGCTGCTGTCCTCTCGACTGTCATCATGGGAAATGGGAAGATTACAGACATCCACGATATCATCTATATAAAACAGGACAAGTTCGACCCTTCCAAGATGCAGGAGATGGCCAAGGAACTGGACAAGCTCAATGCCACTATGGTGCTTCAAGAGAAGGACTATGTACTTGTTGTTGCTGGCAGACTCGGCTCGTGTGACCCATGGCTGGGCATCCCTGTCTCCTGGTCTCAGATATCCCGATCGAAGGTCATCATAGAGACAGGCTTTGAAGGCTTCCAAGTTGAACCAAGCCAGGGCACCCACTTCTTCCAGAATATGACAAGCCTAGGATGCATCTACATGACAGTGAACCCCATCTATAAGGCAGGAAGGCTTGATTTGACAAAGTTTTCCAGCTTGCCTGTATTTGAAGAGTCTGCTCACTTCATCCATGCAAGAAGTGAAAAGCCGCTTACCATAAAGGTAAACGGCTTCAAGGGAGAGGGAGTGCTCTGCCTATAACAGATATTGAATAAGATCTTGGGCTTTATACCCTGAGATCCAAGTCTATAGATGGTTTATAATCTCATGAACAGCAGCCGATACACATCAGTCATGCTTTTGTGAGTAAAAATCAGAAAAACTTATTGATTTTATAATAGCATTAACATACTATGTTAACTATATGATTGACAAGGTGAGTTAATGAGGATATATTTTACTACGAAGAGGCTACAAAAGCAATGCTCCAAAAAACAGGATATTGTCAAAGCATTCGGACAAAGAATGAGCGAAAAGGTACAGCAACGGTTAATGGAATTACAAGCTGCAGAAACACTTAGTGACCTCTCGCATTTACCACCTACCCACTGTCATGAACTAGTCAATCGTCAGTCCGTTTTCTCAGTTGATTTGGAATATCCCTTTCGCTTGCTTTTCATTCCAGCAAACGACCCAATCCCCCAAAAGGAGGATGGGGGTATTGATAGAGAACAAGTCACTGAGATTGAGATAATCGGAATAGAAGACACCCATGACCAGAAAAACCAACGGAGGGGCTCAAGATGAGCACACCAAAAAAAGCAAAACGACTATATGGATTTGAACCAGATTATGCGGTTTCTCCTGCGAAAACCTTGCTTGAGACATTAGAAAGCTTGAAAATGACCCAAAAAGAGCTTGCTATTCGTACCGGGCTCACAGAACAAACAATTGTCCGCATTCTAAAGAGCGAGCAACCCATCACTTTTGAGACAGCCAATAAACTCGAAATGGTTACAAAGGTTCCAGCAAGACTATGGAATAATATGGAAATGAACTATCGGCAACAATTGAGTAAACTCAAACAAGCCAAAGCTCTTGAAAATAGTCTTGATTGGTTGAAAGGAATTCCTGTCAAAGAACTTATGGTGCGTGGAGAGATCTCCAAGGAGACCAGTGGTTCTGATCTTGTACACGAAACCCTGAAATTTTATGGAGTCTCCAGTGTCGATGCTTGGAATGATGTATGGTGTGAACCAAAAGTTGCTGCTCGTCGTTCTGATTGTTTTGAGACACAGATAGGACCTGCCTCTGCCTGGATTAGATTAGGAGAAGTACAGGCACAAGATATTCAAACCTCACCTTACAAGAAAGAGAAGTTCAAAGAGTCTCTTCAGCTCATTCGCGAGCTCACTATAAAAAAACCTCCCGTATTCATTGATGAAATGCGTACACTTTGTGCCAGTTCAGGTGTAGCACTTTCCTTAGTCAGAGAAGTAAAGAAAGTGCCTTGGAATGGAGCATCAAAGTGGCTTTCTCCTGACAAGGCAATGATCGTTTTAAGCTTAAGAGGCAAAGGTGAGGATTTGTTTTGGTCTTCATTTTTTCATGAAGCCTATCATATACTGCATGGAGAAAAACAACGACTGTATATCGCAGAGAAAAAGAGTATAGATGCAGAGGAACTAAAAGCGGACCGTTTTGCAGCTGAAATACTGATCCCTGCTAAGTTCAATGAACATATTGCAGCGTGTACTTCACAGCAAGAAATAGTTGAATTGGCGAAAACCCTACATATCAGAGCAGGTATCGTGGCAGGTAGATACAGACACCTGACCCAAAGATGGACATACTTCAAGGATCTGACACATACATTTGACTGGACTGATAACGCATAAAACAGAGATGATACAAAATTTATTTACGTGAATATCCACCTACAACAAATCCCACCTTCTGGTGGGATTGTCATGTAGAAAACTTGGATTATATAGAACTACTGCCCCACCTGCTCCAAAAACGCATCCCAAAGGGGTTCACGAGGAGGATTGGCAACAAGGAAGATCTCTTCCTTCTTAACCGGGTGTATGAAGCTGATAGAACGTGCATGCAGGCAGATCCCGCCATCAGGATTGGAACGGGGAGAGCCATACTTCAGGTCTCCCTTGATATGGAGCCCTATGGCAGCAAGCTGGGCCCGTATCTGGTGATGGCGTCCGGTATGCAGCTCGACCTCCAGCAAATGATAGTTCTTCGATGAAGAGATCACGCGGTAGTCAAGCTTGCCGACCTTGCTTCCCTTGCGTTCTATCGGGTTTGCGACGCTCTTGTTCTGCACAGCATTTCTCACCATATGATGGGTAAGGGTTCCTTCCAACTGGGAGGGAAGGTTATCGACAACCGCCCAGTAGATCTTCTTGACAGCACTTCCCCTGAATAGCTCGTTGAGCCTGACTAGGGCCTTCTCTGTCTTTGCATAGACCACGATCCCACTGGTAGGCCGGTCGAGGCGGTGAGGAATACCCAGATAGACATTCCCTTCCTTATTATAGGTTACCTTCAGATATTGCTTCACCATATCGGCAAGGGTCACATCACCGGTCCGGTCCCCTTGAACCAACTCACCACACAGCTTGTTCACTATGATGAGATGATTATCCTCATAGAGAATTCTCTCTTCAAACGCCATCATCACTCCTCAACATCATCGAAGAGGGTTGGCTCTTCTTGGTTTTCATGCACAATTTCCTTCACCGCCCGCAACTTGAGGGAGGCAACATCCTTCACTACAATACGCACCCCGTTTGCCCGTACATTCTTTACCAGATAGTCGGAGAAATAGAACTGCTCTTCCAGGATTCTCAAACCAGGCTTTGGCTTGTATTTTACCGTAAGCTCAGCATTGGGATGCGTAGAAAGCTTCACCATCTTGTAGTTTCCTTTAGGAATAAGAGAATAAGCCTTCTTCAACATAAAGGAAAGAATCTGGCAACGCTTGAGGAAGAGATACTTGTAGGTCGTCTCCTGATAGAGGACAGTAAAGACAATCTTCTCAAGCTCGCCCTTGTCTGCAAAACCACAGTAGAGCATCCCCTTGCCCACAAACTCCTTCTCAGGAGCATCAATGACCTGGTAGGTGCCATCCTTACGGATAATGAGCACCCGGTCAAACGCATTTACCTCGAGCTGGGTATTGCCGGTCTTTACCCCATAGCCCAAATATCCGTTGGAAGTATCGTATTTTATAGCTAGGTTTCTCTCGGCGACTTCCTTGACATCGATAGCCTCAAACGTCTTTATCTTGGTCTTTCTCTTATGCTCTTCCGCTCCAAGCATCCCTTTGAGTTCTTCAAGATAGGAAAGGGCGTACTCTACCAGATTGGCTAGCTTGTACTCGATCTCCTCCAAGAGGGCGTTGATCTCATCCATCTCATGACGGTTCTTCTCGATATCAAACAGCGAAATACGCCTGATGGGAATCTTTAATAGGCGATCGACATCCTCATCGACAAGAGGCCTAAGGAGTTGCTCTGCAAAGGGCTTGAAACCGGTAAAGACTGCCTTGATGACATCAGCGGCACTCTTTTTCTGTTCGATCCTCTTATAGATACGCTCCTCAACGAAGATGCGCTCAAGGGTTCTGGCATGCAACTTATCCAAGAGATGCCCTTTCTCGAGCTCCAGCTCGGCCTTCAGGACAACAAGGAGGTTCAGGGCATGATAGTCCAATATCTCTCTGATTCCCATGATGGTGGGCATGTTCTCCCTAATGACCAAGGGGTTCACCGAGACTTTAGTCTCACAGTATGTAAATGCATACAAGGCATCAACGATGTCCTCTGAGTAGGTATTGCGTGCAAGGTTGATCTCAATATTTACCCTGTCGGAGGTATAGTCGTTGATCGAACTGATCTTCAGACGCCCCTTCTTTGCAGCATCCTCAACCGAGTGGATCATCGCCTCACTGGTTACTCCAAAAGGAACTTCCTCGATGATGATCTTCTTGGGATCGGAAAAATTGAGCTTTGCACGGATGGAGACAGAGCCTCGTCCGTCGTTATATTCGGCCACATCAACGATGCCTCCGCCTGGAAAGTCAGGATAGAGGATATAGCTCTCGCCCTTTAGCTTTGCAGCCATGGCATCGAGCACTTCCAAAGCATTGTGCGGTAGGATTGAGGTACTCATCCCTACCGCAATACCCATGACACCTTGGATGATGACTACAGGAATTTTGGCCGGAAACGAGGCTGGCTCGCTATTACGCCCATCATAGGAATCGATAAAGGCTGTGAGTTCAGGATTATAGAGGGCCCTCTTGGCAAAAGGGAGCAGACGGCACTCGATATACCTGGCTGCAGCTGCGCTGTCGCCGGTCATGAAGTTACCGAAGTTCCCCTGCCTCTCTATAAACAGATCGAAGTTGGCTAGGTTTACCAGAGCCTCGTAGATGGAGGAATCGCCATGGGGGTGGTAGCGCATAGCCCAACCAACCACATTGGCAACCTTATGAAACTTGCCGTCATCCATCTCAAAAAGCGTATGGATGATACGCCTCTGTACCGGCTTGAAGCCGTCAGAAAGATCGGGGATGG
>CAYXYD010000073.1:0-12588 GCA_964469205.1 uncultured Sphaerochaeta sp. | reverse complement strand
CGAACGTAGCTTATCTCATCTACTGTTCATCACTCGGTAATTGACTGGGAAGCCCTAAAGCTTCCTGAAAGCTTTCGCTTCCACGCTTGACCAACGACCGTTTCCGGCAATCGTCTTGCGTATATCTTCTCTTCTCTTCTCTCATATATCTGTCAAAAATCTTCTGCTGAGCTTTTCTGTGGCTCAGCGTGCTCAGACAACATAACAAAATAGACTCTTTAGTGTCAAGCGTTCTTTTCAAAGTATTGCAGAATTATTTCCCTTGCACCGTAGCAGTGCCTCTGCAATCTCACAAAACCCTGCACCCCCCTCTTTTTGGGCAACAAATTTGGGCAGATTTTGCATGCTTTGACTGTGCTTTCTGATATTACCCACCCCAAAGCTCAAAGGGAAATGGGAGAACATCACCTGGTCATTCGGAGCATCCCCACAATAACAACATATTTTCTGCAGGATAGGGCCTTCAAGGCCGAGCACATCCCTAAAGAATGCCTCAGTACCCCGTCTCTTATCAAACGCACCAAACCAGACATTCACATGGATTGAACTCACTGCAGTCCCTGCCCCCATCTCAGTACAAATGGCGACTACCTTGGATATCTGAGCCTTGTTCAAGTACGGGGGTTCACTGCCATGATCGAAGGCAATGTCATAGATGCGGGCAAACTGATCACTGGAAAGTTTTGCTTCAGGGACGAGATAGAGAACCTTTTTGATGAGCTCTTGTGCCCTTTGTTCATACCCTTCCTTCTCGATGGAAGGATGCACATAGTGCCTGATAACCCCGTCTTCCCTATAGAGGCAGAGGGCCCCACTTTCACTAAGGACAGCCTCAACCGGCCACTGTCGCAGATAGGTATCACCCCACCCTGCAGAACCACCGGTAACACAAATGACCTTCAAACCAGAATCATGCAGTTTCCAAAGGGCCTCAAGGCCCTCTGGATGCAGCTTTCCATCTGTAGTAATCGTATCATCCACATCGGTAAGCACATAGGTAAGGGATGCAACCTCACCTTCGGTAAGGGTAAACAGGTCTCTCATACTGCTGCTTACCGAGATAGTGTGGAAAGGCTTCCATCACGAATGATGGCCTTCACATAGGTAAGCAGGGAAGCCGCCGAAGCAAACGCTGCCAAGGCAAACACGACTGTAAGGGCACTAGCAATAGGAGAAAGCCAGGAGGCACCTACAAACCAACGCGTCAAGGCGATGTACAGAACACCCGCCGCTCCACTGATGGCATAGAGCACCGCCTTCATCTTACCCCAGATGTTTGCAGCAACCGGCTTGCCTTTGCCCATCATCAGCATCCTGAGGAACAGGATGAAGAATTCGCGCCACATGATAATGATAAACGCCCATGAAGGCATTATCCCATAGACGGAAAGACAGACAAAATAGGTCAGCCGGGAGAAGGTATCCGCAAAAGGATCCATCACCTTGCCCAAGTCCGTGACCAGACCATATTTTCTTGCAATTATACCATCGAACAGGTCGGTCATCTCAGTGAAGAGCAACAATATGATGGTTAGTATTGAAGAGATCTTACCCAACTCAGGGCCCACCCAAACAGGGAGGTTGAATGCGATGAAAAACAACGGGGCCATAACCAGGCGAGAAACAGTGAGCTTATTCGGAATATTCATAGACATCCTCTAGTAGCCGAACAAGCGGCTGAACTTGTCTTCAAGGTAGCTTGTGAACAGCTTCGCGTCAAGAGGTTTTCCGGTAGCCTCTACGAGCAAACCCCCAGGCGAAAGGAGACTTCCCTTCGTATAGATGTGCTCATTCAGATAGGAATGCAACTCCTTTAGCTTGCCTTGTTGCATCAGGGAATCGACATCAAGGTCCTGGTTCAACCTCTGCCAGATCTGAGCACCATAGAGATTGCCCAAGGCATAGGTAGGAAAGTATCCGAAGTCCCCACTGCTCCAGTGGACATCCTGCAACACCCCTTGTGCATAGGTCTTTGGTCCAACGCCCAACAGCTCTTTTGACTTAGCATTCCACGCTTCTGGAAGATCATCCACAGAGAGGTTGCCAAACAGCAATTCCTGCTCCAGCTCAAAACGAAGCATGACATGCAACGAATAACTCACCTCGTCAGCATTGACCCTGATAAGCGATCGTTGCACCTTGTTTGCTGCCTGTAAGAACCTCGTAAGGCTTACACCCTCTGTCTGAGAGGGGAAAAACTTACAAAAAAGAGGGTAATAGTAAGTCCAGAAACCCTCACTCTTTGCCACCATGTTTTCCCAAAGTCTGCTTTGGGACTCATGCATGCCATGTGAGGCTGCATTTGCTACACTACTGCCCTTTTGCCTGCCGCTGTTCATACCCATCTCATAGAGGGCATGCCCCCCTTCATGAATAGTGGAGCTAAACGAATCCAACACACTGGGATCGGTATAGCGTGTGGTGATGCGAATATCATCACTTCCCAACGTCGAGGTAAAAGGATGGACGGAGATAGCCCGGCTTCCCCGGCTGAAGTCAAAGCCCATATCCTGCAGAACAATCTGGGAAAAAGCCTCCTGCTGTGCAATAGGATAATCCAACTTGAGAAAATCATCGTCAACACTCTTGTCTGAGAGCGTATCTACCAAGGATACCAGATTGGGCTTGATGGAAGAGAACAGCGTCTCAACCTCAGAGCCCTTCATCCCCACCTCAAATTCATCAAGCAGGACATCGTAACCACTGAAGCCTTCTCGCCTATAGCAAGATTCCTTCTCCCTTGTTAAAGCAATGATCTCTTGGAGATCACCTTTGAACAGGTTCCAATCATTCTGCTTTCTCGCCTCGACCCAGCTTTCATGCGACGTGGATGATTTTTCGCTGATGGCTTTGACCAAAGAGGTCGGCATACTCCTATGCTTGTCCCAATGGCGGAAGCGAAGGCGGATAAGTGCCTTTTCAAAGGCATCCGTTCCAGACCCTTCAGGATTCTTCCTATCGGCACCGAGGGCGGATAAGAGGTCCCCCATCTCGTTACTGCAGGTACTTTCATGAGCTTGGGAGGAGAGCCATCCCATTTGTACAGAACGCTCCTCAAGAGCCTTATTAGAAATTCCCATCTCCTGATCCCAGGAAAGGACTGAACCCATATGCTCAAGCATCACCACATCGCGATCGATCTCTTCCAATCTCTGAAATGCTTTTTCTCGTGTCATCGTATCCTCCAAGGTAAGAAGCCGGATCGCTCCGGCTTCTTACATCTGATCATAGTAGCTTTATAACTGAGCCTTACTTGCAATCGTGGCCTTCACAGAAGCAATAAAAGCATCGGTGGAAAGACCATTCTCCTGCTTGCCACTTCTGTAACGAACAGAGACCTGGTCGCCCTCAGCCTCACGCTCACCAATGATTACCATATAAGGAATCTTCAGCTGCTGGGCGTTGCGGATCTTTGCATTCATCCTGTCATCACCAAGGTCAGCAGAAACACGGAACCCTTCCTTACGCAAGCGCTTCTCAAGCACTTTCGCATAGTCGAAGAAGTTTTCCCCAACAGGGATTATCTTGATCTGCTCTGGTGCCAACCATGGGGGGAAAGCTCCTGCATAGTGCTCGATAAGGACACCGAAGAACCTCTCCAGCGAACCAAGCAAGGCACGGTGGATCATGTACGGGCGTTTTTCCACCCCGTCACGGTCCACAAAGGTCATGTTAAAGCGTTCAGGCATGTTAAAGTCGAACTGGACGGTAGAGAGCTGCCATTCACGACCGATGGCATCCTTTACCTTCAAGTCAATCTTAGGACCATAGAAAGCCCCACCGCCTTCGTCGACCTCATAGCTCAGGCCCTCAGCTACAATTGCCTCACGAAGAGCCTCAGTAGCAGCATCCCAACGCTTAGGATCACCAACTGCCTTTTCCGGCATGGTGGAAAGGTATGCATTGATCTCGGTAAAACCAAAAGATTTCAGCATATGTAGGGAAAACCTGAGCACTTCAAGAATTTCTTCCTGCATCTGGTCAGGGGTGACAAACAGGTGTGCATCATCCTGGGTAAAGCCACGAACTCGCATCAGACCGTGCATCGCACCAGCCTTCTCGTATCGGTAGACGGTGCCGAGCTCTGCCCAACGGAAGGGAAGATCACGGTAGGAGTGCTTGCTGTTGTTATAGATCATGATATGGAACGGGCAGTTCATCGGCTTGGCATAGTAGTCACTCTTGTCCAGCTCCATCGGAGGATACATGCCTTCCTTGTAGAAACCAAGGTGACCGCTGGTCTCCCAGAGCCACGCCTTGCCGATATGAGGGGTATAGACCATCTCGTAGCCGTTTGCATAGTGTTCGTCTCTCCAGAAGCTCTCAATAGCCTGTCGGATCCTGGCTCCCATCGGGTGCCAGTAGACCAAGCCAGGGCCTGCCTCCTCATGCAAGCTGAAAAGATCGAGGTCCTTACCGAGCTTACGGTGATCTCTCTTCTCCACATCCTCAAGATGCTGCATGTAAAGTCTGAGCTCCTTAGCATTCGTCCAGGCAGTGCCATAGATACGGGTAAGCATAGGGTTGGTCTCTTTACCTCTCCAGTATGCACCGGCAATGCTCATAAGCTTGAAGGCATCAGCCTTGAGCTCTTTGGAGGATTCCACATGAGGCCCACGACAAAGGTCGGTAAACTCACCGACACTGTAGAGTGAGACCTCTTCATCTTCAGGAATCGCATTGATCAACTCAAGCTTGTAGGTCTGATTCGCAAATATCTTCTGTGCCTCTTGGCGGCTTACCACCGTACGGACAAAGGGTTTGTTTTCAGCAATGATGGCGCGCATCCGCTCTGTAATCTCTTGTAGATCATCGGTGACCAACTGCCTGGGCAGGTCAAAATCATAATAGAATCCGTTCTCGATCGAGGGTCCGATGGCAATCTGTGCACTGGGAAACATCTCCAGGACAGCCTCGGCCATTACGTGCGACATTGAGTGACGGATCTTGGAGAGTCTCTCTCCCACTTCCTCTTTAGCCATTTCTATCTCCTTACAACAAAAACTACACAAAAAAGAGCCTTCATGCCATCGTCTTCCCGTTACGGCATGTTCCGTATCCGGCAAGGACGAAGACATGAAAGCTCTCATGTTTCCGCGGGTCCACCTTGCTTCCCTACCAGCTATGCTGGATAGGACGCTCATTTTCCCTGTTTCGCCAGGTGTGCGGCATAGCCTACTAGAAAGATTCGGTATGCGGCTCAAAAGGGGTTTTCATCAGGCGCTTGTCAGACTCCTCTCAACCACTACCGTGGGAGTCCTCTCTGTCACACCGCTTTCGACTACTCGTCTTTCTCAATGCCTTGGCATAAGAATGCGCACAAGGGCCCAATTAGTCAAGACCAAAGCCTTTCAAAAATCAACAAAGCAATCGCTTCAAGCATTACCTGGTCTGCTTCTGTAAAACGGTCCTTGTAGGGACTATCCACATCAAGGAGAGCGACCAAGTTATTGCTCCTATCTACTATCGGCACGACCAGTTCGCTCCTCGATGCCTCATCGCAGGCAATATGGCCGGTGAACAGATGCACATCGGCTATGCGCTGACTTTCTTTGGTCCTAGCTGCCTTGCCGCATACTCCTCTGGAGAATGCGATGTCGGTACAGGCAACCTTGCCCTGGAAAGGGCCAAGGATAAGATGGTCCTCCCCTGGTTGTCTTATGTAGAACCCAACCCAGTTGATCTTCTCAAAATAATCCCATAACAAGGCTGAAACATTGGCGAGGTGGCAGTATCGTCGTTCTATACTACCCTCCCAAGGTCCGACCAGGGATCCTACCTGCTCAACGAGAGTTCCCGCTATGGTGAATTCACTCATACACTACCTCCGCGTTATAGGTTCACGCATCGCCTTGACCGGGGCTGCTGCCTTGTTTCCCCCACGAAGCCGTTTGGCTACAGAAGGCTTGACCACAGTACCCGGGCCACTGATACAGCCACCTCCACAACACATCACCTCGATCAAGGCTGCCTCTGGTGCACGTTTTTCCCAGATCTTCATGGCCCTGAACATCTTCTTGTCTATGCCGTCGATAGAGAGCACCTCTACATCTTGGGGGTTCTCCAGACGTCTGAGGACACTGGAGGCTACTCCACTGGAAAGGGCAAACTCACGGCAATCCTCAAACAAGGAGGTGTCCCCTAGGTCCGATCCTTCCATCTCACGCACGTCTATGCCCTTGGCCAGAAACAAGGATGCAAACTCACCGAAAGTCATGACCCCATCGACACTCTTCATTCTAGCCGCTTCAACCTTCTTGGCAAGACAAGGACCGATAAAAACAGTCTTTGTCCCTGCATTCTGCTCCTTACACCACAAGGCGGTATAGCCCATGGGAGAGAGGGCTGAAGAGCGCTTCTCAGAGAGGAAGGGGACATGCTTGTCCACCATTTCCATATAGGCAGGACAGCAGCTGGTTGTCATATAGCCTAGTTTATTCTCTTTACGACTCATCAGCTCTTGTGCCTCATGCACGCTGGTCGTCTCAGCTCCTTGGGAGACTTCCACCACAGAGGAGAAGCCAGAGGCGAGCAATGCGCTCTTTATCTGAGCCAACGTGCCAGGGAACTGGCCCTCTATAGCTGGGGCGATCATGGCAGTCACATGCTCCTTGGCCTTGAGCATCTTCACTACAGCGATGAGGCCTGAGCGTTCTACGATCGCACCGAAAGGACAGCTCGCGGCACAACGCCCACAACTTATGCACTTCTTGTAGTCAATCTCGACATACCCCTCTTCATTCTTCTTCACCGCATCAACCGGGCATGCCTGTTCGCAGGGAACAGGGATATGGACCACAGCATGGAAGGGGCAGACCCCTTCACACTTGCCACAGCGAATGCACCGACTCTCGTCGATATGAGCCTTTCCGTTGATGAAGGAGATGCAATCCTTAGGGCAGTTAGCAAGACAAGGACGGGCAAAACACCCCCTGCATGCATCACTGATGAGGTAACGGTCAGGTGGGCAGGCAGAGCAGGCAGTGGAGATGGTGGTGAGAATGGGAACAGGTGGCTTATCCTCGAGCAGGACCTCCTTCACATACTCACTGAGGCTCTTCATCTCATCATCGTCGGTTTCGATGTTGATCCCAAGCATTGCCATGATCCTGTAGCGGATCATCGCACGTTCCTTGTAGATGCAGCATCTGTTGGGAACGCGGCTCTTGGGGATGATGTAGAAGGGAATCTTATCGGCATTCTGCTCTAGGGTACCGTCAAAGAACTGCTTGAGCACCTTGGCCCTGATCTGGTTGTACTGGTTATTCATCTCAAGCATGGACAGCCTCCGTGACCAATCTGCAGAATTTCTCTTCTGTCATGTCCCCATGGATGATGTCTCCGACCTGTACAAAGGGAGCGCTCTCCTTAGAATCGGCCTCCTTACACTTACCCAGGCAGGAGACCCCTTCAATTTCACAATGGGCAAGGACTATCGGGTCCAGAAATTCGTCATACAGCAACAGGTCGGCCCCCCCTTGTACAAAACAGGCGGTCCCGACACAAATCTTTACAGCTACTTTCTCTCTCTTGGCCATACTATGTTCCTCTCCCCTACAAGTACTCTTGTGAGGACTCTTTTAGATAATTGTCCTCGAGAGCTTTTCTCAGTCTCCCGACTATCGTTCGGCGGATCCCTATCTCCACAGGAATGCTGGGGTCCTGGTGTGCTTCATTGATCTTCGTCCCTACAATGAAGTGCACCTGGTCACTGTCCTGCATGACCTCCACAAACTTACGTACGGCGTCGTTGGGTAGTGTTCGTACAGGTTTTTTCTGTTCCAAGGCTGTTGCCACTTTGCTCAGGGTAAGCATACCCTCGGTCACCAGGTCTATGCCATCCATAATTGAGACAGGGGGGACTTCAGGTGACCAGCAGGAGAGGTCGACCTTCAGCTTCTTGTTAAACAGACGTGACACTATGAGGGCGGTGGTACCCCCGCTGAGGATTTTCCTGCCTTCAAAGGCCCGTAGCTTGTCGGCGAGAATCTCATCCTTCTCCTTGGTAAAGGGAGGGCCGGTAACCACCAGGGTACGCCTGGGACGACGCACATAGACCACCATGACGGTGATGTCATCCTTGGATGCGAGCCGGTCCAATCCATTTGCCTTGCGTGCAATACTGCGGCTGAGATCATGGCTTGAGATGCTCGGGTTCTTCTCTATCTGCTGCTGGGCATACTCTCGCACCCCCCCAAGACGCCACCCAAGGGGAAGGGCCTTGCCCATCCCCGCCTGGGTAACCCCATCACTGAAGACTATCAGGCGATCCCCCACAGTCATCTGCAAGGACGAGCGTGAGAGCTCTTCTTTCTTGAAGGCTCCTTCGCGGTGGAGTTCAATCTTCTCCCGCTCCCACTGTATGGGAGTGCTCTCCCTGAACAGCAGGGCCAGAGGATTGTCATACTCGATCAGGTTCACCTGGATATCATTGAGCGAAGGGTGGCGGATATCAACGATGGTGAAGGTCGCATAGCTGATCTTGCGTTCCTTGCACACAGGCAAGGTGTTCATGATGATCTTAGCAGAGTGGGTGAGATCCATCTCACTGAAACTCAACTTGTGTGCCATATGGGCGGTAAGGCTTGCCAGCACATTGGCCTTGACGCCACTTCCCAAGCCATCGCTGAGGGTGCAGACTATCTGCTCCCTATCGGGATTGCGTGAGAGTAAGAAGACATCTCCGCCTATCTTCTGACCGCTCTTGTATATCTGGGCATAGTCAACATCAATGAAGAGGTCGTTCATGAGAGGTCCTGCTGCTCATCTTTGGTAAAGCCCTCAACTTCCCCATTGCCCGGAACCTTGAATGCATCAATGAGGCTGTTGAGCATAATCTCCGTATCGGCAGCATTCTCCCCTAACAGGGATGCTATCTGCTGGACGGTCTCCAGACTCTTCTGGATGACGTTCTCCGCCTTCTTGATGACTGTCTCCCTACGTACTGTCGGTGTGGTTATATCTTCAAAGAGAGCTCCTACAAGCCTCTGCTTCTCTACCGAGAAGAAGGTGACACGCAAGAACTTGTCCTGGTAATGCAGGCGATACTGCTCTGTCTTGGCATAGGTAAACTGCTCGCGGAACTTCTCATGGAACGGTACAAACCGCTCCAAGGGAAGACCTGCCACCATATTGAGGGCGACTTCCTCAAGAGGGAAATCAACCTCAGAGAACAGGCGAAGAAAGCCGCTGTTACAGTCCACTATCTTCAATTTGTCATCAACGATGACCACCCCTATGGGGATGGTGCGCAGCAGCACATCCATCTTGCTCTGAGCTTCCTTTCGCATCTTGGTCACACACATCTCAGGTTCGGCCATGCCGTCGAGATAGGCTATGGCCATCTCCCTCAACTGTTGTAGCCACAACCGCCGCAGTTGAGCTCCTCGAGCTTGTCAGCCTTGCCTAAAAGGTGCAGGACCTGCTCGATCTCCTCGTCACTATGGAGCACGCCAAACTGGTACAAAGAAGGGGAGGAAGAAACAAGAATACCCGTCTCACCTGGCTTTTCGATAAGCGAGTAACCGCCCTTGAGGAGCTCTGCTACAAAAGTAGGGTCGCCTGCGAAGGTAGGCTGAACGGCTGTAATCCTAGAGCGGGTATACCGCGAAGCGAGTCCCTTCTTGGAGGCGGAGGAACGACCTGAAGCACCTCCTGGACCATTGATGCATCCTCCTTCACAGAAAAGCAGTTCCAAAAAGTCGGTGTTTTGGTTATCGCCGACCATTCCCGCTAACGTGCCGACCACCTGCTCAGAGCCACTGATAGCTACAGCGTTGGTCTGAAAAGGGTCATTGCCCCAAGCAAGCGAGGCTATCATGCCCCCTTCCACCGGGTAGAGTGTCGACTTGCCCGCAGCACTGGGGAGGAAGGGAGGCACTGTCTTTTCGCCTACATCAAGCTCGCTTGTGATGGTATCAAGATCGATGTGCTCCTCTTCCAGCCACGTACGAAGCTCCCCAAAGATCAGTGCAAGATCGGGAAAACCGGGAGTCTCATCAGCCTCTATCTTCTTTGCAATACAGGGTCCGATAAAGACTATGCCAATATCTTCCCCATAAAGCTTGCGCAGGTATGCGCTGTGACACTGCAAAGGAGAAGGGACCTTGCTCAAGGAAGGAACAAGGCCTGGATAATATTTCTTAACTATCTGCACTACGGTAGGACACGCTGTAGAGATCCAGTCGCAACGCCCATCATGCTCAGAAGCATAGGCTTCGATGCTTGCATTGACCAAGGCTGCCCCGATGGCGGTTTCGCTGGTGGCAAAAAACCCCAAGCGTTTGAGTGCGACAACTACAGAGTCGACCTTGTTGGGAAACTCTGAAGATACAGAGGGGGCAAGCGAGCAAAACACCTTGCGTCCGCTCTTGAGAAACTGCTTCACCCTTCCCAAGTCATTGCGAATCTTCTTTGCATGCGAAGGGCAGGTATCAACACATGCCCCGCAGTAGATGCAGCGGTCCTTGACCACAACCGCAGATCCGTCCCGGACCTGGATTGCCTTTACAGGACAGGAGCGAACACACTTGTAGCAGTCCCTGCACTCGGTAAGCTCAGTATAGATTGGGTATATCATTATACTGCTCCTGCCTGTGCTTCCAAAGCTTCACGCAATAGATCAACCACACACTCAGAGGAGATCCCGCTATGGGTAACCTCACCTATCTTTACATTCGGACCCATAGAGCAGGCTCCAAGGCAGAGATGCCCTATCAGGGCCACCCTACCACCAAGGTCCTTCTCGGCGATGTAGTTCTCCAACAGGGTCAATGTCTTTGCGTTGCCCCGTGCAAAACAAGAGCTTCCCATACACAATTCAACAAGTACTTTTTCTATCTTCACTTCCCTCTTGCCCATCTCTGTCGGTATGGTATCTATTTACCCTGTGAGAGTCAACAAAAACAAGAAAAAGGAATTTTAAATGGTATAAATAATAAATTAGAACAGACTATTACAAAGATAAACCCATTTTAATATTCTTAATAGAATATTAAAATGGGTTTATATCAAATGCAAGCACATATTCTCTACAACATCTACCACTCATCAACTTCGCTTACAAGATCCTCATCCGAAATCTTGCGCTTCACTTTTGCAGAGAGCACAGCAAAGCTTGTGGCAAGGTCGGTGCGTTGCACGACAACCCGCTCGGGAAGCTTGAGATCTTTCGGAGCAAAATTCCAAATTGCCATGATCCCACAGCTGACCAGCAACTCCGCCACTTCCTGGGCATGCATGGCCGGCACTGCAAGGACTCCGATATTCACATGGTTTGCCTTAAGGTACTCCTTAATGTCGGAGATAGAGTAGACCGGGACATCACCCAACTTGGCCCCCCATTTTACCTCATCGATATCAAAGGCAGCCACAATCTTGAGCCCGTAGGTGTCAAAGCCCTCGTAGCGGGCAAGTGCAGAACCGAGATGACCGGCGCCCACTAGGATGGCATCGGTGGAGTTATCCCACCCCAATGTGTGGATAATGGCGTCGATGAGACGAGCGATGGTAAAGCCGACCTTAGGCCTGCCTTCTATGCCTGTACAGGAGATATCTTTGCGAACCTGGATGGGCTTGAGCCCAAGCTCTTCAGCTAGGGTCGTTGCAGAGACCATCTTCTGCCCTTCCTCAAGATATTGCTTCAAAAGTCGCAGGTAGGAAGGAAGTCGCTTGATCGTAGGTATAGGGATATCTCTGTTGGGCACATCCATGTTCAGTTCTCCTTTAGTTTCAACAGCACCGCGTCTATGGTCAGTTGAGGCGTCGATGCCCCTGCGGTTATCCCTAGTATAGCATAGCCTTTCATCTCAGATGTAACTTCATCTTCGGTTTCTATATGCCAAACTTTTTTCCCCTTATCGGCTATCAGGGTGTACAAAGCCTTGGTGTTGGCACTCTCCTTACCTCCGACAACAAGGATAGCATCACAGCACTTACAGAGCCGTAAGGCGGCATTACGACGGTTCACTGAACTGGAACACACCTCGTTGTGGAACTCTATGGAATAGCCTTGTGTTTTCAAATCCGCAAAGGCAGATTGGATATCCCGCCAGAGAAGGCGGTCAAAGGTTGTCTGCACGAAGACAGCATATGAGCTGTCTTTCTTAAGTTGTGAAACATCTTCTGGGCGGGTTATGAACAGTGAAGGATAGGCCTTCCCATCTCTTTCAACCCCCTGCATGGCAAGGGTCTCAGGATGATTCTCGTGTCCGACGATGACTATCTCTGCATCTTTCTGGTTTATTCCTATGAGGTTGAGATTACGTGAGACGACTGGGCAGGTGGCATCCATTACCGTAAAGCCTGCATCCACAAACTCACGTCTGAGAGCATCTGTCACGCCATGGGCACGTAGCACAACAAGCCCCGGAGGATGATCAGCAGGGGATGCGATAGTCTCCAAGCCTCGCTCGGCAAAGGAAAGGCATACCTGTTTGTTATGGATGACCTTACCCAGCGAATAGACAGGAACACCCTTTTGCTGGGCGTCTTCAATGGCTTTTTCAACCATAGAGATTGCCCTTGAGACACCTTTACAGTACCCCATTGTATCGGAGAGTATAAGTTCCACACTAACCTCCTAAACGA
>CAYXYD010000072.1:0-12940 GCA_964469205.1 uncultured Sphaerochaeta sp. | reverse complement strand
GGAAGATTGAAAACAATTATCAAGAAAAAATAGTCACCCCGAACGTAGGTATTGGTAGCATCTATTGAAAATAGCATTCCATTGAACAGACTGAAGATGGTAAAGAGGACATTCAACAGAATGGGAATCGAACCCAACAACACTATTTTATAGGGTAGTCTTTCCCATCTTTTGCCCAGTTGATTAATATAGAGAAAGTAGAATAGCCCAGGCAGAGGTGATAGCAGATAGAAGAGAAACAGCACAAGGGAGAGCACAATTCGGGATCCAGAGAAGGTTCTTCCCGAAAACAGATCAATACCCATTTCAAGAATAAGCAAAGCCATCGCACACAAGAGCAACAAAACAAACCAGAAGTCCTGAGCTTGCCTCTTCCCTCCATGCCCCAACACATAGTAGAGCATGATCGTTATAAGGATGAGGCCTATTATTGAATTCTGCATATAATAGAGCAGTGGCAAAATAACCTCCAAAACAACACTGATAGACTAAGCATACAGTCAAAGGAGAAATTCATAAAGAGAAGAATATCAGAAACGTACAATGTTTTGTCGGAAGTATGATATATCTTTCAGCGACTCACTCTCTAAGCAAGTATTGTAAACACAAGGGGGCAATCCTTACCAATAAAGCCTATTCAAAAGGTACTCATATCCTTGTAAAGCATTGTCCCCAATTTACTAATCGCTCTGTCTAGCAGGTTCGTTTCTTGCTTTCTCAGCTTTGGCACGATACGATTAGGTATGAGTGAATGTACCATAGACAATGCTTTCCTATGCAAGCACAGCATGTTCGGTGGCCTGACAGATGAACAGCTGGCTCTCATCCATGACTATTTGGATGAAAAAACCTATGCCAAAGGAACTCACATCCTCAAGCAGGGCGACAGCAACAACACTGTCTATTTTATTGTGGAAGGAGAGATCTCCATCCAGAAACATCCCCTAGACAAGGAAGACCAAGAACGGGTCATAACCACCTTACATGCAGGGGACTCGTTCGGGGAGATGGAGCTCATTGATATCCAAAACTGTGCTGCGAGCGCAGTCTGCCTTACCGATGTCACGATCATCACCCTTTCCAACAAAGATCTCTACAAGCTGTCGACCACACACTTGAAAACATACACGATACTCATTCTTAACCTGGCTAGGGATATCAGCAGGAGACTGCGTTCCACAGACAACATGCTGGCCCTCATTTCAAAAAAAAGCCCCTAAGTTTATTTCACTGTGTATGCTGCAAATTGTCATTTATTGCTTGTTCTTTCTGTTTGTTTTCTTCACGTCTCATCACCAACAGGGTAAGGGCCATCAAGAAGGGGAAGAGCACTCCTATCAACATACCGCTACGAAGAGCTGATTCACGCTCGCCTAAGGTTCGCATCCAAGGAAGGGCCCTGACCAATGTCGGGTTGATATCCGCCGTTAGGCCTATGAGCCAAGGTCCCACCGATGCCCCACTGTCCCCTGCTGCTGCTAACATGGCAAACAGGGAGGCTCCTGCAAGGGGAAAGTGCTTTGCCCCAATGACTACCGATCCCGGCCAGAGCAGGCTACTACCCAAGCCTGTAAGGGCGCAGGCGAATAGGGAGACGAGAGGCCAGGGAGAGGTAGCGGCTACCAGATAGCAGAAAACACACAGTATCGAGCCAAAGAACATGGCCTTCCAAACCGACAGACGATCGCCATACTTGCCATACACAGCACGTCCTATTCCCAGGAACAATGCAAACAGGCAGAGTCCTACAAGATCGCCCACAGCCTTGGGAAGTTGTAGGGCTGACTCTACAAAGGCACTGGTCCACTGGGACATGGAAACCTCAGTAGCACCCCCTACAGCAATGCCAAACACCACCAGCAGGAAGTATTTTGAGTTGAACAAGGTCTTTATCTTGGTCCTGTGTTCCTCTTCTACAGGAGGGGCTATGGGAACACGCATGAAGTTGAAGAAGTTTACCAAAGGCATAATGCTCCAGATCAATACCACGATGGGCCAGTGCTCCCTTCCAAAGAGATAGAGCATGGAGGTGGTTCCCACCACCACAACGATAAAGCCCCAGGCATAGAAGGAGTGCAGCAAACTCATCGCCCTCTCCTTGGAGTCGTTGGGTATGCCCTGCACTATGGCACTGAGCAACAGTTCAAAGAGCCCTCCTCCACTGCTGTACACCACAGTGGCTACCATCAGGCCGATGTAGGGGTTGTCAGGAAACAGGCGAGGGGCAAAGGCAAGCATCAACAGCCCGATAAAGGCAAGGCCATGGCCCAGGGTGATGAAGGGCCTGATCCCATATTTGTCCACAGGACGACTGAAGACCAGGTCGGCAACGATCTGGGTAAAGAAGTTCAATAAGGTCAGTCTTCCCACCTGCTCAAAAGAGAGGGAGAACTCACGCATAAAGGTGATATAGAGTAGTGGTGCCAGATTACATATCAAGGCCCCTACAAAGTTGCCCAGATAACAGGCTCGAATGGTTGATTTGTACATAAAGAAGAGTATAGGTGAGAATTGTGAAGGCGTAAAGAATTGTTTTTTAATTCATGCCCCCTTTCTCTTTATACTTTTTCAACCTTCTAGCCAATCACAGCATCCAGCCACCGCCCTACAATCCTTTCCTCAACAGAGCCAACTGTCAAAACATCAGATTCGACAAAAAGATCCTCAAGAATGGTATGAGAGTCCTTGCTCTCTGTATCCGTAGCAAACTTGTTATCAAAGAGCCAGGTACTGAGAATCTCCAGATTGGCATCAGTGAAACGCTGTATCCGTTTATCTTCTACAGCCTCCAAAAGCTCATTGCCGGTTGTTCCATCAAGACCAACCACTTCCAGTATCTGTTCCCAGTACTTTGCACCCCGATTCAGATCCAAAGCAGGGTCATTGAGATCAGAGAGATGCACTGTCCTGGTCCTTCCAAGTTGTGAGCTTTGCTGTGCTGCCTTGAGAAAATCTAAGCGTAAACCAAGAGAAGGGTCTTTACCCGCCTTAGAGCTGATAAGTTGGCCTACACGGGTTAGGCCCTGTTGAAGATACTTGTATAACTCTTCACTGTCGGTAAGCAGGTGCCAACTGTGCAACCGCTCAATAGGATCCCACAAAGAGGCTCCAGCAACAGAGAGGGCCCTACCATACTCCTGATAATCTTCCACTGCAGGAGCCACCTCTTTCCTATCATAGACATAGCTCTTCAGAGGATCTTTCGATACCCTAAAGTCTCTTCGAAGGTCTTCAAGGGGTATCACAGTCACCTCTGAGGTTGCTATCGTCTTGAGTTTCTCCACTTCATCTCGTTGGGCTGTGACATAGAATACCTGCCGCTCGTCAGCTATGTTGCCAATGGCCACGGCTATGGCAAGGGCCCTATCGTCATCGCTGTTGGCTAGCAGTTCGTCAAGGAATATGGGCAGGCTTACCCCGCTGGTCTCTTCTTGCATGGTGATGAAGGCCATCCTGATGGAGAAAAGCAGTTGGATCCTAGTACCACTTGATAGTTCATCGAGGTGGTGGTTTTTCGCCATGATGGTATCAGTGGCAAAAAACCCCTCATTGTTCGCAGAAAGCGTATACCTATGACTGGTAATATCAGAAAGCCATCGGCTTGCATGCTTGAGCACCTGTGGCTGGAACTGTTCCTCACTCTCATCCTTCAGGTCACTGCCAAGGGTTTGTATCATACGGGCCATGACCTGTTCACTTCGAAAGGCTTCCAGCTCGGCTAGGGCAGACTCCTGCTTTAGATGTGCTGTAGAGAGGTCATAACCAAACTTCAAGGCTTCAAAGATTGCCCGTAGTCCTCCAAGCTCTTCCCTCTTTTCCTCCAGTGTATTTTGTTCATGTAAAATCTTGTCCAATGCATCAGAGAGATCAGAGGATGTATTGATAGTAGCCATTTTCAGAGCTTCTGGAGCCTCTTTGCTCTTCTGTTCGTACAAGGTCCGGTTGTGTTTCAAGGAAAATCTCAGGTCATTCCACAGGTCTAGTTTGGCAACAAGCTCGGTAAGCTCAGCTTCATTACCTAAGGCTAATTGTATGTTCTCCCAGAACTGCTTGATAGCGTCTTCGCTTTCAAGCAGTTGCTGTAGGGCGTTGAACAACCTCCCCTCATTTTCCCTTATCCTAGACTGCAGGGAGAGGGCATCGGTAAAGCCCTTGATCAGGGTATCACCCTTGGCTTTGAGCGATGTGATCTCACGCTCCTGTGTATCCAGTTCTGCTTGCAATAGGGAAAGGGCGTGAGCGGTTTCCTTCTGGGCTACCGAAAAGGCCTCTTGTTTTTTGACAAACTGGAGACGATAGGTACTCCATGCTTGCAGGCGTTCTGCAAAATGGAAGAACTGGGAGCCTTCTAGATGCGCTTCATCATCCTTAAGGCCTATGGCCTTGGCAGCATGCTGCCAATCTGAGGTCCATATGCGCAGACTTTCGATAGCTTTTTCAAGGTGTCCTTGTGCGAGTTTCCGTCTCAGCTCCAGTTGTTCAAGCGTATGCGTAGCAGTTATCTCAGAGCTTATTTCTGAGGACATCGTATGACAAGATTCAAGACTCCATGAAGCGGGTCCCTCCTTATCCAGCTGGGTGAGCAATTTTTCTGCCTCTTGCCTTGCTTGTAAAAGACTTTCCTCAGCTTGTTTGTACTCGCTGTTTTTAGCAGAGGAAGGTATCAGCAGAACAACACTGAGCAGGGTAAGCACAAAGCCCAGGGGGAAAAATACCGGCTGGACTGCGATACCCAACCAAGATGTCATACCACCTATCAAAAGGATAAGCAGCAAAAGCCATCTCTTTGTCCCTGGTTGCAGGACCTTGTTCTTAGGAGTTCCCTGTAGCTTCCAAAATGATTCTACCCAGTCAGAAAGACGAATCTGCAATAAGGAAAGATCCTTTGCAGGGTGCTTTATCACTTCACTCTCACCCAACTCATCGAGCAGGCGCTTGGCGGCAGCAACGTCACACCGAAGGGGTTCGCACTCTTGGGCCAGGGCCTTCAGGGTATCGACATACGATTCCAAAGTATTCTCGTCTGTTTGTTCGTCGATAAGCCAGGAGTGTTCAGCTTCCCACTCAAGCAACTCCTGTTTAGCCGATCCAAACTCCTCTTTAGCGGTCTTTTGTGTATGTAGCGCATCTTTATAGGCGTTATACTGGTTTGCAATACGTATGGGTTTTTCCACATCCTGCAATTGCCCTTCTGCGATGGCACAATCGAAAAAGCCCTGCTGTAGCCGCTCTTTGTTCTGGATGCAGGACCTTTCCTCTTCTTTCGCCTTATCCTGTGCCTCCAGGAGCTCTTCTAACCTTTTAGGGGAGCTCTTGTCAATAAACGCTATGGAAGGGGGATACAGGGAGAGCTTTTGCTCTTGCCCTTCGATACTTTTTGTAATGTTCAATACTTGCTGGGCATCTTCCAGGAGGGCCTTTTTCCTAGAGAGCTCAGGAGCCTGGTCAACCTCCTTCTGCAACCCATCTATCTTGTCTTGGATGCCTTGGTGTTCCTCTTGTGTCTTGAGGATCTGTTCTAGTTCTTCACTTGCCCCTCTTACCTGTTTGGCTTGAGCGATATTGCCGCTTGCAAAAGAGGGGATACCCCCAGCATCCTGACAGGCAGCGTCGAGGTCGACACCTCCTTGCATGCTGGTACGGACCTGTCTGAGGAAAGCGTCTGTGGACCGTCCATCCTCCTGCAGAAGTTCATGCAGGGTAAACCAGTAGCTTTCGCTCAACTCATCGTTACGCCCTGGCAGACGAACCTCCAGGTTGTCCTTTAGTCTTGTCTGGGTAAGCTTTCCTTGGGACAGGGAGAGATTCCAATCAGAATCAGGTGCCTGCAGCAGGCCTTCAGCCTCCACTGCACTACTAGACTTAGTATCCCAGATAAGGGCCCTCATGGCCCGGCTCAGGGTGGACTTTCCTACTGCATTCGGCCCCCACACCACATTCAGGTGTTCACCGAGCTTTTCTACCGGAGGGAAGGTTCCTGAAGCGAACCCAGGGCTTTTATGTAGCGTTATATGTTTCAGCCAGAATTTCTTGCTCATACCCTTCCCCCCTGTTCGCTATTGACCATGGAAAACAAGAGGCGCTTAGCGGCTTGCTGGGCCAGGACCCTATACTCCTCTTCACTCTTGGCACTCTGGCTGAGGCTTTGGTATGGACGGGCATTGAAGCTTTCCTCATCCAGTCTCTTATAGCGTAGTGCCATCTGCTGCACCGCATCATCATCGAGCAGCTTATTTGCCAACAAGGCGATGGCATCCTTTCCTTCCTTGAGCTTCTCAAGGTCAATGTCCAAGACGGTGTTGTCCACATAGGAGGAAAGGGTATGCACTTTGCACACCCCTACAGCGATCCAGAGGCTTTCCAGGTGCTCGCTTGTGAGTATCTTGGAGATAGCCAAGGTACGAGCGATGGAGCCCACAAGAGTAAGCTTGCAAAGCAAGGTCCCCTCGCATTGCAAGGAGGATGCAAACTCCCTAAGCCTTTGAGTAAGTCTTGTTCGTAATTCTTCTTCTGTTTGCACACCATCGAGATCGACGGTGCAGGTTTCAAATTGATAGGGACAGAGTTGCAAAAGTTTTGGATCCTTCCAAGAGGAGGCCCCTTGTTTCTCCAAGAGCCAAACCCCATGCATACCCTCTTCGTTGCTGTCCAGAGCATAGGGCGAACCACAGTAGAAAGCGTTGCCACCCTTTAAGACTCCCCCTTTATGGATATGCCCAAGTACCCACCAGGGTATGGATGTTTGCCAAAAAGCATCATTAGGAACTGGTGCATAGGGAGTAAAGGGAGCAGAACCTACCTCACAATGAAGCAGTCCCACAACAGGAAGGCTAGTATCTACAAGATCCTTGGTGAAACTGTCCAGGGGATTTTCCCTCATATACCGCTGTGCAAATGACCACCCGACAAAACGCACCCCCTTATGGTCAAAATATTCCCATGTGCCTCCAAGGCCCAGCACCTTGATATAAGGGCTCTCTTTTGCCAATTGAGGGAAGACCGAATAGTCGTGGTTGCCCCCGACGGCTATGACCTGAATACCTGCTTCACCGAGTTTTTGTAGTCCGGACAAGAGAGGCCCATAGGCTTCGAACCAGTGATCCTCCTGCTCTACCACATCGCCTGCCATGACAAGAACAGCAACATCAAGCTCCAAGGCTTTCTCTACTATCGCATCCCAGCTTGTATGGCTTGCAAGACCTTCTTGGTACGCTACAGAGGGTATCCTACCCATATGGATATCTGCACAACAGAGAATTTTCATAGGTCCTCCAGCTTCCCAACAGAGAAGTGTAGCTCACTGTTGGGATCATCTAACTATACCATAGATTACAGGGAGTTTTCTGTAGGATTCTAGTCTTACATATCCTAAGAAAAACTTTACTTTTATCTACTTAGCTACGTCTTTCATACAAAAAATGCTGTATCAGCTTGACAGAAACAGATGATATGCGTACTATATGCATGTTGTATATAGCCAAGAGGGGAATACCTAAAGAAACCCTTGAGTCATTACACAAGAATATAGACAAGATGATATTCAAGAAAGAGAGAAATAGAGAGGATTTGTATGAATAAGAGAGGATCACGCTGTTGTGAAGGAAAATACCAAAAGATGGAGAGGCTTTTGGAAATCTGTCTTTTATTGCTCCTGTTTGATCATGAGGGCTATGGCTATGGCCTGATCGAACAGCTCTCTGATTTTGGCTTCACCGGCGATGACCTCAATATCGGATCGTTGTACAGGAGCCTCCGAAAGCTGGAGGATCAGGATTTGGTCTCTTCTGTCTGGGAAGAGACAAGCGGCGGGCCCAAGAGGCGGGTCTATACGATTACATCTTTGGGTAAAGAAGAACTGCACAACTGGATTCCTGTCCTCAAGGAGCGAAAAGCCCGTATTGAGCAGCTGATCGAAACATATGAAGAAAAGACCACTGTCTGACAAAGGGCACAACAACATCCCCACTCACTGTCATAAAGGAGATAAAGAGTAGATGGCAACAATCATTATCATATATGCAATATTGGCCGTAGGGCTTGTCTTCTCACTTGTCAAAAGCAAGGAAAAGACCAAGAAGGCCTTTAAGGTAGCAGGCAAATCCCTGCTTAAGACAGCACCGAGCCTGTTGGCAATGCTTGGGATCGTAGGCTTGATCTTGGGCCTGCTGACACCAGAGAAAATATCGAGTCTCATCGGAGCCAAAGCTGGCTTCTTTGCAACTATCACAGCCGCTGTGATCGGTGCTGTGACACTTATACCCTCGCTGGTAGCCTTTCCCTTGGCAGGGTCGCTCTTGCGCTCAGGGGCTACAGTGATGACCATATCAGCCTTCATTACCACCTTGGTAATGGTAGGGGTGGTTACAGCACCCATGGAGATGAAGGTCCTGGGCAAGAGGTTTACCCTCCTCCGTAATGGTCTGGGTATGCTTGCAGCGCTTCTGATAGCCTTTCTGATGGGGATGATCCTATGAAAAACATACTGAAAAAATTCAAGCTTCCCATTGGCGTAGCCCTGCTGTTCATCGCCTTGTTCATCTTCGCCCCTGATACAGCTGCCCGTTCATCCAAGGTCACCTGGGATTATTTCCTGGAGATGGCTTTCATCCTACCTCCCGTATTCATCCTTATGGGGCTGATGGAAGTTTGGCTGCCCAAGGATAAGATACAAAAATGGTTGGGAAATGATTCGGGTCTTCGTGGTGGGTTCTTTTCACTGGCACTGGGGACTCTTCCCACAGGGCCTCTGTACGTGGCCTTTCCCCTAGCCGCTTCCCTGTTACATAAGGGTGCAAGCATAACGAATGTGGTCATCTTCCTAGGGTCGTGGGCGGCACTGAAAATTCCTCAGCTTATGGTAGAAGTCAAATTCCTAGGCTGGAGCTTTGCTATAGTGCGCTTTTTCCTTACTACCTTTGCCCTTATCATCATGGGCCTGATCATGAAGGCTGCCCTAAAAAGGGATCCTGATAAGAAATGGCTTGAGAATGGCGAGCAGCTTCTTGATTAGGGATTATTGACTATACATAAAACATAAGAATTTTTACTAGGATTTTCCTACTCCACCCTTGTTGATCTGTTCACAAGGGTGATGTATTTGTTAGGGACCAAAAGGGAGGGAAACTGCATACCAATAAGAGGATTATATGTACAGCAAACAGGGGTAAAAACTGAGAAAACTGGAAGAAATGGTTTCGTATAACTCATCTAATAAAAAATTTATACATGAGTAAAACCCTGTCTATTAAACTCTCTATTTCAAGCCTTATAGAGGGGTTATATCCCCTATTAGCCTAGTTACATTGGGATTTTTGGTGACTAATCCCAACATTAAATCTAGCATTATAATAGTGTATATAGAGTTAGTTTTTCCCCTCACTTGATTAATCACTTTATGCGTAGTATTATGAGGAAAGACTGATAAGAAACTATCCAAAGGAGCTATCATATGGGTTCAAAGTACGAAACGCTATTGAAAGAAAAGTTGAGTGAGGTAAGTTATGCCAAGCTCATGAAACTTGAGAATGAAAAGGTCAATGAATTTGTAGGAAATTTTGCAAAGCATTGCAACCCAAAGTCCATTTATGTCTGTGATGACAGCAAAGAGGATGAGGAGTACATCAAGGCAAAGGCCCTTGAGATTGGTGAAGAATTCCAGCTTGCCAAGAAAGGCCAGACCATCCACTGGGACGGCTATGGCGACCAGGCTCGTGATAAGGTAAACACCCGTTACATGGTATACAAGGAAAACCTTGAAAACATGAAGAGCCTCAACTCAGTTGAGTATGAAAAGGGTTATGAAGAGATCATGGGCATTGCAGAGAACATCATGGAAGGCAAGGACACTGTAGTGAAGTTCTTCTGTGAAGGACCTGCTCATTCCGAATTTACCATGCCTTGTGTACAGTTCACCGACTCCTGGTACGTTGCCCACTCCGAGGCAATCCTCTACCGCCCCGGTTATGACCATTTCATGAAGATGAAAAAGAAGGACGACTTCTTTAGATTCATCCACTCAGCAGGAGAACTCGACGAGAGAAACACCTCTGTAAACACTGACAAGCGCCGCATCTACATGGACACTCAGAACAACATCGTATATTCGATGAATGACCAGTATGCAGGTAACTCCATCGGTCTCAAGAAGCACTCCATGCGCCTGGCCATCAGTAAGAGTGGTAAGGAAGGCTGGTTGTGCGAACACATGTTCCTCATGGCTGCCATCGACAAGGATAAGAAGAGACGAACCTACTTTGCAGGTGCCTATCCCTCAGCTTGTGGTAAGACTTCCACTGCTATGATCCCCGGTGAAGAGATCGTAGGTGATGACATCGCTTACTTCCGCAACATTGACGGTGAGTTCAGAGGCGTAAACGTTGAGCAGGGCATCTTCGGCATCATCAAGGATGTCAACGCTGAAGACGATCCGGTAATCTTCGATAACCTCATGCTCGAGCAGGAAACCATCTTCTCCAACGTTCTCAGAGGACCCGACAACAGCCCATACTGGCTCGGTTCTGGTCTTGATACCCCCAAGAAGGGTGATAACCACAGTGGCAAGGACTGGTTTGAAGGCAAGAAGGATGCTAAGGGAAATGAGATTCCTGTAGCACACGGAAATGCCCGTTATACCATGCGTCTTGACTACCTGAAGAACTTTGATAAGAAGGGTTTTGAGGCCAAACAGGGCGTAACAGTCGAAGGTATCCTCTATGGCGGACGCGACAGCGACACCTGTGTTCCTGTTGAAGAGTCAGCAACTTGGGAAGATGGTATCCTTATCAAGGCTTGTACCCTTGAGAGTGAGACCACCAGTGCTACCCTCGGTAAAGAGGGCGTACGTAACCCAAGCCCCATGGCAAACATGGACTTTGTATCCTACCCTCTCGGGGAGTACACAAAGAACAACATTGACTTTGTAGAGGGCATCAAGGACGTTCCCAAGGTATTCTCCACCAACTACTTCCTCAGGGATGAGAATGGCAAGTTCTCTAACGACAAACTTGCTAAGAAGGTGTGGTTGCATTGGGCAGAGGGTCGTATCCATAACGAGTATGAAGCTTTAGATACTCCTACTGGAAAAATCCCCCTTTTCAAGGATCTGAAGGTTCTGTTCAAGAAGCATCTTGACTACAACTACACAGAGGCTGAGTACAACTACCAGTTTACTTTCCGCTGTACCAAGTGGGTTGAGAAGCTCGGGAGAGCTAAGGTCTATTTCAAGAAGATGGATGCTCATACACCTGAATTCATCTTTACGAAATGGGACGAAGAGATCGCGAAGATCGAGAAGGCCAAAGCCAAGTTCGGTAACGAGATCAAGCCAGGCGACTACAAGATCTAAGTAGTTCCCTACCTAGTACACAACAGAGAGACCGACCATTTATTTGGCCGGTCTCTCTTTTTGTCTTGGGATATAACCCAATATATTGGGGGTAGTGCCTTTTGGCACTACCCCCAAATCAATACTAAATATTCAACCCTACGCCCTCAAAACTTGAGACTTGTGGTTAGCCTATCATCAATAACGAAGCACAGCCGCTACAAGACCCTTGGAAGGAACTTCTGCCGGTGTTACTGCAAATACAGAGCCTCCATTGATCAAGGTCTGAACAGCAGCCAAGTCTAGAAGATCCTCGTCTCCGGGCTGTGGAATTTCTCTCAGTTTGACTTTGTCCTTTTCCTGATCGAATTGGCCCCATACCTGAACCCCTAGGGCAACAAAGAGTACCTCAACACGACCATGGGACGCCGCTAAGAGTGCCTCGGTAACGTCGACAGTGGTCTGCTCGGTCTTTGCGAGTTGTCCATATTTTGCTAAACCTGCTCTTCGTTCCTGCAAAAACATCGGCTCGACGATGGCCCAAGCCAGAGGATGAAGATCTTTGCTCGTCATATTATCAGGGTTTCCTGAAATTCCTTCTTCCACCAGATTGGAGTAAGTATTAACTTCTTTATAAAGCGGAAAAAGGTTATCCACGCCGGCCAAAACCAAGGGGGAGTGTGACCCTGCAAGAAGGTCTGATACCGCCTTATCAATCAGGCGAAACCATTTCTGAAGGCGTTGCTTGATTTCGTTGCCTCTATCATGTCCATGATACATGGCAGCCTGAGTTCCACCTGCCGATGGTGCACCTGTTTGGTATTGGAGATTTTGCTTCGGCCATTCGCTTGGCAAGGTTTGGAAAAGCGTTTCAGGAATCTCACCCAAATCGATCTCATCAACCGTATACTGGTTGCCCGCCATCAGGCGAACCTGTTTCTGGCTAATCGCCAGGATATGGAAAGTACCGTCACTATTCAATAAAGGAAGCAACGGCTTGATATGGAATCGGTTGGTTACGACTACCATCTCCGTAAATGCGATAGGGAGTCTGAAAAGATGAAACTCATCCTCTGAGATAAATATAGCCAATCCATCGCTTTGATGCTGCCAAAAAGTGCTTGCTTCAAATAGATTTCGGGGTTTTTTGAGAATTTTGTCTACTTTTGATGCATCGAGGCCCTCAGCCTTCAGCTGGTTTTCCGCCTCTGCTAACAAGTTCTTAAACCGGATCGGATCCTGCTCCGTTTCCAGTCCAGCACGATGTGTTGGCATGAAAAGAGAAATACACCAATCAGATTGATGTGTTAGTATTTCCTTCAATTTTTCCATTGTAATCATATCCATATACTAGTCCTCCTCAGAACATTTAGAATCGCTAAAACAAGAAAATGCACAAACTTAAATAAGTACTATGTAAAAGGTTATAAAACCATATATCTAAGCTGTGAGGCTTGTTTTACATACCTAATAGTACCATAAATAGGACTCACTGAACAGGTCGCCTTGTAGAGCCTGAGAGAAAAACATCAAAGGGAGGTCAAAAATTTTCAAGCATACAGCCTGAATTTCTCTATTTTTAGACATAGGTTTCCAGTGATCATCAAGCCACTGGCA
>CAYXYD010000071.1:0-13129 GCA_964469205.1 uncultured Sphaerochaeta sp. | reverse complement strand
GAAACCCTGCAGAAGAGCCTGAATGAAGGGTATACCCTGAAGAAGGTACTCTTTATGGATCTGGGCAAGAAACACACTCTAGCCAAGTTCATCAAGGGAAGCATATACCAGATCAACACTGAGAAAAGCCCCGAGTATGAGCAGATTTTGCGTTCCTACCTGGGCAAGCAGACTGATGATCTCGCAATCACCCAGAAAGGTGAATATCTCTATGAGGTACGGGTTGCTGGTGAGAAGAATATGGTCAAGACCGTATTCGGAACCGAAGTTGACAAGTTTACCATCGCATCGCTAGTGACCATACGGCGTACCAGCATCTGTGCCGGGACGTGGGATGAGGACTACATCGAGTTCTTCACCCGCCTGATGGCTGAACATCAGCAGAGGATTTCTTAGTACGAATGCAGGAAAGCCAGAGATGCATGACTTAGCACTATGATCCGTACTATACGTTCACCACGAAAAATATGTATACATGATTTAGGTTGTCATGATCTCGAACGTAATTGTAGCAGAATAACTACCAGAAGAAGCGCCTGATGCTTGTGGGATGTTATATACAAAATCTTCATAACTTCTCACTATTCCACCAACTGGTGATGCAGTATATGTCATTTCGTAAGAAGGGGTGGCTGTGCCTGTATTAAAACTATTATCATATTCAGTAGTAATCCTTTCCACTGAATAAGGGATTGTTGCAGTAGAATCACCATTCATACTTAATTCAGTTCCAGTAACTTTTATTTCAATATCATTATTAACAACTCTACGAGCCAGTACATAAAAAGTACCTGATTGTGTCGTTGTTGAAACATCTTCGCTTTCAGTCATAGTTAGATCACTTACAGAGTTAAAAAACAATGTATCAAACGATAGACTATCATTAGGGTCCAATTCTGTTGTAGTTATTCTGATTCCTGTATTTCCTACATTTTCTTCTATATAGGTGTTAATGCGAAGAAAAGACGAATCTTCTGCTCCAAACACAGGCAGGAGTAATACAACCAATACTAAGGCAATCCCTAAAACTCTCTTTTTGTTATTCATCATGTAATTTTCTCCTATTACTTAGATACTGGATATGATACTCGTAGATAAGACCTATGTCAACAGTTACATTATATATTTATATAATAATTGAATATAGGTTAACAAATATTAGTAATTCCATAAATATAAACAAATAGAACTGTGTCTTTAATATTTGACCTATGACAATACTAGTGTATTATTACACAAAGCAGTATTTGACTTATTAGTTTGTAACAGTGAATTGAATGAACATAGGTAGTATTATTTCAATAATTGTTATAACTATGTATTTAGTTTATATCACTATAAGTAACAAATGTCTGTATATTTGAAAGAATGAGAGTCGGAGCAAGCACAAGACAAAACAAAAAGATTGGATTACAATCCAGAAAACCCAAGAGGCTGTCTTGTTCTTTCTTTGAACAAGACAGCCTCTTGGTTGTTAGCAAGCAACAATTGAAATATGTGTAGCAGTGACACAAGATTTCTAGTCTAGTCTCTTACTATCAGTTGCCCCAAGGTTAGTACACCTGATACCTTTTCTCATATTCACATCTACAGTTACATCTCGGGATTCTTGATATGGCAATAGTAATAGTGCGTATCACTGAAGCGCACCATAGGTGGATATTGCTCTTCACAGATCTTACCAACCTGCTTATGACACCTTCCTGCAAAAGGACAACCCTTGGGTTTCTTTGCAGGATCAGGAAGACCGCCTTCCAATCGGATGGGATCCTTCTGTTTTGTCGGGTCAACTTCAGGCATTGCTGAAAGCAGAGCCTCAGTATATGGATGGAATGGCTTGCTCATGACTTCGTCACGCTTGCCATACTCACAAATCTTTCCTGCATACATCACCATGATCGTATCACTGAGATAGTTGATGACGTTCAAATCATGTGAGATGAAGAGGTAGGTGACTTCACTGTCATGCTGCAGATCGTTGAACAAGTTGAGAACCGATGCCTGTACAGATACGTCCAGGGCACTGGTAGGCTCATCACACACTATCATCTTAGGAGAGATGGAGAGGGCCCTAGCGATGGCTACACGCTGTTGTTCACCTCCAGACAACTGGTTAGGCTTCTTTTCCATATACTCGTCGCCTAGGTCAACCTTGTTCAAAATGGAGATTATATTTTTTCTGCGCTCTTGCTTGGAATGCATGTGCAACAGGCGTTGCATAGGGCGCCCTATGATCTGCTCCACTGTATGGGAAGGGTTGAGGCTCCTTCCAGGGTTCTGGAATATGAGCTGGATATCCTTGAGAGTCTCTGGTGTGCGCTGTCTCCAGCCTCGGGTAATATCCCCACCATCAAATAGTATCTTGCCTTTGGTCGGCTTGTATAGACCGACAACCATATGGCCAGTGGTAGATTTACCACATCCTGACTCACCAACGATGCCCATGACAGTCCCGCTGTTGACCTCTACATCAATACCATTGACTGCGTAGATCTTTCGCCTGCCTCCATATATCTTGTGCAGGTTTTCAAGCTCCAGGATCGTCTCCGGTTCCTTGGGCGCTACTTTACGTACCCTAGGCTGACGCTTCTTTTTGATGGTTTCCTCAATATCCTCTGCATATGCACGGTCACAGGCTGCACTATGGCTCTCTTCAATGAGCCTCATACCGTACTTAGCTTCACAAGTATCATTTTTTGCATCACAGCGATCCACATAGGGGCAACCGCCCTCTACGATACCACGCCGGTGTACATAGCCTTTGATGGTATTAAGCTTGGTGTTCTCCTTTACAACTCCACCGCGGGGCATGCAGTTTATCAAGGCACGTGTATAGGGGTGGGAAGGGTGTTCGAATATCTTGGCCTTGGGGCCCTGTTCGACAACCTCTCCATTATACATGACCACTATCTGTTCCGATACCTTGTTTATGACACCCATATCATGGGAGATATAGATGAGAGACATGTTCAGCTTGTCCTTGAGATCTTTGATGGACTCAAGGATGACAGCCTCTGTGGTCACGTCCAAGGCAGTGGTAGGTTCGTCCAAGATCATGATATCAGGTTTGCAGAGAATGGCCATAGCGATACAGATTCGCTGCTGGATACCGCCACTTATCTGGTGAGGATATCGTTGTGCAGTTCCCTTGGGATCACCGATATTCATCAGCTCCATTGCTGCAAGTGAGGCTTTTCTTGCCTTGCTCTTGTTGAGCTTCTGGTGCATCATACCCACTTCATCGAGTTGGAACCCGATGGTGAGGGCAGGGTTGAGGCTGGTGGAGGGATTCTGGAAGACCATGGCGATACGGTTTCCCCGTATCTTATCCATGTCAGATTCAGTATTTTCCATCAGGTCCTTGCCGTTGAAGATAAGCTTCCCATCCATTTCTGCATTGGTGGCGAGATAGCGCATAATGGAGAAGGCTAGGGTGGACTTGCCACAACCTGACTCCCCGATTATACCTATGGACTCATTCCTTCCCAAGGATAGTGAAACATCACGCACCGCTGAGAATTTACCATCAAAGGTATTGAATTGGACATTCAGATGTTGAATATCAAGTATTTTATCGTTCATGAATTAGTACCTTGCTGACAAAGTCAGAGAAAATCGAGATTGCTATAACCAGAGAGGCGATAGCAAGGGCGGGAAATAGTACAGCCCAAGGCGCTTGTGAGATGATGGGCTTGTTTTCGATGACCATCATTCCCCAGTCAGGGGTCGGGGGTTGGAGTCCCACTCCCAAGAAGCCCAAGGAAGCGACCATCATGATGGAGTAGGCGAAGCGAGCCGTTGCCTCTACAAGGATGGGACCTGTGGTGTTGGGAAGAATCTCAACAAACATGATATAGAGGTGGCTTTCACCTCTGATCCTAGCGGCAGAAACATATTCCTGACTTTTTTCGGTCAACAAGACACCTCGAGAGACCCTGGCTGTTGCCGGGATAAAGGCAATTGAGACGATAAGTGTCAGTGAAAAGATGCTTGAGTCACCTAGGATTCCCAATACGACCATGGAGAGTACCAAGGGAGGTATCGCCATGAGGATGTCCATAGCTCTTAAGAAGGCTGCATCTACTTTTCCGGAAAAGTATCCAGCCGTAAAGCCCAGAAGCACACCAAGGACTGTTGAGACTATGGAAGTCATAAGGGCAACTGTTAGGATTGACCTGCTTCCATACACGATTCTCGATAGGATATCACGGCCCATGCTGTCGGTTCCCAACAGATGTCCAGCTTTTCCCGGACCTGTCATTTGATTAGTAGTATCCATGGCTGTATGGGTATAGGTTACTAAAAGAGGGCCAAAAAGCGCTATAAATATCCATAATACCAGAACTGTGATCCCTATAATTGCAAGGGGGTTTTTTTTCAATTGAAACAAAAAGTATTTCATTATTTCTGACCTCCTTGTAAGCGGACTCTTGGATCTAGATAGCTGTACAGGATGTCTGTTGTCATCGTTGATAGGGAGAAGATGACGGTGATCAGCAGAACGCACGCCTCAATGAGGGGAACGTCACGTGTCTTGATCGCTGTCATGAGCAAGCTACCCATCCCAGGGAATCCAAAGAGTGTTTCTACGACGACCAGACCTCCGAACAACCAGCCCATATTCATACCAATGATGGTTATGGTAGGCAGTAGGGCGTTTTTCAGTGCATGTCGGTAGATTACATACTTGCGTGGCATCCCTTTCAGTACTGCGGCCCTGATATAATCAGAGTGCAATACCTGTATCATGGAAGAACGTTGCATTCTAGATACATACCCAAACATGACAAAGGTCACAGAGAGGGCAGGCATTACCAGGATTTCAAGATTGCTGAACAGGCTCTCACCAATGGGGATAACACTGACAATGGGTAACCACTTCAGCTGTACACCGAAGATGGTGATAAGAAAAACACCAGAGACAAACTCAGGCAAGGCCATGGTGGCCAACCCAAAGAATGAAATTATCGAATCTGTGGGCTTGTGTTCCTTTACCCCTGCCAATACCCCAAAAAACATGGAGAGCGGCACAAAGATAAGAAATGCTGTTAGGGCGAGAATCATGGAGTGACCTACCCGACGCCAGAGGATCGAATTGATCGAAACCCCCTGCATATAGATGGAATCTCCGAGATCTCCGGTAACGACCCCACCTACCCAACGAAAATACCGTTGGAGCACAGGATCGTTCAACCCTCGTGCATCACGAAGGGCAGCAACTGCCTCTTCGGTGGCACTCTGTCCCAAAATCATCTGGGCGACATCACCTGGCATTATTTCTACCAGCATGAAGATGATGAAGGACATAACGGCCAGGGTCACAAGAAGTGACCCTAGCCTTTTGAAAATAATACTTACTGTTCTATTCATTTTACATCTGTGTATTTGTACTGGGGAAGCATGGTCAACGGCTGTTTGTAATCAATGACACGGTCGTTGATGCCCACCAGGTAAGGTACTTGCACGTTTAACAGTGCACCTTCTTCGTAGAATATTTCCTGTAACTCATGATAATATGCAGTTCTTTTTGCCTCATCAATCTCAGCTGTAATCTTTTCAATAAGGGTATTGATACGAGGATCATCAAAGTGTGATTCATTCCAAGCACCTCCGCCCTTGAAAGCAAGAGCCAATAGCATGGAAGGGTCAATCCTACCACCCCATCCTGTGATGGATGTGGGGACATTGAGCCAGTACTGGGAAAGATAGATGTCTCGGGTAAAACCCTTGAGGTCAAATTCAATGCCAGCAGGAGCTGCAAGTTCCTTAAGGGACTGAGCTATTTCCTTGCCAAAGGGGTGGTCCGATGCATAGTACAGTTCAACTGTTACACCGTTGGGATAGCCGGCTTCTGCGAGCAGGGCCTTTGACTTCTCTATGTCACGTCCTCGTAAGGGGATTTCTTTGTACTCTGCGAGCATGTTCATGATGGGGGTCTCATTGTACTCGGTTCCTGAGCCAAGATCCATCTGAGTCACACTCTTTGCAAGAATCTGGGGATCAATGGCATATTTGAGTGCAAGACGGGCCCTGTTGTCGTCCCAAGGCTTCTCATCCACATTCATGGCAACAAAACGTTGTTCCTGATAGGGGGCGATGACCGAAAGACCATCAATCTTAGAGAGGCGGCTCTTTATGACTGGGGTTAGAAAGGTAACCACATCAACGCGGTCAGCTTCCAACATCGATATACTTGCATCAATGTCACCAACAAAGTAGATCTGGATCTTGTCCAGCTTAGGAAGGGCAGGATCCCAGTAGTTTGGGTTCTTCACCATTACCACTGATTCCTTGGGAATATACTGGCTCAGCTTGAAAGGACCGGTGCCCATGGGCTTTGATTCACCAAGCTTGGCATAGTCATATTCACTGGAAAGGATTGCCGTATTATAATCAGTTAGCTGATAGACAAATGTAGGTCTGGGCTCTTTGAGATTGATAATGACAGTATAGTCATCGGGAGTCTCAATGGAAGACATGACTTCAAAATCCTGCTTTTTCAGATGACCGATGGCAGGATCTTGGGTTCGCTCTAGGGTAAACTTCACATCTGCTGAGGTAAAGTCTGTTCCATCATGGAACTTGACACCTTCGCGAAGGTTGAAAACCCAACTGCTTCCGCCTTCTGTTGACCAATCGGTTGCCAAGACAGGATCGAGTTCACCAGTTTCAGCATTAATCTCAACAAGATATTCATACATGCTGCTGTTCATGGAAAAAGCCTGTCCATCCCATACCCCTGGGGTAATAAGACTAGGTACCTGTTCTGCTATCCTGATGACTTTCTCAGTGGATTTTGCTTCCTTGTCTCCACCAGCAAATACGGGAAGCGCCAATAGCGCAACAATTAGAAACACAAAGAGTGCTTTTCGTTTCATTCGTAAACCTCCATAAAACGTTTGTAAGTTCCAGAGCATGTAGAACTCCCGTTTAGGAGGAAACCAAAAAGGTTTCTATTCATACATGTCATACATGAATAATAATTTAGTAATAGAACCAACAACTTATTAGAACTTATAGTATGGCAGTTGTCAACCCCATACATAGTAATAAGTAAGGGAGAATTATGTTGAAAAACAAGAAATATTAGTAGCCAAATTAGGAGGCTTATCCCATTGTTTTTTCATAAAAATATCATCAATATTTATTTTAATTTGAATGATAAATGATAAATCTACTTGTGATAAATTTACAAGAAAAGCTATCAAAGCATTATAGAGGAACAAATAAGAATATATATATAATTTGCGTACTAAAAAATATGTACAGTTATATGAAAAAATTATCTAATTTTTATATCTGATGAATTTTTGGATGCTTTCGAACGAAAAGTCTTGCCTGATTTCAAGAAAAAACTCACAACAAAATTGTTGCAAAAAGAACAATATCATTGACATAGTGAAGCTCCATCCTATGTTAAAGAACTTGGATTGTGAAGAACATCCCGATCGATCACACAAAACCTCATAGGAATTCCCCTAACAATCTCCTATTTGTCTTGGAATAAGGAGTCATCAGCAAGAAATATGGATAGAAATCATGGCCCAAACCCATATGATTGGGTTTGGGCCATGACCGTATTTTAGCTTGTTCAAAAATAGTCAGTTGACTACTTTATTTAGGCAATATATCAGTGTTCTTGAGCTGTGTAATGAACGTTATTGGCTGGATGAAATCAATAATGCGTGTATTGATGGCAACCAGGTAAGGAACCTGCAAGTTCATCAACCCACCTTCTGCATAGAAGATATCCTGAATTTCATCATAATAGGTCTGTCTCTTTGCCACATCAACTTCCTGGGAGATCTTATCAATGAGGTCGTTAACCTTAGGATCATCAATATGCAACTCGTTCCAAGGAGCTCCTCCTCTGAAGGCGTATGAAAGGAACATGTAGGGATCGATACGACCACCCCAACCGGTGAGCATGATAGGCACATCAAGCCAGTACTGGGAGAGGTAGACATCACGGGTGAATCCCTTGAGCTGGATATCAATGCCAGCAGGAGCAGCCAGTTCCTTGACGGTCTGGGCCATTTCCTTACTGAAGGGGTGGTCAGTGGCATAGTACAGTTCACTTTTTACCCCGTTGGGATAGCCGGCTTCTGCCAGCAGAGCCTTTGCCTTGGCGATATCACGCTTACGAAGAGGAAGTTCCTTATACTCGGCAAGTAAGTTCATGATGGGGGTTTCATTGTACTCAGTACCCTGACCAAGATCCATCTGCGTGACGCTTTTGGCCAACACATTGGGATCCATGGCATATTTGAAGGCAAGGCGTGCACGAGCATCATCCCAAGGCTTCTCATCATAATTCAATGCAATGAGTCGCATTTCCTGGAATGGACTTATGACGGTAAGGTTATCAACTTTTTCAAGACGATTGCTTATGATAGGGGTAACATAGGTTACAATATCGACCTTATCAGCTTCAAGCATGGATATGCTCGCTTCAATGTCAGCTACAAAATAGATCAGCACCTGATCGACCTTAGGAAGGGTAGGGTCCCAATAGTTGGGATTCTTCACCATGGCTATAGATTCCTTTGGGATGTACTGCTTGTTCATGAATGGTCCTGTTCCCATCGGCTTTGATTCGCCTAGCATGGCGTAATCATAGTCACTGGAAAGAATGGCCATATTGTAGTCAGACATCAGATAGATGAAGGTAGGTCGTGCTTCCTTCAGATTCAAGATTACGGTGTACTTGTCTGGAGTCTCAATTGACTCGACAACAGCAAAGTCATTTTTCTTCAGGTGACCAATGGCTGTATCCTGTGTGCGTTCAATGGTAAACCTAACGTCATCAGCATCGAAGGCCGATCCATCATGGAAGGTGACCCCCTCACGTAGCTTGAAGGTCCACTGCTTACCGTCTGGAGTTGACCACTCGGTAGCAAGCAAAGGCTGCAACTCTCCAGTCTCTCCATTGATCTCGACAAGATACTCATAAATGGAACTATTTAAGGAGAAGGTCTGTCCATCCCAGGCACCAGGGGTGATAAGACCGGGGACGTTTTCTGCAATGCGAATGATCTTTTCAGCTTTCTTAGCTTCCTTGTCACCTCCTGCAACAAGTGGCATGGCTACTAGCATAACAAGTATCAAAATGACCGGTGTAATTCGTTTCATATATACCTCCATAAAACGGGTGGAAGTTTCAGGACAACATGAGTATGTATGTAAGAAGAACAAAGCAACTTATCATTGTGTGATGTTGGTTTCAGAAACCGCCAACTTAATTAAACTTATAGTATGGCGGTTTGTCAAGCCTTTACACTGTAAAAGATAAGCAATAAATAAACATAAAACCTTAGGTAACTCTACTAGATAATAGGCTAAGAATACCTATTTGTTTGTGATGATTATTCTTATAATTAATCTTTTTATTTGTAAGATAAGTACCTCTTTCAAAAGGTTCGATTGCTAACTAAAATTGGTATAGCTATATAATAAAACGAGATATGTCGATATACGTACCAATAGGAAAAATATGATCAAGAAATAGGACAAAATATTTACTTAGCGCTACTAATCCAACAAATAGGAGGGAATATGTACGGCAAAGGAAAGTTACCTATGATTACAAAGGATAAATATATAGTAGCAAAAAGAGTCAGTATTTTCATACTTCTCACTATTTGTTCATTGTCCCTTGTATAAAATACATTTTTTTACCCAAATCCAGGTGCATATTTACTACACACATGGGATGGGGACGCCTCAAATTATAACGAAGAATGCCATATGCAAGATAATACCTTTCCAGAAAAGACCGCTATCGTTGCTCGTGTTTTTCAAAACAGGTATTCGAGAGGCAAATAATACAAAGAGGTCAGCGGAGGGGGAATCCCCGCTGTAGGTATTCAGGTTGATGAGCGAAGAATTCTTGCTGGTGAGTAAGAGCTGCTTCAAGGAGCCAGTTCGGATTGCGAAGCAAGCCTCTTCCCACTGCAATGAGATCTGCTGATCCACTTTGCAACACATACTCGGCCAAATCATGGGAAGAAAGCATCCCCACCGCAATGGTCGGAAGCCCCAAGGCTATTTTGATATCCTTGGCAAAGGAAACCTGATACCCTGGAAAAATTGGGAAAACAATAGGTATTACACCACCGGAAGATACGTGAACGGCATCGATCATCGAGCGAACCTTATCCAATACTTTGATTAGGTATTTCACATCATATCCCTTGGGACTATAGTCTGTAGCACTGACACGGACCCAAACGGCCTTGTTTTTTGGCCATACTTCGTGGATAGCATTCAGTACCAAGGAGAGGAAAAGCGAAGGGTCTTGGAACCGATCTGTGCGGGTATTCGTCTCTGGGCTGATAAACTGGTTGATGAGATACCCATGGGCTGCATGGATTTCCAAAGCGTCGATCCCTGCGGCATCAGCACGACGGGCCCCCTGCCGAAAATCATCAATTACCCGTTCAATATCAACTTCATTCATTTCACGAGGAGTACGATAGGTATCGTCATAGGCAAGCGAGGAAGGTGCCAGTATCTTGGAAACGCCATCCGTTGCCATACATTTCCGACCTGCATGCCCCAATTGGAGAGCTACCTTCGCTCCTGCCTCATGAATTCCTTTGACAAGATTAGCAAAACCCGGAATCTGTTCGTCCTTCCAAAGGCCAAGATCCTTGTCGGAAATACGGCCCTCAGGCGATACGGCTGTGGCCTCGATAATAATGAGGGATGCACCACCTATGGCCGGAGCCACATAGTGGGCTTGGTGAAAGGATGTTACCTTTCCGTCATGAGAGGGTACTTGGTAGGTACACATCGGGGGCATGACAAATCTATTTCGCAAGGAAAGATTCTTGATGGAGCAGGGTTCGAATAATTTCATTGAAATCCTCCTGACCATAAATATACTACCTAGATCGTCATTCGGCTATTGTCATGGGCTAGTCATTGCAGAAGATTTCAAGCTGATGCTTGCCCCTGGGTTTGCACAAATGAAAAAAGCCATCCTGGAAGGAGACGACCAATGGCTGGGAAAAACACTATAGTGTTTTCCTCACCTCTGGATGGTTCAGGGATTATCGTAACACTATGTCACCAAATAGTGAGATTCTTCCCAAACTTACCCTTCCTATTCATATTTTTCATGGGGTCCTGAACAGGAATGTACCTTTCCTAAAAGTTAGGGATATTGGAAAAATCTTTGATCGAATGCGTAAAAAAAACTGACCATCCATATATTCACGGGACATGACCATGACTTGAACTACCTGTTCTATCCACAAACAGGGCAAATCACCAAGGTGCTTGAAGAACTTTTCTACACTTTCCACCTTGTAACAAGACTTACCAATTAATACTTTAAATCATAGCCTGCAGCAAGATTTTCAGCTCAGCATCCCATCTAAGTAGGGGCGTGGTTGATAGAACATAAAAGAGTAGGGCTGCTTCAAAATATTTTTGAAACAGCCCTACGATGGTAGATTCAGCAGAAAATTATTTCTGTATATCCATGTATTTGTACTGGGGAATCATGGTGATAGGCTGTCTGTAGTTTATTACCTTATCACTGATAGCAACCAGATAAGGAATCTGCACGTTTAGGACAGTTCCCTCTTCATGGAAGATCTGCTGCAACTCAGCGTAATACTGATTTCTCTTATCCTCATTGATCTCTTCAGAGATGGCATCGATAAGGTCATTGATCACAGGATCATCTAGATGTGATTCATTCCATGAACCCCCACCTCTGAATGCAAGGCCTAGAATCATTGAAGGGTCAATACGACCACCCCATGTAGTTATGGACATGGGAACATTGAGCCAATACTGGGAAAGATATATGTCCCTGGTAAAGCCATTGAGTTCAAGATTGAATCCGGCTGGTGCGGATAGTTCCTTCAATGTTTGGGCCAGTTCCTTACTGAAAGCTTGGTCAGATGCATAGTAAAGTTCTACTTTGACCCCATCAGGGTATCCCGCTTCTGCGAGCAGTGATCTTGATTTTTCCAGATCACGTTCTCTCAAAGGAATCTCAACATGTTCAGCAAGGAGATTCATGATGGGTGTTTCGTTGTACTGGGAACCTTCACCAAGATTCATCTGGGTTACACTTTTTGCGATCTTCTGGGGGTCCATTGCATATTTGAAGGCCAGACGGACACGGTTGTCATCCCAAGGCTTTTCATCGACATTCATGGCAACAAAGCGTTGGTCCTGATAGGGAGAGATGACAGAAACACCTTCAATTTCAGCAAGCCTGTTTTGGATATTAGGACTTACATAGGGAACAGTGTCTACACGACCAGCCTCCAGCATGGAAGCTCTGGCTTCAACATCAGGAACAAAATAAATGAGTAACTTGTCAATCTTGGGAAGGGCTGGATCCCAATACTTGGGATTCTTTGCCAAGCTTGCTGATTCCTTGGGAATATACTGGACCAGTTTGAAAGGACCGGTTCCCATGGGCTTTGATTCGCCATACTGTGCATAGTCATACTCACTGGAGAGCATGGCCATGTTGTAATCAGTCAGTTGGTAGACAAAGGTAGGTCTGGGTTCTTTGAGGTTCAGGATGACTGTGTAATCATCAGGAGTCTCAATGGATTTCACTATGGAGAAGTCCTGCTGTTTCAAATGTCCCAATTTTAGATCTTGTGTGCGTTCAAGGGTAAACTTCACATCTTCAGAAGTGAAATCAGTTCCATCGTGGAACTTCACACCTTTTTGTAGTTTGAAGGTCCAACGTGTGCCATCAGAAGTAGACCATTCGGTTGCCAACACAGGGTCCAAGGCAGCAGTATCGGGATTGATCTCTACAAGGTACTCATAAATGGATGTGTTAAAGGAGAAGGCTTGCCCGTCCCATGATCCTGGGGTAATGAGACCTGGGACCTGTTCGGCGACCCTGATGACTTTTTCGTTTTTCTTAGTTTCCGTATCGCCACTTGCAAATGCCGGAAGGGCAAGGAGTGCGACAAATAGTAGCATTACCAGTACTTTTCGTTTCATATTAATTCCTCCATGGAATAGTAAGGTTTCAGAACATACATCATTTAATGCATGGGATGATTTGAGATATAAACCAACAATTGAGTTTGAAGATTAGTTTCTGAAACCGATGACTCCCTATACCTTACGAATAGGGTAATAG
>CAYXYD010000070.1:0-13227 GCA_964469205.1 uncultured Sphaerochaeta sp. | reverse complement strand
TCTGGTGTTGAAAGCTTCGTATCCTGCGCTTGCACTTCCTTAAGCAGTGTCATGACCTTATCGGCACTAAAGGGCCTTGCAGCTGTCTGTCGTCCTATGAGACCGCGAATTTCAGCAACATCAAGAATCCTGTAGACACGATGGCCTATCGGGACCGACGTGTGAATTGCAGCACTCAAAAAAGAGAGCATCACCACAGAGAATACTACGACTAGCACCACTGTTTTTTTCCAAGCCTTATTCATCAGCAACCCACCTATTCAGTTTCAATTGTTGCAAGTTGGGCAACAAACCAATTCTGCAATGCTGTGATCCTTCTCGTAAATGCAGAAGGGAGATCGACCTTATACCCAAAGATAGAGACTTCAGGATCACGACCCTCGATGGAGATAAGGGCGGTTAGCAACACACCCTCTGTAAGGAGGTAGGTTCCCATGTTAATGGAAAGGCTCTCCTTAGGAACTGCTGTAAAGATACCAAAGACCTTCATGGAACTTATATTCTTGATAGCTACAAATATCTCCTTGTCACTATTGGTATACGTATGGATATACCGGTTTCCTCCAAAGGAAGAGTCCCGCTGAAAGACATAACTTTGAGCGGTACGGGGAAATACCGTTGCAATAGGGTCTGGAAGTAACTTGTTAAGATTTCTGTCATCTTCCATATAGGAAGACTTCTCTATGAGCTCCTTTGGCTTGTTGCCAGCACGCCAGGAGATGTATGTAATTCCCTCTTGGGTTGAAATGGCACGAATCTTGTTGAATATGGCAAGCTGTCGCTCACTATCATCCATGGCTTGCAGTTTGGGCCCATAGGGAATATAGCTTACTGCAGCAATCGAGAAGCCATCTTCTATGTTTTGGGCAAGTTTGGCCCGAGATGCAGCTTCGCTACCGGCAACAAAAAACTGAGTGAGGGGTTCTCCATTAATTGACTCCCCATCTATGATAGCTCCATCTTCCAAACTCTTATATTGGCTTTCATTCAAGGAAGGCAAAGCCCTCTTGACCTCAGCAAATGCAAAAAGAGAGCACATTGACCATGCTCCCACTAACAAACAGACACCTAGCTTTTTCAGCATATATCACTCCAAATCCTAATAAGCATTCTCATTTACAAAACCCCTGAAGAAAGTAAATAGTACAATTTTCATATCAAAAATAAAACTCCAGTTGCGTATATAGTACAAATCGAACTCAATCCGTCTTTCCAAAGAGGTATTTCCTCTCCAACCGTTTACCTGAGCCCAGCCGGAAAGTCCAGCCTTCGCACGATGGCGCATCCTATAGCCAGGGATCTCGGTGATAAATTTTTCCACCAGTTCAGGGCGTTCGGGCCTTGGCCCGATAAGGCTCATGGAGCCCCCTATCACATTGAACAGTTGGGGAAACTCATCGAGACTGGTCTTTCTGATAATTCGCCCGATCGTGGTGACCCTTGGGTCATTCTCTTCTGTCCAGCGCTCAGTATCCTCAGGAAGATCACTTCTCATGCTTCTGAACTTGTACATGGTAAAGACTTTAGCGTCTTTAGTCACCCGCTTCTGCTTGTAAATGACAGGTCCTGGTGAAGAGAGCTTGATCAACAGAGCTATGACTATCAGTAAGGGGGAGAGTATGATCAGGCCAATGGAAGAAGCAACAATATCAAACAATCGTTTGACAACACGTTGGAAGAACCCCATCTCCGCAGCATTCAAATACAACATGGGGATCCAACGGAAGTCGGCAATCTGCGTCCCAATATATGACTCGGGCAAAGAGGGAATCAATACCACCTTTTCGCTCAGCAGGTCCAAGCCTTGGGCTACCATTGCCTCCTGTCGCTCAAATTCTTGGCCGGGATACCCAATGACCACGAGATCAGGGTCTGTTGCCTGTACTGCCTCATACAGGGAATCCTGACTGAGTTGAACACACTCTGCTATCTGGTTACCATTAGCATCATACTGCCCTACTATGGTAATTCCTTGAGTTCGTCTGCTATGTAAGGCTTTTTCATACTCAGCAAGCTTCTCACCAAAACCAACAAGAAGAATTCTTCTGGTATATTTTCCCTTCCTGTATGCCTTCTTGATATAACTTGATACATAGGTTCGTTCAGAAACCAAGAAGACGATGGCAAATCCAAAATGCATGGCTATGGCTATGCGGCTTACCTTATCGGAAAACAGGAAATACAGCATGATAACCAGGAGGAGAAAAGCTTGGAAAATACTTTTAAGGATTTTGGAAGTCTCTTTTCTCCACGAGTGCTCAAGCTCCTCTTCATACAGATTGTTCCGGCTTATGAAGAATATGTACATTGCCAACACTACCACTGACAACTGGACAAACAATCCAAAGGAAGCAATTCTGCCTTCGGGCATCACATAGAAACGCAAATACCCTGCAAGAAGCCAGGAAGCGAGAACAGCTAGGACATCTCCTACTACTTTTATAACCAAAGGTGAATATTTTCTCGTCTTCATACACCATATTCCTTCAAGTCAAGTATCGATTTTCTTCAAACGGCACATTCAGTGCCACACTCCCCTTTGGGAGAATTATGTTCTTGAAATCCAATAGTACATCTTTTTCGCCATTATTCTACGTTTGGTCCCACGAGGAAACATCCTTTGGGCAAAAGACTGGTCCTTTTTCTTACTATCCTGCTCCCCAACCCGCATGGCGAGGACCCTGTCAGAAAAAGTCGAACGACTGGCAAAATCCCAAAAAAGGTATGCAAAATCCGAAAAGGGAGCATCCCACGGTTTCTCAAACCCTGCATAATGCACAAGCTTCGGGTTTTCCCGTGCCTCCAGATAAGCCTTCAGTACAGTATGAGGTCCCCTCTCTATGATGGGAAGCCTACGGTTATTGCAGTTTACTACAGTATTCCAACTAAGGGAGAGCAGATGCAGGTGACCTTTGCACTCCTTATTGAGAATATCCTGATCATTATACCGGTATCTGCGTTCCCCTGCCAAATGAAGCCACTCATCCACACTATGCAACTTGTCCATAGCCTTGAGATCAAGCACCAGCACACCAGCTTGCAGATAGGGATCACTGTCCCCCATGTGCAGAACTTCATGCATATACTTCACCAGGGAGGAATCATCTTTTCTTTGTCCGGGTATCTCAGGATCGATCGCAGCACCCACAGCACAAGAGCCAAGATCCGTAGCAAACAAATCTGCCACATCGGCTAGAATGACAGTATCACAATCGAGATACAACACCTTCTTGTACTCCGGAAGGATGTCCCCTATGAGAAACCTATAGTAGGTCTCCATACTGATATGGTCGGTTGTGTTCTTTTGGAGCCTCTTCCCAAAAAGCATGGCTGTGGGGTTATAGAACCTCAGCGACACATTGGTCCATCGCCTTGTCATCAATAGCAAACGCTCTTTAGAGTCCTCTGAAAGATTCGACTCCAACACAACAATATCATAGATATTTGTAGGGCTTATCTGCTCCAACATCGATTGGATACAGACTCCAAGAAAAGGTGCAAAATGTTCATTGGAAGCAAAAACAACGGGAACGGCATCTTTTTTTACAGCTGTAAGAAACAGAGGTGTGCAAGTCTCCTCAAAAATAACCGTCGGTAAAGACCTTACCTTCTTGAAAGCATCCTGCTGAGTATGCATAACAAAGAGTTGCGTAGCCACATGCCCAAACTCTTCTAGAGCCACAAACTCTTCCTTACTAAAGCCGGCAATATCCCTTTCAGCAAAAAATCCATCATACAAACCAAACAGCAGTGAACAATACTCATCAAAGAGGGCGCGTTTCATAACAAATAGCGAGGCAGGGCGGTATTGCGATGCTTTACCATACTCTGCAACGAGAGGTTCATACTGGGGATAGGTCTTTACAATATGGGAGAGAAAAGCCTGCATATCATCTTTTTTCAGACCGCGGATGCTCATTAGCTTATCGTTCACGCTAGAAAAAGAAGGGGAGCCCTTCTTTACATCCTGGACAGCGGATACCAACAGGTCAGAGTCCGCTATGGCTTGTATAATCGTACTCGCATCATCGAGGCCATACGTGGCTAGGGTAGCTTTGCTCAGATGAGGCTCCAGTATTGACCCGAATTCATTGCTAGTGTGCTTGGCCCCTAAGAAGTTGAGATACTCCTTGGCTGTACAAAAGCCAATCTGGTCAGCTTTACTCTTTTTCCAGACTGCATGCAGTGCTGAGAAGATCCCATACTGAGCAAAAGAGCCTTCTTCCTGCACTGCAGGAAAAAAAACCTCAGCGGGAGGAAATATATCTTGAGGTGTTCCGACAACTACAATTTCTACTGATGACATCAAAACTCTCTACTTTTTATTTGATTAGCACATTCCGACTCTTATAGTACCATCTTTTGACTGCTTTCGGAACTACTATCAGCATACAAAGGCTGGATACCGCAGTATTGCTCTGGTTTGTCTAGACGCACCTGTCTTTTATCGCAAAGGCCTATGATGTTACTCAAATACGCAGATGGTCATCGTAGCGGTCGCTGAGAATCTTTCTGCAATGGGAGTCTTTTTGTTTGAGAATCTTTGAGCCGCGGGTAATCTTGCATAGAGAGATCCCATGATTGGCTGCTATCTCACGTTGGGGAATACCCCGGTAGAGGTCTTTCATCAAATTCCAGCGCAAGGCAAAATCCTTCTGCTCGCTGGGAGTGAACACTTCCTCAAAAAGCTTACGCATCTGCGTCTCATCTGTTGTCTTGGCAAAGATTTTGATAAGGTCTTCCAAATCACTATCCATCGTAGCTACCTCCTGTGAGTCCTTTGGTAATACTACAGACAGAAACGCCAGCGGTCAAGCAAAGTCATGATCCAAGGCAAAGAGCTCTAGAATATGATCTATATTCGTCACCCTTTTTGCCGTATCTCTCTTTTTGCCTTGTAGCCTGATTTTCACTTCAAGCACAGGGTAATCTTTTCTCTTTTTTCGCTTCCCGTCACATCCTCTTCCCATAGTAGCCAAAAAGAAGCACTTAGCGTATCATATGAAGAATAAGTATTGGATTAGAATCCATATCATCACTAGACAGAGATTCCTCTCAAGGAGACAAAACCTATGAAATATACCCCATTCTTTGAAACCAAACTTTCCCAGATAGCCTTGGGATGCGACCACTATGGTGAGACTATTCCCGAAAAGACAGCCTTAGCACAGCTGGATGTGTTCTTTGAACAGGGAGGGAACCTCCTTGATACTGCCCATATCTATGGACAGGAAAAAGAGGGAGGGCCCTCCTCCAGTGAGCAGGTCCTTGGCAAGTGGCTCCGGTCGAACAAGAACCGTAGCCAGATGGTGGTCGCTACAAAAGGAAGTCACCCTTACAAGGATGACATGAACCGCGGCAGGATCAACGAAAAGGATATGTCCGGTGACATCCAGCGAAGCCTGGACCAGTTACAAACCGACAGCGTCGACATCTGGTTCTTCCATCGTGACGACCCGAGTATGGGAGCCGATGAGATCATTGACATGGGATCCTCTCTTGTGGAGAAAGGGTTGGTCAGGCACCTTGGTGCATCCAACTGGACCACAAAGCGCATTGAGGAGGCAAACACCTGGGCAAAAAAGAACAACAAGAACCTATTTGTCATCAGTGAAATCCAGTGGAGTCTCGCCCACTGCACACCCGAAACCTGGGGGGATGATACCCTTGTCTGCATGAACGACACTGAAAGAGCCTGGTATGAAAAGCATACCTTCCCTGTCATGGCTTTCGCCTCACAGGCCAAGGGGCTCTTTTCCAAGCTGATCGAAGGAAAAGGTGATACCTTGAGCAAAGGGGCACGCGAACGGTTCCTTACAGAAGTGAACCTTGCCATAGTGCCCCGTTGCAAAGCCCTAGCAGAAGAGTTGGGAGTTACCCCTGCAGCGCTCTGCATGGCCTACCTCACCAGCCAGAAAAATCCAACCATCGCTATTGCTGGCTCGAGCAGGGTCTCCCAGATAACAGAGACCCTTGGAGGATCTGACTTGATCCTCACTCCCTCTCAGATAGCCTACCTACGATGATAGGATACAGGACCGGAGTAGGACTCACCCTCCTCTCTTCAAGCTTCTTCGGCCTTATGGGCCTGTTCAACAAGCTTGCCAAGGAGGGGGGCCTGAGTCTCTATGAACGTGTTACCCTCAGGTTTCTGATAGCAGCAATAATCCTTTGGGTTGTGCTAAAGCTCCAAGGGAAAAGCACAGCGCTTCCAAAACATCTCCGGGGGCGTTTGTTTATCTCTTCATCACTGTTTTTTGGAGGAACAAGCTATCTCCTCTTTCTCTCCTATGCCTACATAAGCACATCCCTGACCACAACGCTCCACTTCATCTACCCGCTGTTGGTCCTCATATTTGCCATGGCCCTCGATGGCTACAAGCCTTCAGCCTTGCAAAAATGGGGTACGCTGCTCTCCCTGGTAGGCCTCTACCTGGCAGTGAGGCCGAGAGGAGGAAGCAGTGCAAACCAGGCTTTGGGCATAGCTCTTGCCTTGGGTAGCGCTTTGACCTTCTGCCTCTATGTTCGCTTCCTCAACCAAAAGGAGATAAAAAGCCTGGACAATACCCTGCTCATGCTCCATATCCTCACCAGTGCAGCGATCGCTTGGGCGATCCCCACTGTGGTAGAGCTGATGCGAACACCTCATATTCCCATCGTGTGGACCAAGGCAGTGGGAGGCATTGTGGCACTGGCTGTCTTTTCTACGGTGCTGGGCTGTTCATTCTTCTCGCTGGGCATTCGGGCCATTGGAAGCGAGAAGGCATCAATACTCAGCGTGTTCGAACCGGTGACGGCAATCCTGGCAGGAGTGCTCCTTCTTGGAGAGGGCCTGCCTGCCACCTTCGCTCTTGGCTCGATCCTGATTATTCTTGGCTCGTACCTTGTTTCCAAAAATAAAAAAGTCACTATTCCCCTACTACAAGCAACAAAGGAACTCAAAGTATGACAAGCACCCTCTCACAGCCCCTCCTCTTTCTCTTTATCATACTCATGGCTAACCTTCTCAAGCGAGCAAGGATGTTTTCAGAGAAAGATGGGCATGTACTCTCACAAATAACCCTGAACATAACGCTACCGGCAGCCATCATATCAGGCTTCGAATCCTTTGAGCTGGTCCCTTCCCTGTTCCTCTTGATCTCTTGGGGATTGTCGTCAATGCCACACTCATGGGCCTTGCCTTCCTCTCAATGCGCAAAGAGAGCAAGGGCATGCAAGCTTACGCCATCTTCAATACCCCTTCCTATAATATCGGCAATTTCACCTTTCCGTTTGTGCAGACCCTCTATGGAGGGCCGGGGCTGGTAGTCGCATCCCTCTTTGACCTGGGCAATGCCCTGATGACCACCGGCTTTGGCTACTCGATAGGAACTTCTGTTGCAACCGACCAGAGGCCAAGCGTCAGGGACATCCTAAAGAAGCTATTACGATCAGCACCCTTTCTCACCTATCTGATCATGATATTGCTCTCGCTTTTAGGTCTAAGGCTACCATCTTTCCTCACCGAATGGATGACAGCCATAGGAAAGGCAAATCCCATCGTAGCCATGCTTATGATAGGCATCATGCTTGACATACATTTTGAGAAGGGTTGGATGAAGCAAGCCATGAAGGTGATCAGCATGCGCTATCTTGTTGCTATAGTCTTCTCTGTCCTCATTTGGACACTTACCAGCTTTGAGCCCATGATCAAGGTCACCCTTACCCTGCTCTTCTTCGCACCTGTTGCAACCGTAGCAACTGCCTATACACAACAATGCACTGACAAAGGAAAGTTGTCATCTTTCACTTCGTCAGTGACTGTTGTGATCAGCACCATCTGCTATATTATGCTGGTATCCTTTTTGGGAGCCTAACCTAAGATATAGGAGTTCAAAAGGTTCTGTAGCATCTCCTGCTTGCCGCTCTTGTGCATGATGGAGGCAGTGCGTCCATACTGGGCAAGAGAGCTGAGGTCCATGCTGCCTTCGGCAAACTTCGCCCCCATGCCATCATCAAAGGAAGCGTAGCGCTCCACTACAAAGTCATCGAGGACCTTGTCCTGGATAATCTTATGGGCGATCTCAAGGCCAAAGGCAAAGCTGTCCATACCACCGATGTGGGCAAGGAAGAGGTCCTCGTTATCGATGGAGCCCCTTCTGCGCTTGGCATCGAAGTTCAAGCCACCATGACCTAAGCCACCACCACGTAGGATGACCAGCATCGCAAGGGTTGTCTCATAGACATTGGAAGGGAACTCATCAGTATCCCAACCATTTTGGTGATCACCCTGGTTGGCATCGACACTGCCCAGCATACCGCTGTCAGAGCAAACCTGCAGGTCATGATCGAAGGTATGGCCTGCCAAGGTTGCATGGTTGGCCTCAATGTTACACTTGAAGTCATCTTGCAAGCCAAACTCCCTGATGAAGGCTATGGTTGTGGCGGCATCATAGTCGTACTGGTGCTTGGTAGGCTCCATCGGCTTGGGCTCGATAAGAAAGGTTCCCTTGAAACCGATGCTTCGCCCGTAGTCACGTGCCATGGTCAGGAACTTGGCCAGATGCTCGCGTTCGCGCTTCATATTCGTATTCAGCAGGGTCATGTACCCTTCGCGTCCGCCCCAGAATACATAGTTCTCCCCGCCGAGCTTCACGTTGACATCCAGGCAATTCTTTACCTGTACAGCAGCACGAGCCACTACCGAGAAATCAGGGTTTGTAGCTGCCCCATGCATGTACCTGGGATGGGTAAAGACATTGGCTGTGTTCCACAGCAGTTTCACCCCAGTCTCTTTCTGCCGGGCGAGCATAGCATCGCTGATTTTCTGGAAGTTTGACTCGTACTCCTTAACGCTCTCCCCTTCTGGAGAAGCATCTGCGTCGTGGAAGCAGTAGTACGGAGTACCAATCTTAGTGAAGAACTCAAAAGCCGCATCGGCTTTGGCCATCGCCTGCTTCATGGGATCGGCATTATGAAACGGGTGTACCATCGTGGAACTGCCGAAGGGGTCGGTTCCATCAGCGCAAAAGCTGTGCCAGTACGCTGTGGCAAACCTCAGGTGTTCTTCCATGGTCTTGCCTGCGATCTTCTTCTTTGCATCATAGAACTTGAAAGCTAGTGGATTCTTGCTTTTCTTGCCCTCAAACTCAATTTTTCCTATCCCTTTGAAATACTCTTTGTCACCTACATAATAGTCCATAGTGTTCCTCCTATCTAAACATTGGCGTCATAGCCTGTACATATCCCTGATAGCGTGCATACGCTTTTTCATACCCTTCACGATTCTCTTCGGTGGGCTCACACCCTTTCTCTTCGTCAAACTGCACATGCTCTTTAGCAACCTCTTCGATGCTCTGCCCACTTTCTGTCCACAGCGCCTGCAAGGTGGCCCCTAGGGCAGCACTCTCAATAATACGGGGAACCGAAAGGGGAAGCTGCAACACATCGGAGGCAATCTTTCTCCAGATGGCACTCTTTGAGCCACCGCCTGTCAGCACCAGGTGCTTGGGCTCAAAGCCAAGTTCACCAAAAGCTTCCAGACCGCCCTTCATCGCATAGATGGAGCTTTCCAAAGCGGCACGGGCGATATTCTCCACCTTCATGTTGGAAAGGTCGAACCCTGCAAGAACCCCCTTGCCATGGGGAAGGTTGGGCACTCGTTCGCCATTGAAGAAGGGAAGCATCGTAACCCCCTCACACCCTATGGGAGCCTTGAGGGCCAGTTCATCGAGCTTCTTCACATCATACCCAAAGAGAGAACGGATGCTCTCGGTGGTAATGGTACAGTTCATGGTACACAACAGCGGGAGATAGCCCCCACTTGAGGAGCAGAATGCGGCAAGACGACCCTTCTTGTCCGAAACAATGCTGTCGCTATACCCAAAGAGCGTTCCGCTGGTCCCCATACTCATCGTAAGGGAGCCTGGCTTCACACATCCTGTCCCAAGAGCCGCAGCCATGTTATCCCCACAGCCTGAGGAGACAGGGATACCAACAGGTATGCCTAGCTCCTTTGCCGCTTGAGCGGTAACCCTGCCACAAGCATCACCTGCCTGAACCAAGGGTGGAAGCATTGAGAGAAGCTTTCTCTTGTCATCGATTGCAGAGAGGACCTCTTCACTCCAGACCTTATTCTTCACATCAAAGAAGGCAGTCCCCGAGGCATCTCCTGCCTCTGCAGAGTAGACTCCTGTCAAATAAAAGTTGATGTAGTCATGGGGAAGCAGGATGTGCTGTAGCTTGTCATAAGCTTCCCTGTTATGGCGCTTCAGATGGAGCACCTTGGGTGCGGTGTATCCGACAAGGATCTGGTTGTCTATCAGGGAGAACACACGATCCTCCCCACCCAAACGCTCGGTGAGGATATCGCACTCCTTACTGGTAGCAGTATCACACCACAGCTTTACCGGGGCGAGGACTTCGCCCTTGCTCCCCACCGGCACAAAGCCGTGCTGCTGGGCGGAAACCCCAACTGCAGTTATTTGTTTGCGCAGTTTGGGATCGATCTGCTCAAAGCACGAACGAATGGCATCAAGGAACCATATGGCTTCTTGCTCACGCGTTCCATCATCGCCACTTATCATGGCATGGGGGGCGCTCACACTTGCCACCACTTTCTTCTGTACAACATCATAGCAAAGCACTTTGGTGCTCTGCGTTCCAGTGTCAATTCCGGCAACAATTTGCATACAGATGCCTCCTTACTTTATACATCATCCGCCACAACAGGCGATATAACCATAGACAAGATTGGAATAACATATGTATTATTGACTTATGGAAATTCTTGATGCGGTCTTTGTCTATCAGATGCATGAAAAGCAGGAGCTGTTGTGGCACCAGAGGGTTCACAGCCATGAAGAGGGTTCGTTCGAAATCCACTACTTTGTCAGTGGAAGCGGAACCTTCACCAATGGGAAAGTGTGGTACACCATCGCCCCAGGGTCGCTGTTTGTCACCTCTGATGAAAAGGAACACAGCATAACCAGTGACGAAGGGGCGAACCTGACCTACTACGCCACTTTGATCTCTTGTGCGGAGCAGAAGTCCCTGTTCACCAAGCTGGAGAACAAGCACCCCTTACACATAGGGACAAACTGGAGGTTCTTCTTTGAAGAGGTGCGTGACAAGGCTCTCAGCACCAAAGAGGAGCTTCGCCTCAGCTCCTGCCACCAGCTTCTGGGCTTTCTCTACAGCCTACTTGCAGGAAGCGTATCAGAGCGGACCACAGGCTCGCATGTGCGCCTTGAGAAGGCTATCAGGCATATGCAGCGTCATGTGTTTGACAACTTGAATCTCTCGCAGATAGCAAACCATGTAGGACTGGATCCTTCATACTTTGTGCGTCTCTTCAGGAAGCGGATGAACACCACCCCGATGAAGTACTACTCAAGCCTGCAGCTAGAGGCTGCAAGGGCTCTGTTGACCAGTGGGGATCTCTCCATCAAGGAGATAGCGGCCAAACTGCAGTTCTGTTCTGAATTCCACTTCTCAAAACAGTTCAAGGCTTCCACCGGCTCTTCCCCCTCACTCTACCGCAAGACCCACCTGCAGCTTCTGGGAAACTGAGTCTTCAGCTGAATACCTCACCCGCTAGAGGAATCGATCCCATAGCCCCGAGACGCGAGACAGCAAGACCTGATGCCTTGCAGGCATGCCGCAAGGCACTCTGGTTGTCATGACCGAGGGCACGTGAGGTAAGAAAGTACCCTATGAAGGTATCACCAGCTGCTGTGGTGTCAGCAACAGGAAGGTCATAAATAGGTTCGTGCAACCGATTTTCCTTATAGCCGTAGTATGCCCCACCCTTGCCTACGGTCAGCACTATCTCACTGGCAGGAAACGCTTTCACCAAAGCATCCAATACCTCACTGAAGGATGCTCCCTTGGCAGTTTTTGCCAAGGCGGCACCCTCGATCTCATTGACAACGAGTATGTCCACAAGCTGTAGGGGTAAGGCGAGGATTTTCTCGTCAAAGGGAGCGGTGTTGAGACAGACTTTCATGCCTCGCTTTTTTGCTTCTCCGATAAGGTAAGAGGTGTGTACGATCTCATTCTGCAGGACAAGCATGTCCCCTGCTTCGAACAGGGCAAGACTTTCGTCGATCTCCTCTTTGGTAATCTGCAAATTACCCCCACCATACAGTACGATGGCATTTTGCTTGTGCTTGTCCAGCTGGATCAAAGCCTGCCCAGTGGCTCCTTCATAGAGACGGATGAGGGAGGTATCGACCCCGTAGCCAGAGAGAAGGTCGACCAGGAACTGCCCATCAGAGCCAATCTTCCCTGCATGTGTTACATCCGCCCCGGCCTTTGCCAAGGCGGCACTCTGATTTGCACCCTTACCCCCAGCACTCCGAAAGAAGGAGGAGCTGGACAGGGTTTCCCCTGGCTCCACCATATGGTCTACGGTGAATACCAGATCAATATTAACAGAACCATAATTTAAAAACTTCATTCCAAACTCCTAAAGCAGTGGGGCTGCCAGCCTGAGCAAGGTTCCCACAAGCTTCTTGTACCTTGGTCGGGTGGCAAAAACTTCTGGGGTTATCCTCCGGCTTACATCCATTATTTTGACAATATCAGCAGAGACTGACTGGACTACGGTTGAGCCGTAAAACAGCACAGCATTTTCAAAGTGCAGGTAGAAGGAGCGGTAATCCATGTTGATGGTCCCGATGATAGCGACCTTGTCGTCAGCAACACACATCTTTGCATGGATAAAGCCAGGGGTGTACTCAAAGATTTTGACCCCACCTTCGATGAGCGAGTAGTAGTTGTCCCGGGTGACTGCAAAGACATACCACTTGTCAGGCATGCTTGGAGTGATGATGCGTACATCCACCCCACTTTGGGCGGCGATCTTGAGGACTGTGATCATCTCATTATCCAAGACCAAGTAGGGCGTGGTTATCCAGACGTACTTCTTTGCCATGCTGATGATCTGGATATAGGCATTTTCAGCCACATTGTGGTTGTCCAGGGGGTTGTCTCCAAAGGGTTGCACAAACCCGTCGGTCTTATATTGGATGGTAGGCTTGAAAGGTGCAAAGTCCACAGGCTTCTTAGCGGCAAAACTCCAGAGCTGGAGAAACATCAGGGTGAGGTTCCATACAGCGTCGCCTTTCATCTTCACCCCCGTGTCCTTCCAGTGACCGAAGCGTATCTGCCGATTGGCATACTCATCGGCAAAGTTCAACCCGCCGGTATATCCGATGTTTCCGTCTATGACCTCGTCCTTGCGAT
>CAYXYD010000069.1:0-13299 GCA_964469205.1 uncultured Sphaerochaeta sp. | reverse complement strand
TAGCTGCTGCTCGTGAAGCCGGAATAAACCATTTCGAAGCAGGTGGTGGAGCCCGTTTCCAATCCCTCTACTTCTATACCAATGAAGATGCCTTCGCCATGATGGATGAATTCCGCAAGGTAGCAGGACCCGATGCAGACCTTCAGACCCTTTCCAGAGGCGTCAACGTAGTTGGTCTGGATTCCCAGCCTAGGGACATCATCAAGCTCCATGCAGACCTTTTCAAAAAGCATGGAATCTCTACCATCCGTAACTTCGATGCACTCAACGATGTGAACAACCTCATCGACAGTGGCAAGGCCATCAGCGATGCAGGTCTCAAACACGAAGTAACCGTTACCATGATGAGCCTCCCCCCAAAGACCGAAGGCGCCCACGATCCTGATTTCTACGAGGGTGTCCTCAAGCAGATCATGGATGCAGGCATCAAGTTCGAATCAGTATGTTTTAAGGATGCATCAGGCACTTCCAAGCCTGCTTTTGTCCATGAGACCATCAAGAGAGCACGCAAGTTGCTTGGCAAGGACATGAACATCGTGTTCCACAGCCATGAGACTGCAGGTGTCTCAATTCAGCAGTACATGAGCGCTATCGAAGCAGGTGCCAACCAGGTTGACCTTTCGATGAGTCCCGCTTCCGGTGGAACTTGTCAGCCTGACATCATCACCATGTGGCATGCCCTTCGTGGTACCGATTATGATCTTGGCATCGACATCGACAAGATTCGTAAAGCTGAAGCTGTGTTCCAGGACTGCATGAAAGACTACATCGTGCCCCCCGAAGCAAGCACAGTTAATCCTGCAATCGTATTCTTCCCCCTTCCCGGTGGAGCTCTCACTGCAAACACCCAGATGCTTCGCGACAACAACATGATGGACAAATATCCTGCAATTGTTGAAGCCATGGGCGAAACAGTTGCAAAGGGTGGTTTCGGTACCTCCGTAACCCCTGTTTCCCAGTTCTACTTCCAACAGGCTTTCAACAACGTCATGTTTGGACCTTGGAAGAAAATTGCAGAGGGATATGGCAAGATGGTCCTTGGCTATTTCGGCAAGACCCCCATCGCTCCCGATCCTGAAGTAGTGAAGATTGCCGCCGAGCAGATGGGTCTTGAACCCACCACAAAGATGGTTGTCGACATCAACGATGCAGACCCCACCAAGGGTGTGAAGGCTGCAAAGGCCATGCTTGAGAAAGAGAATCTCCCCCTCACTGACGAAAATATCTTCATCGCAGCTTCCTGTAAGGAAAAGGGTATCCATTACCTTATGGGTAAGGCTCAGCCTAACGGTATCCGCAAGATTGACCGCGAGGCAGAAACAGCAAAGAAGAATGGCGAGTACACTGTCACCGTCAATGGCAAGGCCTATGGCGTCAAGCTGAATAAGACCAAAGCAGCCGTCAATGGTGTGGACTACTCCCTTGAAGTTGCAAACGGTATCGACCAGAAGGCAATTGAAGCAGCCCAGGCCGCTTCTGCTGAATCCGCACCTGTCGTTGCCGCATCTACTGGTGAAGAGCTTACTATCAAGGCTCCAATGCCTGGTTTGATCCTTCGCGTTGTAGTCAAGATCGGTGACAAAGTAGCAAAGAACCAGAGTGTCCTTGTCATGGAAGCTATGAAGATGGAAAATGAGATCTTCGCCCCCCGTGCAGGCACCGTAACCAAGATCTGTGTGAGCCAAGGCCAGCAGATGCAGAGCGATGACGACCTCATCGTAATCGCTTAAAGGAGTACTCAGACATGATTGGTTCCGCGTTTAATCAACTCTGGCAGTCCACTGGACTGTTCGGATTTCTAGGATTTTCCGAAGGATTTGGCTTGGGTAACCTTGTCATGATCATCATCGGGTTTATCCTACTCTATCTGGCCATCAAGAAGGGCTTTGAGCCCCTCTTGCTGGTACCGATCGGGTTTGGCTGTATCCTTGCAAACATACCTATGGGATTTATCGCAGGGGTAGACCCTGCAACGGGTGACATTGGATTCATCAAACTCTTGTTTGACATGGGTATCGCAACGGGACTTTTCCCGATCCTGATATTCATGGGCGTAGGCGCAATGACGGACTTCGGTCCCCTCATTGCAAACCCCAAGACCCTGTTGCTGGGTGCAGCAGCTCAGTTGGGCATCTTTGCAGCACTTCTTGGTGCTCTTGCCCTGAGCTTCATCCCCGGCATCAACTTCAGCCTCTTCGACGCTGCCTCAATTGGCATCATCGGAGGTGCTGACGGTCCGACGGCCATCTACGTCACCAGTAGGCTCGCACCAGACCTGTTGGGACCCATCGCAGTAGCTGCCTACAGCTACATGGCTCTGGTTCCCATCATCCAGCCCCCCATCATGCGCCTCATGACCACTAAGGAAGAGCGTATGATCAAGATGCAGCAGCTCAGGCCCGTAAGCAAGCTCGAAAAGATTCTCTTCCCCCTTGTTGTACTCTCCACCTGTGCTATCCTGCTTCCTTCGGCAACCCCGCTCATCGGTTCTCTGATGTTCGGTAACCTGGCCAAGGAGTGTGGTGTGGTGAACAGACTCTCCGATACCATGCAGAACGCCCTGATGAACATCGTAACGATCTTCCTCGGCCTTTCTGTCGGTTCGAAGATGGAGGCCCAACACTTCCTGAACCTGAATACCCTCGGTATCCTGCTTCTTGGAATGGTTGCGTTCTCCCTGGGAACCACTACAGGCCTTCTCATCGCCAAGCTGATGAACAAGCTTGACCCCAAGCACCCTGTCAATCCGTTGATCGGTAGTGCAGGTGTCTCTGCTGTTCCTATGGCTGCGCGTGTTGCCAGTAAAGTTGGTCAGGAAGATGATCCCCAGAACTTCCTACTCATGCATGCCATGGGTCCGAACGTTGCTGGTGTTATCGGAAGTGCAGTTGCTGCAGGTGTCCTGCTTGCAGTTGTGCCTTTCATGGCAACATTGTAAGAGCTTAGTTTTAGCAATTTTATCCAAGGGTCCGCAAAAGCGGGCCCTTGTTCTTTTCTGCACCTCTCCCTTATGTAATCTCTTTCCTTTCTATTTGCTGTAGCACGGTTAGCATTTCGCTTCTTCCGTATACACCAGCATCCTTTTCCTACCCTACTAATAAAGGGTACAGCTTTCCCTGAACAATGTTTGGGATACTATTTTCCAGAACAATGACACGCCAGCTATTTTCCTCTTCTCAACTGCCCCTCTCTCCTATATAGTAGGGATATGTTGACTATCATCATTATCCTAATTGTCATTCTTTTTATTGTTTGGAACGTCACCCTCATCGGCTATAGGGACAAAAACCGGAACCCCTTGGAACAAGACGAAAAAGCAGTGTTCAGTGACAAGGCCAAAAGCATCCTGCGTAAGCAAGAATCCGAAAAAGCAATCCTGCTGATACACGGCTTCCCCTCAACCCCGAGTCTCTACTCCTACAGTGCACAGCGCTTCTTTGAAGCTGGATGGGATGTCCATGTCCCTCTCATCCCCACCTTTGGCTCTGACCCGAAGGAGTTTGAAAACACCAATTTCACCCAGTGGTTCGACTACATCTGTCGCTACTATGAAAACATGCGAAAGACCTACCCCACCGTCCATGTGCTGGGAACCAGCATGGGAGGGCTTCTGGCCCTCAAGCTGGGCGAGAAATATTGCAATACGGAGCAAAAGCCTGACAAGATAGTGACCATCGCCGCCCCTGTTGTCTACAACAGCATCCGTGATGGGATATTCACCGACTTCAAGTCGTACATAATGAGGACAGTCGCCTTGTTTACCGCTTCCCTCGGTGCCAAGACTGTCGATGGCAATCCAAACAGTGATGATGGCAATGAAGAGTGGGTTGGCTATGGCGGCCAGTTTGTCCGTGCCGGCTTGAGCTTGGTACATGGTATGAAAGATGTCCGCAAGAATCTGGGCCTGATCACCTGCCCGCTGTTCTCCATCCATGATGTCAACGACAAGACCGTCCCCTTTGGGAACCTCAAGATCATCCAGAAGGAAAACAGAAGCAAGAGCTTCAAGACACTGGAAACACATATGGACAAGTACAAGCATAACAGGCACGCTCTCTTGCTCTATCACTCCATCCAAGAGGAACTGACCACTACCATCATAGAATTTCTGGACGCTAAGGAGAAAGCCAATGGCTAAACGAGAAGATTATATCAGTTGGGATGAATATTTCATGGGCGTTGCCGTCCTTTCATCGCTACGCAGCAAGGATCCCAATACCCAGGTAGGGGCCTGTATCGTCAACCAGGACCACAAGATTGTAGGAGTCGGGTACAACGGATTTCCCATCGGGGTAAGCGACGACGAGATACCTTGGGAACGCGAAGGCGAATGGCTCGATACCAAGTATCCCTATGTCTGCCACGCAGAGCTGAATGCGATCCTCAACTCAGTCAACACCTCCCTCAAAGGGTGCTCTCTCTATGTGGGGCTGTTCCCTTGCAACGAGTGTGCAAAAGCCATTATTCAGGTAGGTATCAAAGAAGTGGTCTTTCTCTCTGACAAGTATGCCGAAGCGGACAACACCAAGGCATCCAAGAGAATGTTTGACGGGACAGGGGTCACCTATCGTAAACTCACACCCAAGCATACGAGCATTGCGCTAAGCCTATGATACTTACTGTCTGCCTCAACCCGACCTTCCAAAACACCATGATCTTCGACTCCTTCAAGGAAGGGGAGGTAAACAGGTGCTCTGAGCACTATCTCGATATCGCAGGAAAAGGGATGAACAATGCTAGGATACTGAGCCAGCTTGGATCCGATGCTGCCCTGCTGACCCACCTGGGAGGTCCCAGAAAAAAGGAGATGCTCGACCTCTGTGCCAAGGATGCTGTGGAAGTTATCCAAACCGACAGTGCAAGTGCCATACGCACCTGCACCACCATCATATGTAATGGTGTCTGTACAGAACTGGTCCAGAATCCCGAAGCGGTGAGTGAGGATTGTGAAAGCTCTATACGAAATCTCTTTACTGAAACGATGATGAGGGCCGAGGCTCTCATCATCTGCGGCACTCGTGCCCCGGGGTATAGCAAAAATCTCTACCGTGACTTTGTCAAAGAGGCAAAAGAGAAAGGCAAGTTTGTCCTCTTGGATATCAAAGGCGATGACCTTCTTTCCTGCCTACCCTATCGCCCCGATGTGATCAAGCCAAACTTCAGTGAATTTGTAGAGACATTCTTTGGAGAAAAGGTCCCTGAACAGGAACAAAATACCAGCCTGCTAGAGAGAGTGTATGCTAAAATGGCATCACTACAAGACGAGTATGGATGCAAAAGCGTCATTTCACGGGGTAAGCATGATCTCTTGTTGTTTGACAAAGGTCCTGCAACGGTTGCGATAGTGCCAACAGAGGTGGTCAACTCAATAGGATGTGGCGACACCCTCAGTGCTTCGCTGACATTAGGGCTCCTACAAGGCCATTCTCTGCAACACGCGGCAAGCGTTGCAACAAACCATGCAACGATGCAGGCAAAAACTATACATCCAGGCAGTTTTGTATAGTAAATATTCTCCTTTTGATGGTGCATTGTTCTCTTAATATTTTGGAATACCAAAATATTGCAACGTCAAACCATCTAAATTCTCAAAATAATCGCTAATAAGTCATATATAACGCAATATGATAGATAAAGTTTTATCCGATTCTAAATGATTTACTTTGACAGGCTGAACTTTATCACCGTATACTGTTAAAAACATTGACCCACTAAGTGGGCTGTTACAAAGAGAAGATGTTTTATGAAAAAATTTCTGTTACTCATGCTCTGCCTAGTTCTAGTCGGTTCTGCTGTGTATGCAGGAGGAGCTCAAGAAGCCGCACCTGCTAAAAAAGAAGATCCCAATTTGGTGAAAATTGCTCTGATCATTGAAAACACCATTGACGACAAAGGCTGGTGTCAGGCCATGCACGATGGCATCCTAGAAGCACAAGACCTGCTCCCAGGACGCATTCAGTACAACTATAGCGAAAAAATGCTACCAGTTAATGCAGGTTCTGCTGCCCGTCAGTATGTATCCCAGGGATACGATATCATCATCGCTCACGGAGCCCAGTACAAGAACCTGATTCTTGAGATGGCTGATGAGTACCCCGCAGTAACCTTCGCTTTTGGAACCAGCTCAGAAGTTGGACCCAAGAACGTATTTACCTACATGCCCGAAAGTGAAGAGACCGGCTATCTCTCAGGTCTTGTTGCCGGTATGACAACCAAGGCTAACATCGTTGGCATCGTCGGTCCTGTTGATGCTGGTGATGCAGCCCGTTACAACCGTGGCTACGTCCTTGGTGTCAAGGCAGCAAACCCCAAGGCAACTGTCATGGTCGCCCACTCCGGTTCCTTCAGTGATTTCATCAAAGCCGGTGAAGTTGCCCAGTCTCAGATCAAGAGTGGCGCTGACGTACTCTCAGGTTCCTCACAGCAGGCTCTCGGCGCCCTCCGCGCTGTAGCTGACCAGCGTGATAAGGACATCTGGTAGGTTGGTCAGGATATTGCACAGATCGGCATTCCAGAAGGCTACAAGGTAATTGCAGCTTCCTCCTACAACTATGCAGCTGTCGTAGTTGGCCTGGTAGAGAAACTTGATGCTGGTATTACCGGTGGAATGAGCCTTCCCATGAACTTCAACAATGGTGGATTCATATTTGAATTCAACCCTGCCCTTGCAAACATCTCTGATGGTGCGATCAAGGCCAAGGTCAACGAGACTATTGCTGCTTTCAAGGCAAAGCCCAATACTATCAATTACACCAGTGTTGATTATTCCAAGCTCTAAAAGTCTTTAGTACATGGGTCATGCACTGCTTTGCCGTGCATGGCTCAGTTTTTTTTTGATGGTATTTGGAGGATTCCCGCATGGAAGTCACTACAAAGAAAATAACCAGCCTACGTGTGGAACACATCACCAAACGTTTTCCCGGAGTGTTGGCGAGCGACGACATCTCCCTCTCTATTGGAGAAGGGGAAATTCTTGCCCTGGTTGGCGAAAACGGTGCTGGTAAGACCACGCTCATGAACATCCTCATGGGGCTGTATCAGCCAGATGAGGGGCGTATCATCATCAATGGGGAAGAGGTCAAGTTCAGATCCCCCAACGATGCCTTTGCAGCAGGCTTAGGGATGGTGCACCAGCAATACATGCTGGTCCCCAATATGACAGTGCTTAAGAACATTGCTCTTGGATACAAGCAGGCGTGGACCCTTTTCAAACTGGACCTGGGAATGGTTCGCGAACGCATTGAAGAGATATCGAAAAAATATGGGCTCCATGTCGATCCGGATGCTTACATCTGGCAGCTCTCGGTAGGAGAGCAACAGCGCGTCGAATTGGTAAAGACGCTTTGTCTTGGTGCAAAGTTTCTCATCCTAGACGAACCGACCAGTGCCCTTACCCCGCAAGAAACCGATGAACTGATAGTCCTGCTCAAACGGATGGCCAGTGAACTCTCCATCATCTTCATCAGCCACAAGCTGCAGGAAGTGAAGGACCTTTCCAATACCATCACCATCTTGCGCCATGGTGCGGTTGTCTTCCAAGGCAATACCACCGACCACTCACCAAGTGACATCGCTGCCCTCATGACCGGTCATGAAGTCGAGCTTCCCCTCAACGAGGAACCCGCTTGTGAAGGCGAGGTCGTGCTGAACATAAAAGATTTGAATGTAAAGAGCGACCGTGGGTTTCTAGCCCTCAACAAGCTCAACCTTTCGATTCGCTCAGGCGAGATCGTCGGACTTGCAGGGGTATCCGGTAACGGACAGCGGGAACTTGCTGAAGCCATTAACGGCCTGAGAAAAGTAGAAAGTGGCGAGATACTCTTCTTTGGGGAAAACATAGCTAACAAGAGCCCCCACTACGTCATCGAATCAGGTATGAGCTACATTCCCGAAGAACGTAATACAGAAGGCATCGTACCTTCCTTTTCCATCAAGGAGAACCTGATACTCAAGGATGCATCACACCCTGAGTTCTCCAAGTACACCTTCCTGAGAAACAAGGAGATAGATCGCAATGCCACTGACCTCAGGGTCAAGTTTGACATACGTAGCCCCAATATCTCCGTTGCTGCAGGCTCTCTCTCTGGAGGAAACATCCAGAAGGTCATCCTGGCCCGCGAGATTTCCAGGAAGCCCAAGTTCCTCATAGCTGTCTACCCTATCAGAGGCCTGGACCTGGGTGTTGCTGAGTTTATCCACCGCCAGCTGTTGGAGAAACGCAAGGAAGGAATTGGAATACTGCTTGTCAGTGAGGAACTGGACGAGATTCTTGACCTCTCAGACCGCGTGGCGGTAATATTCAAAGGAGAAATCCAGCAGGTATTGGACCGTAAGGATGCAAACCGCAGAAGCCTTGGTATTCTCATGGCAGGAGTGAAAGATGACCAGAACATTTAAGATTACCTACAAGGTCGCGATCATCATTCTAGCCATAATGGCAGCAATGATGATTGGGGCCATCATACTCATAACAATTGGCGCTGATGTATTTAAGACCTATTCGGTCATACTCTTTGAGCCTTTGAAGACAACGCTTCAGCTCTCTGAGGTGCTCATCAGGGCAATTCCGCTGACTATCATAGCACTGGGAATAGCCGTGGCCTACAGAAGTGGAATCATCAATATTGGAGCCGAGGGCCAGATGGCCATGGGCATCTTGGGAACCACAGCAATTACATTGCTGTTCCCCCAGATCCCCAAGCCTATTCTTCTCCCTATGGCTGTTCTCTGTGGAGCATTGGCAGGAGGCTTCTGGGGCTTCATCCCGGGTATATTGAAAGCGAAGCTGCAGGTAAGCGAGCTGCTCTCAACTGTTATGCTCAACTATATAGCGGCACAGTTCTATACCTTCTTCTTGCGTGGGCCGATGCTCGATCCCGCAGAATCTTCGCTCGGAGGAAGCGGCACCCCTCAGTCCATGCGCCTGAGTAAGAACATCTGGCTGGACAGGCTCCCCGGAACCCGTCTGCATGCCGGTATCTTCTTTGCCATCTTCCTGGCCGCCGTCATCTACCTGTTGCTTTGGAAGACATCCACAGGGATGAAGATGAGAGCCGCAGGGGCAAGTGCCCGTGCCGCTCGCTATGGCGGTATAAACGTCACCTGGTATCTGGTCATAGCAATGGTCATCAGCGGTGCCTTTGCAGGCATGGCAGGAGCCATTGAGATCGCAGGTGTCCACCGACGTGCTATCGAAGGCATCACAGGAGGCTACGGCTTCAGTGGTATCGTCGTAGCGCTCTTCGGAGGCCTGCACCCCGCAGGCATCATCCCAGCCTCCTTCTTCTTCGGCCTTTTGATCGTAGGTGCCGACATGACACAGAGAATGGTAGGTGTTCCCGCTAACATGGTAAACGTGTTGCAAGGCATCATCATCCTGGTCATCGTCGCCACCAAGATGATTCTTGCAGACCCCTACCTGATGGAAAAGGTCTGGCGCAAATACCAAAAACTTACTAACCCTCCCAAGGAGGTGGAAGCATGAACTTTATCGTAAATATTCTTTCGCTAGCAGTCCCTTTCTCAGTAGCCCTCCTGATAGCTTCCCTCGGGGAGATGTTCAACCAGAGAGCTGGTATTTTCAACTTGGGTTGTGAAGGCGTAATGGCCATGGGAGCTTTCCTTGGCATGCTCATCCCCTATAGCATCGGTCAGGGTGGGCCAACCCCTGGAGTGTATAACTTCATAGGGCTTTTGGTCGCCATGGGTGTAGGTGCCCTTTTCGGCATACTCTTTGGCTTTGTAGTCGTCACCTTCCGTGCCCCTCAGGGCATCGCAGGGATTGGATTGCAGATGTTCGGAGTAGGCACAGCAGGGACACTCTTTAGGCACTTCATCGGTGGTACACAGTCTGTTCTTGATATCGACAACCTCAACATCCCCATCCTTTCCAAGATTCCTATCCTCGGGCCAATTTTCTTCTCGCACAACATTCTGGTCTACCTCGCATTCCTGTTTGTTCCGGTTGCCTGGTATATCCTCTTCAAGACCCCTTGGGGCCTGAAGGTCCGTGCAGTGGGAACCAACCCCAGGGCAGCCGACTCCATCGGTATCCAGGTAAACAAGGTCCGTTTCCAAGCTTTGGCAGTGGGTGGGGCTCTGGCAGGTCTTGCAGGAGCCTATCTCAGTCTCTGTCAGGCAAAGATGTTCAGCGACGAGATCATAGCAGGTCGAGGCTTTATCGCCGTCGCCCTGGTATATTTCGGACACTGGACTCCGGTGAAGATTATGTGGGGAGCACTCCTGTTCAGTTTCGCCCAGGCATTGCAGCTTGCGATCCAGGGACAAGGAATTAACTTCCCCTACGAGTTCGCTGTCATGCTGCCGTATGTCATGGTCATTGTTGTCCTGGCATTCAGCAGAGAAACCCAACTTCTCGGACCCACAGCCCTTGGCCAGCCGTTTAATAGAGAAAAACGGACGTAGACAAAAGATGCTTTCAAACAGGGGATTGTGTTGCAATCCCCTGTAGTATTCTTAAGTTTCTTGTACGTTAGGGCATGGTGCAACAGGGATTGCAACAGACTAATGTATTACGCAACAACACCTTGACGAATTGCTGTATAATAGAGAAACTACTGACGTATAGCATCACAGACCGATGCATTCCTAGGAGTGCTGACGCTAAGCGGCTACCACATGTTCCCTTCCGAAACGATTAGTAACGTTGAGGCCGGACCTTGTGCAATTAGCACCTCCTCCCGCCTTGACCCAATGGAGAGCAAAGCTGTGTATGCATTCAAAGTAAATGGAAATTCAATCACCTATGACGGACAAGACAAGAAGCTTCTTCGCTTCTTGCGCGAAGACCTGAACCTCACTGGGACCAAAGACGGTTGCAGTGAAGGTGCTTGCGGTACCTGTACCGTATTGGTCGACGGCAAGAAGACCAAGGCTTGCATCTCCAATCTTTCTAAGCTCGAGGGCAAGTCCATCATAACCATCGAGGGCCTTTCAGAACGCGAAAAGGATGTCTACTCCTTCTGTTTTGCAGAAGCAGGGGCTGTGCAGTGTGGCTACTGCACCCCGGGCATGATCATGAGCGCCAAGAGCCTGCTTGATGAAGAGCTCAACCCTACCCTCGATATGGTCAAGAAAACTATCAAGGGGAACATCTGCCGATGTACCGGGTATAAGAAGATCGAGGAGGCAATCCTCAATGCAGCCGAATATTTCAGAGAGGACCTGCCAGTAATAACCGACATAGAAGAACCACAGCTCGACAAGCGCTACAGGCGCGTTGATGCGATTCCCAAGGCCTTGGGCGAAGGTCTCTATACTGATGATATCCGCATCGACGGCATGCTGTACGGCAAGGCTGTCCGCTCGGCTTTCCCCAGGGCAAGGGTTTTGAAGATCGATACGACCGAAGCTGAGAAGCACCCTGACTTTGTCAGGATGGTAACCAGTGAAGAGGTACCCGAGAACATCATCGGACACCTCACCCACGACTGGGATGTCCTCATCCCCATCGGCAGCATCACCCGCTACACAGGCGATGCCCTCTGTCTGGTTGTTTCCAAGAATAGCGAGACCCTTGACGAGATAGCATCCCTCATTGATGTTTCCTATGAGGTGCTGAAACCTGTCCTTACCATGGAAGAGGCCCTTGCTGATGATGCTCCTGCTATCCATGAGGATGGCAATATCCTTACCATCGAGCACATTGTCCGCGGAGATGTGGATGCGGCCATCAAGGCGAGCAAGCATGTCATCACGCGCCACTACTCCACCCCTTACACCGAACACGCCTTCATGGAGCCTGAGTGTGCCGTAGCGGTTCCTGAAGGAGAGGACGGCATACTGGTCCATACTTCAAGCCAGTCAATCTATGACGAGCAAGAGGAAATTTGCCGCATGCTCAAACTTCCCACTGAAAAGGTACACTGTCACAGCATGCTTGTCGGTGGTGGCTTTGGTGGCAAGGAGGACATGAGTGTTCAACACCATGCAGCCCTGCTTGGATGGTTGCTCAAAAAACCGGTAAAAGTAAAACTCAGTCGCCAGGAAAGTCTGGCCGTCCATCCCAAACGCCATCCTATGGAGATCGATCTTACAAGCGCCTGTGACGAAGACGGTCGCATCACTGCCATGAAGGCAACCATCCTAGCCAATACAGGAGCATATGCATCCTTAGGAGGACCTGTACTGCAGAGGGCTTGTACCCATGCATCAGGGCCTTATAACTTCCAGAACTTTGAAGTGTTGGGCAAGGCAATCTACACCAATCTGGTCCCCGCTGGTGCATATCGAGGCTTTGGGGTTACCCAGAGCTGTTTCGCCGTTGAATCAAACATGAATCTGCTTGCTGATGAACTTGGCATGGACTATTGGCAGTTCAAGCGCCTCAATGCCCTGAAGCCTGGTGATATCATGCCCAATGGACAGATTGCACAATCTGACACCGGCATAATCGAATGCCTTGATGCGGTTAAGGAAGCGTACGACTCCTCACCTCGAGCAGGACTTGCCATCGCCTTCAAGAATAGCGGAGTCGGAGTCGGAGTTCCCGATACCGGACGAGTCATCCTCTCTGTAGAGCAGGGCAAGGTGCATATCCGCACCAGTGCAGCATGCATGGGCCAGGGAGTTGCCACTGTATGCATCCAGATGCTTGGTGAGACCTGTGCCTTGAAATCAGCTGACCTCATAGTCGAAGACCCTGATACGAGGCGCACCCCTGATTCAGGTACCAGTACAGCTTCCAGGCAGACAGTCTTTACCGGAGAGGCGGTAAGATTGGCAGCCCTCAAGCTAAAGGAAGCTCTGAAGGAAGCAACCCTCGAAGACCTTGAAGGACAGGAGTACTTTGGCGAGTATACCAGCGTCACCGACCCTATCACCTCCACGAAAAAGAATCCGTACAGCCATGTGGCCTACAGCTACTCTGCCCAGGTCGTCATCCTTGACGAAGAGGGCAAGCTGGAAAAGGTAGTGGCCGCCTGTGATGTCGGTCAGATAGTAAACCACCAGGCCCTTACCGGCCAGATCGAAGGTGGGGTTGTCATGGGCCTGGGCTACGGCCTTACCGAGGACTTCCCCATCGTAGATGGACAGCTGAAGGTAAAGTACGGCACCCTCGGCCTGCTCAGGTCAACTGATGTTCCTGACATCGAGGTCAAGCTGGTCCAAGGACCCAAGAAGGGTGCTCTGGCCTACGGGGTCAAGGGTGTGGGAGAGCTTTGCACCATCCCTGCAGCACCTGCGTGTCAGCATGCCTACTACCGCTTTGATGGTAACTTCCGGACTTCCCTTCCTTTGCCTGATACTGCATATAAGAAGCCGAAGAAGAGTCATTGA
>CAYXYD010000068.1:0-13522 GCA_964469205.1 uncultured Sphaerochaeta sp. | reverse complement strand
TCAGCTTGTTACGACAGATTGGAAAGTACTATGCGAGAGAGGGGACTTGAACCCCTACACCGTAAGGTACCAGATCCTAAGTCTGGCGTGTATGCCAATTTCACCACTCTCGCAGTGCACGTCACACCCCTAGAAGAGGTTCGCCATGAGTGAGCCGCAAAGGGATCGAACCTTTGACCCGCAGATTAAGAGTCTGCTGCTCTACCATCTGAGCTAGCGGCCCATGACAAAATATATTAATAAAAAACAGGACCAAAACAAAAAAAGTACCGTTGCGCCCGGAAGGATTCGAACCTTCGACCGACGGATTCGAAGTCCGGCACTCTATCCAGCTGAGCTACGAGCGCTTCACTACCTTCAAACAAGGGTGGAAGACGGGGCTCGAACCCGCAACAGCCAGAACCACAATCTGGTGCTCTACCATTGAACTACTTCCACCATGATAAGCTGAAGCAGTGGTTATTCACCAGTGCGTTTCAACGTTGCTTACTATGCCTTAAACCTATTTCTTTGTCAACAACCCTATGAAAAATTTTGCAAAACTTGGCTGTTTTCTGGCAAAGCTTTGTAAGGCAATTACTTGCCTACATTGCTTGAGAAGAGCTTCTCATGCTCCTGTTGACCATTTTTACGCTTTGCTTCCCTGGTGCACTGCCTCTACGAAGCCAAGGTGGTGTTTCCATCTGATGCTCCGCCCTCCCAGCAAGGAGATGAGCTCCTCTTTTACCTTATTTAGGTCAATCTCAACATTGAGGCTTTTCCATGCGGATAAGTACGATCCACCTAGCCATCGAGTGATGTCTGCCTTGGTGATGAACCTGTTTTCAAACAGGTCCTGCTGCTCAAGCTTGGCAGCAAAGCCCTTCTTTGCAAAGACTTCTTTCAGGTCCTCTGACTTCCAATTGGAGAGGGTGTTGCCGTCCCCTCCATATATAAGGGTCTCTGCCTTCTTGAGAAGAGTCTGCAAGTCACCAGAGCAAAAGTCTGAAAGTCGGGAGCCCTCTGAGGGCACTCCCTCTGCAAGGAGTACTACCCCTTGGGGAGCAAGACGCACTTTGAGCATATCCAAAAGTGGGCCTTTTTCTGCAAGCCTGGTCAGGGTGTTGCGCCCTAGGATCGCCTCAAAAACCAGTCCTTCTTCTAGGGATGCAAGCACATCCCCCAAAGGAGCATGCATGATAGTTGGCTTTTCCAGGCTTTGCAGCGAGTCTGCATAGTGGCTGATGTGCTGCATCTGGGCTGAGGTCTCTACCTGTGCAACGACCAGGCCTTCAGGGGTCTGCCTGTACGCTTCCCATAGCAGAAGGCCATGGCCTGCGTTGCAGATGAGGACCCTGTCACTTCTTCGTAGCTTGAGAGAGGAGAATAGGGTGGTGCGTATGCCCTGCAGCATGGCACCCCTCTCGCTGGTTGTCCTGCTCAGCCACCGCTCTCTCTCCTTGTCCCCTGGGGAGTAGGTGAGGTTCTCGACAAAGGCATCAGACTCTATGCTTTCCAGCTGTTCTTCCCTGCGACGATTCACCTCGCTACGGATATTCTTTTCATACCCCAGGCCACTTGGCTGGTAGTATACCTTGCCCTGCAGGGAGGTCGGCAGGTATTGCTGGGCTACCCAGTGATCCTGGAATGCATGGGGATAGAGGTAGCCCTGCCCGTGGCCAAAGCCCTTGGCATCGCGGTTGCCATCCCTGAGATGGTTGGGAACCTCATCCTGAGCTTCTTCCTCTACACCCTTGAGGGCATCAAAGAATGCCATGGTTGAGTTGCTTTTGGGTGCTGTCGCCAAGTAGAGGGCTGCATGGGTGAGATGGAACCTCCCTTCAGGGAAGCCTATCCTTTCAAAGGCCTGGGCATCGGCCTCCACGACCACTATCGCATTCGGGTCGGCAAGACCCACATCCTCACAGGCGCTGATAAGCATCCTTCTGAAGATGAACTTGGGGTCCTCTCCTGCGCTTACCATCCTGGCAAGCCAGTAGAGGGCTGCATCGGGATCGCTGCCGCGCAAGCTTTTTATGAAGGCGCTGATGACATCGAAATGATAGTCACCTTCCTTGTCATAGAGCACTGCCTTGCGTTGGATGCTCTGCTCTGCCGCATCGCCGGTGATGTGGATGTGTGTCTTTTCTGGGGGTGGGAAGTGCTCGACAGAGGTCTCCACAGCGAGCTGTAGGGCATTGAGCAGGGAGCGGGCATCACCATTGGCGACATCGATGAGGTGCTCCAAGGCCCCTTCTTCAAAACTCACCTCAAAAGAGCCATAGCCGCGGCTCTTGTCCCCTAGTGCTTGGAGGGCTATCGCTTTCAAATCTGTTTCGGTGAGACTTTTGAGCTGGAAAATCCTGGACCGGCTAACGAGGGCGGCATTCACTTCAAAGAAAGGATTCTCTGTCGTAGCCCCTATGAGGATGAAGGTGCCGTTCTCAACCCAAGGCAAGAGTGCATCCTGCTGGCTCTTGTTCCACCTGTGGACCTCATCTATGAAAAGGATGGTCCGCTGCTCGAAGAGCTCAAGGCGATTCTTCGCCTCCTCTATCTCGTAGCGAAGCTCCTTCACTCCTGAAAGCACAGCATTGAGGGTGCTGAAATGTCTTTTTGTGGTATTTGCGATCACACGGGCCAAGGTTGTCTTTCCGGTTCCCGGAGGTCCGTAAAAGATGACAGAGGAGAGCTGGTCGGCCTGGATGGCCCTTCTCAACAGCCTTCCTTTTCCAATGATGGCATCCTGGCCTATGTACTCATCCAGGATCCTGGGGCGCATGCGGTAGGCCAAAGGTTGGTGTCTGTCTGCGCTCTGCTCGCTTGCCGCTTCGAAAAGATTCATTGTTGCACCTTTTTGTTGAGTATTTCATAGTAGGAGCCTGTTCCTTGGAATACTGGCGTTGTCCTCAGATACAGTTCCTCATTGGTAAGTTGGTCCAGATAGGCAGTGAGGAATGTTTGGATAAGATGGTCTGTAGGATCACCACCAAGAGTGGGCAGGCTCGCTTCTCCCAAAAGGGTTTTCGATCGTGACCAGATGGCATACCTGTCGGTTAGCATCTCCCAAGTAACATTGCTGGCTTGGAGCAACTCTCCGAGCATGGTCCGGACTTCACCTTCTATATCCTCTTGATATATTTTCAGTAACAAGGCCGTTGAGCTGCTGTCACTCTCTTGCATGACAGCTCGAGGATCCTCTATCTCCAACTTTTCTATATAGGCGCTGAGCAGGCCGGGCATCGCTATGGTTGCTACCCTGAAGGCTGTGAGCACCTGCTTGGACCAGAGCCCCAGGTGTTCTTCCAAGCGGGGGATCTGTTTCTGGTCCAGCAGTGGGGATGAGGGGGGAGGGACAAGGGTTATGAGGACCATTTGGGAGTGCATATTAGCTTCTATACGTTCGCTGGCGGTCTGGACCACCTCCCGTAGAGCTATACGTATCTCAGAGAGGCCCTCCTCTTTCTGGTTGGGAAGGGAGGAACAGCCGCTGAGTATGATGAATATAATGAGTAGGGGGAACAACCTTTTCATGGTTTTGACTATACCATTGCAAATCTCTCTTGCATAGCTTCACCGACTATTTGGCTAAAGAGTGACACACAGTTGACTATTGGAGGGAAAATGCAGACATTATACAGAAGTGTTAGGAGGCTCGCATATGGCGCAAAACAAACAAACAGTGCTGAACAATGTTGTGGCACGAGAAAGAAGTATAGTAAAGAGTGTCTATCTTTGGATGACCGCAGGTCTTGGGGTCACAGGCGTTGTTGCCTTTTTCCTGGCAAGCAACCCTTCGCTCATGCGAGCCTTGGTTGGCAATGGGATGGGTCTGCTGTTGGTTATCATCGGTGAGTTCGCCCTGGTGTTCTATCTGACCTCAAGGCTTGAAAAGATGAGCCAAAGCAGTGCCATAGGGGCATTCCTTGCCTATTCGGCGTTGACGGGAATTATGCTGAGCACCCTCTTTGCCGTCTACTCAGGAGCGGTGATCTACAAGACCTTCCTGACAACGGCAGTGATGTTTGCCGGTATGAGTGTCTATGCAATGGGAACAAAGCGCGACCTCTCCGGTCTTGGCTACTATCTGAGGATGGCGCTATGGGGCCTGATCATAGCATCGGTGATGAATTTCTTCTTCCGATCCTCCGGCTTTGAGTACATCCTCAGTTTCTTGGGTGTCGGCCTCTTTCTGGGTCTGACCGCCTACGATACACAGCGCCTTGTCAGGATGAACGAGCAGTACGGCTCTTCCATGGAAGAGGATACCTTCACCAAGATGAGCATCATCGGGGCTCTGTCGCTTTATCTGAACTTCTTGAACATCTTCCTGTTCTTGCTGAGGATCTTTGGAAGGTCGAGCAACAACTAGGTTTTCACCCGAATACATAATGCTAATTAAGGCTGTCCGATTGGACAGCCTTAATTAGTGCTTCATAGGGGAGTCTCTTGTTTTAGTGCCTTGAATCTGCTCTCTTCTGGATAAGAATCGTCATCCTTGCAAGCAAGAGGATAGATGGGTTAGACGAATTCGTATGAAGAGATAAAAACAAATGGGGGAGGAGTGGAAGAAAATAGAGTGAAAGAAGAAGAAAAAAGTAGGGGTCAGTGCTTTTTCCCAAATGCACTGACCCCTCATATTGCAAGCTTGTCTGTCCGGACCCGCTTATATCCTGTTTAGTTTGCTACTACGAACAACATCTTTGTACCGGTCATCTGCTGTACTGAATAGGAGAAGTTGTAGGCATTGGATGCTACGATGAATTCATCATCGAATGTATTGAAGGTAGTCTTCTCTGGTACATAGGCGGTCAGTCTCAAGACTGCTGTCTCATTTCCGTTTATTGCGAACAAGGAGGATGCAGCTAGTGCAAGTAGAATGGTTACTAGTAATGTCTTTGCTAACTTCTTCACTTCTGTTCTCCCTGTTTGTACATCTTACTTTTACATGATGGTGTATATGTAAGAAGTAGTCAAGAGTTATTTTAGTTAATTTGTTATATTGTAAAAAGTTACTAAATGTCACATGTTAGAAGAAGTTTAAAATAACTTATAACATATCACATAGTTCTTTATGTGATATGTTAGTGAATAAGTTGCTCTAGATGATACTTATGACACGATAGAAATGCATCCTATCAGTCTGGTTGTTTGTTTGGTGTATTTTTGGGTTTTGTTTAAGTTGTGCCGTGACAAGAGACACTAAGCCTTTAGGTTTGCTGATATGACGTAGGCTGGGGTGTATAAGTTGAGAGAAGTTATCTCATCGGGCATAAGAGATGGATGGCAGACAATGATTTGGGAGCCTGGATATTGATGCCTGCAGCAGATGGGTCGGCATTGGCCATGAAGAGGTGCATAGGGATGATCACAGTAAAGATATCCTGCATATTTTCTATTAGGTATAGTTGAATGTTGTGATGGGTGGGGTTTGCCTTCAGTATTTGTCATTTCTTAGAGCTTGGTTTAGAAACGCATTGCTAGAGCAGGACAAATAAAAGGAGCCAGTGAATTTTCTCAAAATCACAGACTCCATGGTATGCAAGTTTATTTGTCCGTACCCGCTTAACTGATCATTGTCATGTTGCCATCACACTAAACACCTTTGTTCTTGCAACCTGTTGCATCGAGTAGGAGAATTTATAGGCATAGGATTCCACGAAAAAGCCTTCATAGTACATAGTGACTGTGGCATTTTCTGGAATGTAGGCAGTAAGTCTGATGCTGGCTGTTTCTTTCATAGGGGCGGCCCATAGGGAAGAAGCCCCTATTGCCAAGAGGATAGTCATTAGTACTGTCTTTGCTAATTGTTTCACATCAACCTCTCTTACAGTTTCTTCTTACCTGTATATGATGGGGGAGATGCAAGAAATAGTCAATAAAAAATATCAATAAATTGTTATTATGTAAACATTTAATTATTATCACATGTGAGAGGATATATAAGATAACTTCCTATGTGAGAAGGTATGTGATAAAGCAGTGGATGATGTGCTTGTGACATCATTGAACTGTATTGGGGGTATTCTGAAAGATATTTGGTCATTATTTTGTTTTGGAGAAGTGTACGCATGACATGGGACAATAAGTTTTTTGTGTTGCTGTTATGACGTAGGTTCTGTGGTATAAGTTTGTATAAGTTATGCCTTATATGTTACAAGTCCACGGGCCAATGCCGCTTTGAGAGCCTCGAAAGAGAGTTCTTCCATTTCGAGATAACACGAGCGACTACCCACCTCTTCAAGTCTATGGGCGTCGCTAGCGGTTAGGATTGTTTTGTTGTAGGTCTCTGCCTCGACAGGAAGATGTATGGCTTCAAGGGCAGAGTAGGGAAGGTCGGGCAGAAAGCCCAAGTTGGCAAGGGCACTGTTGGCTAATTTGTCGATATGGGCCGGGATGGCCAGGGCATCTCGGCTGAGTGCCTCTTCGATGACATCGCTGAAACTGATGCCGCTGGTGCTGATGAGCAACTTCTCCACCGTTTCCACAACTTCGCCCTCTATGTTCACCACCAGCTGGTTTCCAAAGAGACGGGGATCGTTCTTGATGGGGGGCAGAAGGTATTCGATGAAGGATCCGAACTGCATCGCATCCTCAAGCTTTTCAAACAGGGTCAGGACGTGCACCTCTTCAACGGTGGTCACCTCAATGCCAAACAGGGCCATGATCGAGCAGAGTTCGCACGCTTCCTTAAAAGTGGGAAGGTTTCGGGCGCTGTTGTGGTCCGAGAGGGCGAGGATTCCGATGCCCTGCTCCATCGCCTCAACGGCGAGCAGGGCGGGGGTGAGGTCGTCGTTCCCACAGGGGGAGAGACAGGAATGGTTATGCAGGTCAACCTTTACAAGCATCAACCTTTCCCAAGAGACAGGCTATCTTGCAGCTTGCTTCAAACTGTGTGCCTTCAAAGGTGAAGACTGCCACACTCTCTTCCTTGGCTGCCTGGAGCATGTCAGGAGGAGTCGATCGTTTGTTACAGATGACTATTGCCTGGATCCCTGCAAGGGAGGCTACAGCCACGGTGTTCTTATGGGCCTGGATGGTGATGAGCACACTCTCTGATGGGGCGTTGCCCATGACATCGCTTAAGAGGTCTCCTGTATAGGCATCGTTGATGCTCTCTTCGCCATTCTCCATAGTCTGGGTTACAAAGCCCTCTAGGGTGGCCAAATTCTTTACTTGCATGCTATTTCTCCTCGTCGCTTCGCAACTTGATGCTGCAAACTACGCTCGTTCCATTGAAATCACTCTCTATCTGAAACTCATCGGTAACCGACTTTACGTTGGGCAGTCCCATACCGGCACCAAAGCCCAAGCTCCTGATCCATTCGCTGGCCGTTGACCAGCCGGCTGTCATCGCTTCCTCAACATTGGAAATGCCCGGTCCGTTGTCCCTGGCTGTTATCTGTAAGCTGTTAGGGGTGTACTCTGCGATGAGCTCCCCCCCATCCGAATGAACAACCAGGTTCATCTCCAGTTCATAGCTGGCTATGGCTGCCCTGCGGATGATTTGTGGAGGGACTCCGGCTTTTTTCAGCCGCTTCTTTATTTCGGTGCTGGCAAAGCCTGCATTCTCAAAATCATTCTTCATGATCGAATAGGTGTGGATCTCCCCATGCATCTCATCGCTCATGCTGGATGTGCTGGTTCGCCTCTCCAACTCCTCGATCTCCCGGTTGATCTCCACCAGCAGCGTGCTGGTGATGTCCCGGTTTGTGATCATGCCCACCAGCTCCTTGTGCTTGTTCAGCACCGGGAAACGGTGGTAGGAGAACCGGTCAAAGTAGTTGATGGCAAAGGAGACAGGCATGTCGTCTTCAAGCACAATGAGGTTGCGCGTCATGTGGTCCTGGGCCTTCTCATTGATGTAGCCCTTGTCCAGGGCCTGGATGATGTCATCCATACTGACAATACCTACCAGCCTCTTTCCCATCACGATGGGAAGGCCTGTGACCTGCTTTTCACGCATGATGTACTGGATTTCCCTAAGGGAAGTCTCCTTGGTGGCTGTTACCACGTCGGTGGTCATTACATCCTTCACCTTGAGGCGGTAGATCAGCTCCAAGATAACATTGGGGGAAGTGTCTGTGTTGATGGGAATCTCTTGCATAGGGCAAGTATACATGACCAAGCGTTTATTGCAAAGGATTCTTATCGATAGCTTGTCTAGTTGATATCTGGAATCGGGGCATGCACTTAGAATGATATATCCAAAATATCTGTCTATTTATAGTGCTTCCCCTCAGTATTTTTGGTATCATTAGGATATATGAAAGATGTTTTGAAGTTGCAGGTGGTCCATGAGGATCCCTCTTTTCTTGTGGTGGACAAGCAGGCAACCTTGCCGACGGTCCCATTGAAGGACAATCCTGAAGGGAAGCAGACCTTGCTTTCTCTTGTAAGTGAACACTATCCCGAGGTCCTTGAGATATCGGGGAAGAATACCTGGGAAGGGGGGGTGCTTCACCGCCTTGATACCGCTACCAGTGGCCTGGTTGTGGTTGCCCGGACAAAAGAAGCGTACACTTTTTTACGTACCATCCAGAAAGCTGACCTGTTTTGGAAGGAATATAGGGCTCAGAGCAGCACCTATAAGCCAGACTTCACCGTTGGATTCCCTCCCTATCCTTATGAGGACCCGTTTGCAAGCAAAGGCAAGGAGGTCTTCATAGGCAGTCTCTTTCGTAGGTATGGAGAGCATCACAGGGAGGTTCGCCCAGTGAATGCGGCGAGTCCGAAGCACCTCTTGGACAAGACTACGGGAATCTGGTATCTGACCAAGGTTTGCTACAGTGGGGATTTGGAGAATGCGTCCAAGCAGTTTACCTGCAGACTCTCTTCAGGTTTCCATCATCAGGTGAGGGCCCATCTGGCATGGAGTGGCTGGCCAATCGATGGAGATCCGTTCTATCATGGTAAAGAGCAGCCAAACCTTGCCTTGCGTTGCGTAGCAGTGCAACTTTTGCATCCAGTCACACAGGAACAGCTGGAGATCAGGGTAGATAATTAATATATTATAAGATAAGGAGTCAACAATATGGCAGATCAGAGAGAAAAGAAGCTTGCCAAGCTTCTCGTTGAGTATTCGGTAGCCTTAAAGAAGGGGGAGTCCTGCCTGATCAATGCAGTGGACATCCCGACTTCCATGACTGAGGCGCTCATAGAAGCCGTCTATGAGAGTGGGGCCTACCCCCTGGTGAATGTCTGGAACCAGAGGCTGGAAAGGGCCATGGTGCAGAGCTCCAGCGATGCTTCCCTAAAGAAGTGGGCTGATGTCGACACCTACCGCATGAAGCAAGTCGATGCTTTCATCGGTATCCGCGGGATAGCAAATGTCAGGGAGCTGGCTTCCATACCTGAGAAATCCAATCTCTATGGCAAGTTGTACAACACCCCTGTGCATATGAAGACCCGTCTCCCCCATACAAGGTGGGTGGTCCTGCGCTATCCGACCGAGATCATGGCAATGCAGGCAAACAAGGGAACCCTCGAGTTTGAGGACTTCTTCTACCAGGTCTGCACAGAGGTCGACTACCAAAAAATGGCTGAAGCAATGGACAAGGCCAAGAAGTATCTCGATACCGTGGATAAAGTCCATATCAAGGCACCGGGAACCGATCTGCACTTCTCCATCAAGGGGATGGGTTTCATCCCCTGTGCAGGGAAGATGAATATCCCCGACGGGGAAATTTACTCCTGTCCCATCAAGGATTCGGTCAACGGGAGCATAACGTACAACTGTGACAGCACTTTCCACGGCCATCAGTTCAAGGATATCCGCTTTGTCTTCAAGGACGGCAAGATTATCGAGGCATACAGTGACGACGATGCCCTGATAAACGAAATCCTTGATGTTGATGAAGGCGCCCGTTACATAGGGGAGTTTGCCCTGGGTTGCAATCCAAGCGTTCTCCATCCTATGGACAACACCCTCTTTGATGAGAAGATAGCAGGTTCCATCCACTTCACCCCAGGCAATGCCTATGAGGATTGTGACAATGGCAACCGATCTTCGGTGCACTGGGACTTGGTGCAGATCCAACGCCCAGAATATGGTGGCGGGGAGATCTACTTCGATGGGGTCCTGGTCAGAAAGGATGGGATTTTCCTCCATCCTGAGCTTAAGGGGTTGAACTTTGAAAGCTGAGCAGAACTAGCAGCAAGAACAGTGTAGAAGGAAACCTACGACAAAGGCGATGGGGGATTGTATTCCTCATCGCCTTTTTGCTGGGTTTCCCTTCTCTATCCTTCTCTCAAATGTTCTCTAATTATATATATATCTCTCTTTATGTAAGGAAAAAGCTTGTCAACGCTCCATGTTGAAGGTTATGGTCCTGTTGTTCCAGATGATGACCCTACTCTCCAGGTGTGCCTGAACTGCCCTTGAGAGTACCCTTCGCTCAACATCCTTGCCAACATCCCTCAGGCCATCAGGGGAGAGCTCATGGTTTACCCTGACCACATCCTGCTCGATGATAGGGCCCTGGTCGAGGTCCTCACTGGCATAGTGTGCAGTTGCCCCAATCATCTTCACCCCACGCTCATACGCCCTGCGGTAGGGATTAGCCCCCTGGAAAGCAGGCAAGAAGCCGTGATGGATGTTTATGATCTTGCCTTGCCATGCATGGGTGAACTCGGGTGTGAGTATCTGCATATACCTGGCAAGGACAACCAGATCGATGTCAAAGCGTTTGAGCAGGGTGAGGACTTTCTCCTCCTGGCCCCTTTTGGTCTCTTTTGTAATCGGAAGATAATAGAAGGGAATCCTGAACTGGTTGGCGACCACTTCGAGGTCGGGGTGGTTGCTGATGATCAGGGAGACCTCGCACTTCAGTTCGCCTTCATCCTTACGGGTTATCAGGTCATAGAGGCAGTGGCTGGTCTTGCTTACCATAATGGCCACCCTTGAGCGATAGTCGCTGTAGTGGCACTCCCATGAGAGTTTGTGCTCTGATGCGAAGAGGGTAAAATCCTCTTCCAGTTCTTTTCTAGTGGTCTTCAGGTCCTGCATATCCAGTTCGATACGCATGAAGTAACGCTTTTCGATATTGTCGGTGTGTTGCTGACAATGGAGGATGTTATACCCTTTGGTGTAGAACCAGTTGGTAGTTGCTGCTAGGATTCCCTTGCGGTCTTCGCACTGGATGAGGAATATGATCTTCTTTTTTTCTGCCATAGCTGAGCCTTTCTTAGAATGGGGTTATTTCGGCACTTTCCTTCTCGTCTCCCAACACAATCTCAACCCGGCTTTTGGCCTCTGATAGTGTTTTCTCCAACTTCTTGGACAGGAGCATTCCCTCTTCGAACAAGGCAAGGCTATCTTCAAGGCTTGTCTCCGAAGCGTTGAGCTTCTGGGCAATCTCCTCGATCCTGGATACATCTGTTTCAAAACTCATGCATTACTCCTCTATGAGGGCCTTTCGGCTTCCGTCGATGAATGTCAGTTTGATATGTTCCCCAACCTTGGCTTCCTCTTGATTGTGGATGGCTTTCCCCTGTGAATCAAAGACGAGTGTGTAGCCTCGCGCCAGTATAGCAAGGGGAGAGAGGGCTTGCAACTCTCTGGTTGCAAGTAGAACCCTCTGAGTACTTTTTTCAAGTTTGTCTTTATAGGCTTGGCTCATGCTCTGACCTGCATTGGCCAAGAGGTATTCTCGCTTCTCCAAGAGATGGGTCATGCTTCTTTGCATTGCGATGGTGCTTGGAATACGATGTTCAAGCAGTTGCAGGCGGTGCTGCATAGCCTTGTGTATGGCAAGGTTGAGACTTTCCACCTTCTGGCGCAGGTCCAGGATGCCCTGGCTTACCAGCTCTGCAGCAGCAGAGGGGGTAGGGGCACGCAAATCTGCGACAAAGTCAGAAAGGGCCCAGTCTATCTCATGGCCCACTGCACTGATGACAGGTATCTCTGATTCGTATATAGCCTGGATGACCGCATCCTCACTGAAGGGCAGAAGGTCTTCCAAGGAGCCCCCACCACGTCCTACGATGAGCACATCGCATAGGAGCAGCAGGTTTGCCTGCCTGATCCTATTGGCGATAGTTTCGGCTCCACTGCTCCCCTGCACGGTTGCAGGAAGGATGAGGATGTCCAGGGAAGGGGCACGTCGGGAGAGAATCTGCAGGATGTCCTGCAAGGCAGCGCTTGTTGCGCTGGTTACTACGCCCACGCGCTTTGGTTTGATAGGGATTTTCTTTTTACGCTCAGGAGCAAAATACCCCAGTTCATCATACTCGCGCTTGCGCTTTTCCAGCATGGCAAGTATGTCGCCACTTCCACTCTTTTCCATAGTGTCGCATTTCAGCTGATAGGTGCCCCTCGCTGCATAGACGTCTAGCGATCCTGTGACCACCACCTTATCGCCTTCCTGGGGCTTGAAGTTTACTCTCCAGGCGCTGCTTTTGAACATGATGGCCGAAAGGGCACACTTGCTGTCCTTGAGGGTAAAGAACCAGTGCCCACTGGAGGCAGGGCGGAAGTTAGATATCTCACCACTGACGCGCAAGCCATAAAAACCTTCTTCAAGGGTTCTCTTGATGAGGGTGGTGAGATCTGTTACCGAGAGTTCTGTCCCAAGAAGGAGCGAGTCATCATGCATCGCTTTGCTCGCTGTTGGCCTTATGCTTTTTCATGCTGCGCAGTTGGCTGAGGATTCCGGCAACAGAGAGTATTATTACCCATACGAGGAAAATCCAGATATCGAGATACCAGAACCGTGCGAGCAGGTAGCTGACAAGCAGTGCCCCACCTATGGAATTTTCAAAGGCCATGTAGGTGGCGAAGTCACGCATGCAGAAAATGAGGATGAAGATCAGCAAGATTCCTGCAAATACGAGACTCAGAGTAAGGGGTAGGAACCCCAATAGGAGCAAAAAGATAAACAGGGTCATGCTAAGGGCGGTAAAGATAGCGACTATCTTCTCTGAAAAAGGCACTGATTTCCTGGAAAGGGCGAAGAGCAGTAGCCCACCAAGGGCAATGCTGGCCAAGGCGATGATGCTGAAGGGGTAGTACTCCCTGCTGATGAGCAGGTCAAGAAGTGCCTTGATGGCGTTCTTTGATTGCAGGGCTATGATGAGGGCCTCTTTCTGCATGATCAGAAAAACCAAGGCAAAACTGACAACAGCTCCTGAGAGTACACTGCGTAGGGGGACGAGGTATTTTTTAGCTGCATTGCCATAGAAACAGAGGAAAAATCCTGCGAGCAACCCCACTATCATGACAGGGGCGCCCAATGTGGGTAGGTCGGTGTGCATGAGACGATTCCTTATAGAAGAGAGAAAAAAAGAGACAGCTATATTTGCTGCCTCTTAACCCAAAGTGGTTCTCTTACTCCTGGATGATAGCTGCGGTTGGGCAGACATCGGCACAAGCGCCACAATCGATGCAAAGATCTGCATCAATTACATAGATGTCGCCTTCTGAGATAGCGCCCGTTGGGCACTCTGGTAAACAAGTTCCGCATGCAACACATGCGTCAGTAATTTTGTAAGCCATACTCTTGACTCCTTAATACGGTTTCGTTATCTCTGACTATATACCCAC
>CAYXYD010000067.1:0-13683 GCA_964469205.1 uncultured Sphaerochaeta sp. | reverse complement strand
GAGATTTATTAGGATTATTTAGAGATTAAGAAAGAACTACATTCACGAACATGGGATACATGTAATTTTCAACAAATCTTCCAACTTGGTGAATATTCAAGAAATCTTGATACTTTATTTATTGAATCCCCCAATAGGTAGACTATCAGTAAAAACTTGCCTCTGATGCCAATACAAAAATGGAAGATGCTCTTCCCTGATCCATCGAAGCTTCATACCGGCAACAATGCCAAGCTTTTGTTTAGTACCAAAGGATAGGGTTTCTGAAGCTAGCAACAAGCCTGTATTATCGAACGTGATCAGTCCCACATCAAACAGTGCATCGAACCTAGCCTCCAGAAGAAACCCATTGAACACACTCAGCCTCTCTTCAGCAGAAGTACAATCTTTCCATGGTTTAGCATGACTAGCCTTAAGCAAAGCTTTTTCACTGATTCCTGTGAGTGCGCAGTGCCCATTCCAATACTGCAACAGATGTTTTCTATAGATATCCTGGCCAACACGTTGTTCAACTTCACGTCTCACTTCAGTCTCATCGAGAGTGATTGTACTGAGGGCATTCTCAAATTCTAAAACAGGAGAATCAGGAAGAGACGTAGCTAGAATGGATGCCTTGCTAAGCATTGAACGAAGAACATCAGCATCAGTTATTGGTTTTAGAAAAGGTCCTTCAAACACACGTTCCACCTCTGTCTGCAACAGGGAGGAAGGGAATGAAAGGGAGAACCCTTGTCCAGACCTAAAAGCCACAATAGCAGTAAACAAATGCAGTGCAGAAGACAATTCAGCTGAATCACCGTCTGGCAAGAAAACTGGGTCTACTTCCCATCCTGAGTTCCAAGCTATTGATTGAATATCTTTCTGGATACCTAGCTCCATAATTTAGGCTCCTTTTCCTGTCGATCCCATGCTTCAAGAACTAAACGCATGGTGCGGTATTCACCAAACCCCCTAAGCTCCTTGTTTTTTAGACCAGAAAATGTTTTGGAAGGATAATCATCTCCCATTACTGAAGAAGGATCTAGAATGAACATCAATTCCTCACGGGTCAGTCCGTAGAGACGAGCATAGAGGGCGTCTAGTTCAGCTCGCAAAATTGCGCGCTCTTCATTATTCCACGGGTGGTATTCTGCAGATAAAACTGATGCCATGTTTCTGGAAGTAGCAAGTAATTGTTCTGTATAGTTCTTTATTATTTTGATAACATTACACGAGTATAAGTCAGGTTGTAATATGGGTAATTGTTTAAAATAGAAATGGTTCAAGTGAATACCACCAACTTTCTGACGGGTAAAATAATCGAATACTAGGCAACTTAAATTTGAAATGAACAGGAGACGGTATTTCTCAGTAACCCCCAAAATTAAGTTTATTGTATTCCCTACTCCACTTCGAGGAAACACAGTCGCAATGAGTGTTCGCTCATCAGTAGATCTTACAATATCTCTCCATCCCATCAACCATTTTGGAGTTCTTTCATCGAGAACCTTATCCATCACTTTCCAAATATGGTCTACTGAAGATAGTTTCTGTAATTCCTCATCCTCACAAAGAGCCAAAGCATTTCTCAGTTGATGTTCTTCTTCTGCATACCAAGCTTTTTTCACATTATCAGGGATTTCTGCCACACGATTATAAACTTCCTTTTTGGGAATCCAATATCTAGGTTTCACTTCAAAGGTTGGATCCTCTTTCTCTTTGTTTGTCACATCCCTAAATTCATCACCTGCTACATGGGTTGCCCATCTATGATCATACTGGTGAACCATTTTTGCTTCATAAAGGGGGTAACTATCACTGTCTGGTTTATCCAGAAATAAGGAAGATGCAGTATTCATCATAAACATTAATTGGAAGCTTACATTCCAAGGATTCCCCCTCTCTCCTATTGAATCATTAATTAAAATAGGATTCTTCCTATAAATCTTCTTTGCAAGCTCAGCATCCATCTTGCTTCTAAAAATAGGTAAGGTGTGGGTATTTGGATTTATCAAGTCAAAGTCATCTGCAGTTAACTCAAAATGACGACGATCATCTTCTAATTCTTGGATAGAATGTAGAAAACAGGCAAAATCAGCTAGTTCTGTGGGACCTAAAGTCAAAAGTAAAAACTTCTGTCTACTGTCTACTGCAGGAAATATCTTATCTCTATTCTCAAAGTCGAACAGTGATGTTATTAGCTGGTTATCAACGATTGAACCAAACAACTTTTGTGTAAACGAATCAGTACATAAACCACTAGGTACAATCAATCCCGCCCTACCTCTTTTTGACTTATTCATCAAATTCATGCAAGTCTCAGTGAATAATGATGATAGATTTATCCTTCCAATACCTGAAAGTTCAAACCGATCTGCACAATGAATGAAATTTTGGAAGGATTTTGTTTGATGGAGACTTTCTTCAAACAAATAGAATTGAACTGGATTATCTTTTTCTAGTTGTTGTAGCAGCTTCTCTCTTTTTGCCGTATTTTGTGCATTTGAGATTTCAGGGTTAGTTTTTGAGAAATACTCGCGAGGATCTAATTGTAACATATCCCAAGGAGGATTCCCCAACACCACATCAAAACCGCCTTCCGATAAAACCTTTGGAAAAGCAGAAGGCCAGTGAAGTATATTTGCTTTCTTGCAGGCTTCTCTTGCCTGTTTTATTGATTCAAGATCAAGTTCTGATGGTTGCTTCAGAACTTTATAGCGAAATAAAGTCTGTGAAGTAGGAACTGGTTCTCCGGATTTCTTTGTAAGTAGAAATGCTCCAACAAAGATATCGGAAGAAACAACATCAGGTTTCTGCGCCAACAGATCCTTTAGTTTGCGATATTGTCGAACTTTATTTTCGACTTCTTGTACATCATCTTCAGGCATTGAATCTAAGGAAATATAGGCATCCTCAAGGAAATCTTCACTGAATAAGTCAATTTCTTTTAGAATTTCGGAATTTGAATTGTAACTCTTCAGCCCAATTGCGTTCGACTTAGATAATTCTGAACAGTACGACTTATCATCGCCTGTAAGTGCCTTAAAGGCATCATTGGGAATACCCTTATCTAAGATTGAGAGGTCAAACACACCCATTAGGGAGTTCCCACACAATAAATGCCTGTCCAGGAAGCTGAGCGGCTTGCCCGGTTCATACCCTTCCAGCCAGAGGGCCATCTTTGTCAGCTCCACTGCCATGGGATTGAGGTCTACTCCATATACACATTTGCTGATGACATCACGAAGAGCTCTCCTATATTCCGAAGGTGTAATGACTCCATCAGTATCCCTTGCCATGGCAACATACTCAGCAATCTTCCTTGCAGCAGCAAGAATGAAATGTCCGCTACCACATGCTGGGTCTATAACCTTAAGGGACAACAGGACCTCTTCCCTGTCTTCGTTATGGTCAGCAACTCTCTGCTCGATCACAGGGACAAGGGCAGTCTTGATAAGTTGGTCGACTAGGAAGCTTGGGGTATAGTAACTTCCAGTTGTCTTTCTGGCATTGCCAGCAGTTGACTCATCATCCTCAATACCCACAAATCGGAACTGTCTTGCAGGCATATCTACCAAAGGGACAAGTTCCAAAAGGCTCTCATAGACAGAACCAAGCTCTTCGGTTCCCATGTTGCGGTAATCGATATAGGTGTACTGTCCATTACGCTTGTTCCACCTGAGGTTCTCAATAGCCTCAAGGAACTTGGAATTGTCCAGTTCCATACCTTCAATATCATCACAGTTTCCCCTAGAAAACAGACCGCCTAGGGCGGGAAGAGAGAGCTTTTTTTCTCCCTTTGCCAAAGCCTTGAATACGATCTGTTGGGTTTTCCAAAGATCTGAGTAATAGGTATAGGAACTGCGGCGCGTCATTGCCTCCCTCAACCTATCCATACTGTATCCTTTTTCGTAGAGGTCACGCTCATTCACTAAAGCAGGATCAGGATCAAAGACTAATCTTAGGCCATTCTCGGCTCTTCTCTCTTCGAGGGCAAACAGGAACAGGAAACGATACACCAGCCTCAACAGCTGATGAAACAACTCCTCTTCACTGAGACTTCCAGAGTCAAGCTTCTCCCGTAGCACCGTATTGTCCGGATGCTTTATGAACCCTGAACCCAAGACCTGTAGGGCTACGGTAACACCATCACGAAGCCCATCACGAACGCGCTCGCCCGAAGAGATAGTCTCATTGCGCCAGGTCTCCCAAATGGACATGGGAATCTGGTCATTAATATTGTAAATCCTGGATACATGTAGGACTTTCCACATCAAGGAATATTCCGAGTAGTGGTCGTCCTCAAGCATTGTTTTCAAATCGAACTCTAGATATTGTGGCCTAGCCATTGTAGGGGAGGATCTGAGGAGCCGTATTTTCAATCCATTAGATACGATGCCCCAAGAACTCTTCCCCACAGCATTCAAGTATTCCTGGACCATCTGGAAGGGGGTGCGCTTACGCATCCTGCTGCCTTCAACTATGAAACGATCATCAGATTCATCAAGGCCAACATTGCAAGGAGCACAAGTAACCGGCACCTGGTCAAAAGCTAGCTTCTGTATTCGATACCCATAGTCACCTACTTTTTTTGGCCTGACTTTCTTTACATCAGTCCAACCCAAGCAACTTGTCATGAACTTTGAAAGAAAGGAATCGGTAATCTGAAACGCATCGATGTTGGGGTTATCCCTCTTGCTCTTCAGTTCAGCAAAAAGGGCACGAGCTATCTGATAAGACCTGCCTATTTCCTCTATCATTTTTAGTCCGGGAGGTATCTGATAATCGACCTCTTTCTGGGCAGGGGCAGTGGTATTGCTGATCATCTCCAACAGGTCGGGGACCAGCAAAGAACCCTCAAGTCGAATAGTTAACCAAGAAAGACCATGGATATTGCGCTTAGCCATACAAGACTCCTTATTATACGCCAACAGAGGGAAGCAACACATACACCCCCATCAGGTCAGCAGGGAAACAGGGTTTGACGGAAACTTTTCCCCTTGCAGAAGCTGCACTTCTGACCTGCCTATTTGTTTCGAGCAACTGATCAGCATGATCTTTACAAATCTGAGCTATCTCTTGCTCCTGGGAATGATAGAACTGCAGGGCCTTCTCCATACCTTCCCGTTGAGCCCGTCCAGTAAGCGTTCCAGAGGGTTCACAGTTAAACAGCTCCAAGGCTTCCTCTTCAGGAATCCATTGGGGCGTTACCATGCCTTTACTTGCAACCACTATCACCTCTTCAGCCATGAGGAATCGGGTGGTCTGATTCAACTCAGTTGCTATCTGATGGCGCAACCTGATAAGAAAGAGTGAGTATGCATCCTTGACGGCGGCAGTCTCTATAACAGAACAACGGCCCCCTAACGGCTTTTCATTCTTCAGATCAAGGGTATCCTCCAGAACATAGTCGGCCATCACCTCAACCAAAGGATGACTGCGGTGGATGAACTCAGAACCTATCTGTGGTGGAAACGAAAAGGAGATGCCAAAGGGCTTCTCATACAAATGGTCCCTGACCTGCTCCTTCAGTACAGTGGGGAAACAGGTAGGGTCTATTTTGTACTCTTGTGAATCATTAGGTTGCATAGGGCAGCCAATTCGTGCCAAAAGGGTCCTGAAGAGGTTTTTCACCATCGCAGAAGAACCAAGTGCAGATTCTTCTTGCTTCCATGAGGGGATCACATGCTCAGGATGAAGAGAACGTTGGGCAAAGACAGTCTGATTCTTCTTGGCATTTTCCAATGCATCTTTCCAAGGCTTTTCAAACTCATCAGTCACTTCTTGGATCTCTCCAAAATCGAAAGCGAGCTGGGTAGAAGCAGGCTTGAAGGACTTTCGCATCAAGGCTGCCTTTACAAGAGCATGTTCAACCGCTTCGTTGTTCTCAGGAATTGGTACCAAGATTCCCAACTCCTTCTTGATAGTGGAGGCTTTTTTGATGATGACCTTGAAGATGAACCCATCAATGGGATTGTCCTCACAGTACATCATGGTGCATCGGACCTCCCTAGCTATCTGGCCAAACCTATCAACACGACCTTCACGCTGTTCATGGCGTGTAGGATTCCAAGCCAGATCATAATGGATTACTGCGTTGAAAAACTCCTGGAGGTTTATTCCTTCAGAAAGGCAGTCTGTAGCGACCAGGATTGGCTTCTCTTTCTTGCCAAGCAGGTCGATATGCTCTTGTCTCTCCTCTGCAGTAAATTCTCCTGTTACGACATCAATATCATATTTGGAGAAACTTGCCTTGAGCCTTTCACCCACATACTTGGCAGTGGAAATATACCGGCAGAAGATCACAGGACGGAAACCATCCTTCAGAATTTCATTCTTGAGGTGCTTAACCAGGGCTTCAAGCTTGGGATCATACTTTTCCTGCAATTTCTTTGCCGTTGTCAACAAACTCTTGAGCTCTTTTGTCTCAGCAAATACTTCAGAGGGGGTCGAGTCATCGACAGTAAAGTCTACTGCCTCATCGTCAAGGATATTCCCTTCTTCAAGCTGGACCTCATCCAAATCCTGGAATCTATTGAGACGGGTAGTCAACACACTGATTGCAGAAGCCGGGCTTGAGGCCACACACCTGAACAGGGTGAGGATCGCATACCAAATCATTCTGCTGGCCTTGGACTGTCTCTCTTCATGTGCTGTGGCTAGATTGTAACAATAGACGCGTACTCCCTCAAAGAACTCTTTCCACTCATCGGTGAGTGTGTAGGAGAGCTCTTTCACCATACGGGCTGGAAAAATGGAATCATCGTTCCATTCGATAATATCCTGTCTTCTGCGTTGCACGAACTGTGCAGCTAGTTCTTCTCTGAGTTGCTTATCCAAGATTGGGTTCTGTCCAAGCTGGAGGTACTTCACGTCAAGCAGTCCCAACAGATTTCTGAATGCCTCATCATCACCAGAGTGGGGTGTCGCCGTAAGCATGATGAGAGACCTTTCCTTTTTGGCTGCCAGTTTCTTGAGCAAGTCATACCGCAAGTGCTGGTTATGACCTTTGTTGGTACAGGTATGGGCCTCATCGACAATGATGCAATCAGGAGCGGTTGAGAGGAAATTGTCCCTATGGACAGGATTCTTTATGTAGTCCAGAGACACAACAAGAACTCGATACTTATCAAACAGGGTCTGTCCCATAGGAAGGGTCCGCTCTAAGGAGGAAACAGAGGAAGCGGTCAGGGCTACTGCAGGCAAATGGAAATGTGTATTCATCTCCCCTACCCATTGGGCAACAAGATGAGGTGGACATAGGATCGCAAACTTCTCAATCTCGTACCTGTCCCAAAGCTCCCTGACAATAAGGCCAGCTTCAATTGTTTTTCCTATACCAACATCATCAGCGATAAGAAGCCTGATAGGATCCATCTTCATGGCCATCAACAGGGGGACCAGCTGGTAGGTTCTCGGCTGAACAGCGATATGTCCAAAACTTCTGAATGGCCCGGCACCGTTGCGCAACTTAAGCATGAGGGCTTCACGAAAGAGCATGCCTGATCGGAGGTTGGTCAATTGATCAGGATTAGGGTCTGCAAACGTAGTGGGTTCAACAGGATCAATCTCAAGCGATGGATCGAGGTAAACAACTTCATCACTGCCCCTCAAAGGCCTGAGAGCCAGCACAGTATCATCAGATCCTGATTGGACGACCCAATCGCGACCTCTAGCTCTGATCAAATTACCAGGAGTTGTCTGAAAAGCATTCATAATTTGTTCCTTCATTGCCCGAATACGTCAGAGTATACAGCAAAAACCTCATCCCAGCCTGAGCGATCTTTGCCTACTTCTATGGTACGAATCGATATATCAGCGCAAAACTGGGCAGTTTCTGCTGCAATAGGCTCAAAGAAAACCGCAAGCCGGTCGGCTTTGTACAAAAGTGGTATGGTAGCCCCGTTTTTCAGCTCAACATTGCTTAATTCTGGGTCCAGCAATCCCTTTTCCTTAAGGGTATTGAGAAACTCCTGTTCAATCGACTCATTTTTCACCCCTGAATCTGGACTATGTTTACGTACTTGGCCATTAGCTAACGCTATTAGAATCCTGAGAGTATCAGGATCACGGCGATCAATTTCAATCTGTTCCATTTGATTGTAATAGGAGAGCAAACACCGATAACAACCTGCTTCACATAATGCAAAACCATCCTCATTTTTTACTTCAACAAGATGCTCCAAATCCCATTTCTTATCTTGCTTCTGATAATGCATGATTTTTAAGGCTTCATCAGCGACCATGGCAAGAGCACCTGGCTCATCAACCAAACGACTCAGAACGCCAGCGCCACCCTCTACGGCTTCATAGAAAAGGATTCTCTTACGATTTTCTGCAGATGGTAGGGGCTCTACAGCAAGCTCGGATTCCTCTATCTGAAACACCTGTTCGATTCCTCGTTTTAAGGCTGCTTGCAAGGTTGTCATGGTCTTTAAGGAAAGTTCTCCCATGGGATAAAAAACCAGAAGATTCTTGCAGTCCTCGACAAAGGGGACTATTCGCTGTGGTTTGTTCTTTGCAGTGACAGGGGTATCTCCATCAGAAGAGTCTTCATCCTCTTCATCTTTAGCCTTGCTCCACAGCCCTGTAATTGGGTCTATCATGAATCCATAGAGTTGCTTGTTCGCCCTACGCTTCCATCCCTTGTTTATCTTGTAGACAGTAGCTGCTTGTGCGTAAGACATCTCTCCGAGCATCTCGTCTTCCAGATAAATATCCGAACTTGAGAAAAACCGAGGGTTGTCCTTGTTGAACATAAATGAGGTCTGAAGATCATATCCTACCCGTTGCCTCTCTTCATCATTGATTGAAATCCTTTGCACCAGCCGAGTTTCCACCGTTTCAACCCGATAAAGAGAATTGATGCGAAGATCTTCAGAAAGAAGGGAATTACAGCAAGGACAACGTTCAGGAGAATTTCCAAAACCACTACTGGTCAGAATTCCATATCCACAATGTTCACAGATGAGAAAGTCCTGTGTTGTCAGCTGGGTGCTTCCGTCAGCCATTGCACTGGATGTCGAAGCGCTTAATTTTGTTTTTACTACACGGAAAATCTTTCCTTGATGATAGATCAAGCTTCTTGGGCCAAATTCAGAAAGTGCTAGGAACCTTGAACGTGATATCGTAGTTGCATCATCCTTATCAGGGTTGGAATTAGGTATCCAGGCAAGAAGCGGCAACCTTGGGAAGTTGTACCCAGGAAGGACTCCTTGGCTTGCAAGGTATCGGTAGATATAAAAATCAGCAGAAGAGGAATTCTTCGATTTTGAGGAGGTCAACAGCCTCATCTGCATGCTTGCATCATTATATAGCTTCTGGGCAGCCTTCTTCTGCTGTGAGGTTGCGGTCGATGAAATGTTGAGCTTATGGGCATGCTCAAGTTGTTGGAGGGTTGCCTTATGCAATCCTCGCCATCGGTCAAAAGCTTCATCAAAGCGTTTCCACGCACCACTGACCAGTCTTTCAGAATACAGTTTGTCAAACCAATTTGCCTTTTCGGGTCCTAAATACTCCTTTAGAGACTCCATCACTGCATCGATGCTACGTTTTGCTTGTTCGATAAGGTCAGGATCCGTTAGTTGTAGTCGGATCGCCTCCTTTACTTGCAACAGCTTTTCAGGATCTTCAAGTTCCAATACATCAGGAATACTGGAACCAATAGAGCACTCTGCCTGTGCAAACCAAATGGCAAGCATATGACTATCGATGAGATCCTTGTTGGACAAGTCGAGTGAAGGAGTCCTTACTACACCATGCACCATCTCATTGGTGTTATGGAAAAACCACTGGTCATGGGGGCTTTTCGAAGCACAATACGTCACGACAAGGGCGGCCTGCCCTGATCGACCAGCACGACCAGAGCGTTGGGAATAGTTAGCTGGTGTGGGAGGAATATTGCGCATATACACGGTATTCAAAGAAGAGATATCTATCCCTAGTTCCATGGTTGGGGAACAGTAGAGTACTGGCAAAGGTTCAAGCTTTTTCTCTGGGTGTTCCTTAGCCCACTGTAGTTGGTCCTCTTCAGAGAATCGGAACCGTTTCTCCAACAACTCCCTGTCCTCAGAATCTACTTGAGCTGTATGCTCACTCGCTTCAAAATCAAAGAGAGTGTACTCTCGATGCTGTAGTTGTGTGGCAATGGAGGAGTATAAGGCAGTATAGAATTCATTTGACCAACGATCTTTCTGCGCATCTTCTACCAAGCACCATTGCAGGGAATTATCGTTAAGTTGCCATCCGATGAGTGTACCTTTTTTCTCAGTAATCTCTGTAACAATCCCATAAGCACCAGCAATGTTAAGCATAGCGAGCATAACTTTTTCTAGGTGTTTTGCCTTTTCCTTTTCTTGCAATGATTGCCAAATGGTATCTTTCCATACATCAGGATTTTTTAATTTTTTCCCAACGTATGAGCGAGCACTTCCCCCGACATACCTGAATGTTCTCTTCCCATAATCTTTGATCGTTGGTAGTTTGCCGATAACCATGCGGTTACCTATCTTTAACTCTTCTTTGTCAAAAAAACCCCATCGATCAATCAATTTTCCTCTGGATTGCAAATATGTTTGTGCCAATTCATCAGATTGCCAATAGACAGAGTTGATACATAAGGTGGCGCGCATCTCATCAAACAAAATAGCGAACATCTTTTTTCTTTGCGCTGGAGTTGCCATTTTCAATACATCAGGGGCAGATGAAAACCTGGCATTGTCTGAGCAAAGATCCCCAAGGCCTTGTATTTCAACCTCCATCATTTTCAACTGCATCAGATTTGGGTTGTTATATCTCCATCCACGCTCAAGATCATGAAGGATCCTATATACCAAGACTTTCTTCTCCATCTCCTGATAAGAGATGCGTAAATTAGAAGCCATGTCAGGATTAAAGAGGTAATCTCTCAAAACTTCAGGATCTTCAGAATTGAAGCCCAATGCATTGAATATGGCTTGTCCAATGGTACCTATGGTCAAGGTACCACCATTGTTTCGTAGTGCTGCAAGCAGTGCTGAGCGCATAGTGATCAAATAGATAAAATCATTGAAATGCCCTGCTTGTAGGGCCGTATCTTGTCGGTTGTCTGAAAATCCCAACATTTTCTTTTGATTGAATGCTTTCGCTTCCTTATCAAACATCTGCGTAAGGAGGTTCAAAGTAATGATGGTTGTTGCAGAAGAGCGTCCTTCTCCAGATAGGCCTACAAGTTTATTTACATCACGGGAACGGGTTTCATGTACTAAGCCACAGTTCGGACAGAACCTGATGGTTCCAGGGATATACCAATACCTAGTACTTCCTATTTCTGACTCTCCCTTTGCATTGACCTCAACAGTTATCGGCAACAGTTTTTTCATGGTAGATTTTAGAACGGGCTCGCCACGTTTGTTCAAATCCATCCAACTTTCAGGAACATCAGCTTCACTGATATATGTCTGGTCGCCAGCTTGAGGCACCAAATGACCAAACCTATTTGGGTTATCAGCATCTTGCTTTGGCACATCCTCGATGTTCCTTGGACTGAAGGATATAAGTTCATCATCAGTCCAAACCGGCATGTATTCCTGACCGCATTCACGACAGAAGAATGTCTTATACAACCGAACACCTTCAGCTTGTCTCCCAGGAGCATAGAGTTGCTCATCAAGAGTGATATAGCGAATATCCTCAGGCTCAAGAGTAGTGACTACAGAGCCCGGGCCACTGATAAACTGATGGAGTTTAAAGGCAAACAGAGGCTCTTTCTTTTCTGATTTAACCATCTCACAATGGATAAGGAAACTCCTCAGAGTTGTTCCAGCTTGTTCAATGGATATCTTAGCATCATCTGAAAGTTTTGCAATTGCTGCAGAGAGGCTCAGCGGCAGAGCACGTTCAGGAGCTCCTCCGGTAACCAATCTGATGCCTAGGGTGAGTTCTACCCAAATAGCAAGAGGGTCTTTGGCAAGAAGAGTATATTCTGTTGCATATGGGGCATTGGAAGTTATCCTTGCATGGAGTATGGAGGATTCTATATTCATAGCAGCAGGTGTTACCCGTTCAAGTTTTTCCCCTATGATATTTGTACTGGGGATGGTAACGCCAAACAAGGTGGAGGCTACCTCAGCAACAGCTTGTGCCTTGTCATCAGAGTTGCCAATGGAGGACATGGTAGCTGAAGTCCCAATACATATCATCTTGTCTGCTTGCAGTCTTGAACGAAGCCTCCGTATGAGCATGGCAACATCAGCTCCTTGCCTACCCCTATAGGTATGTAACTCGTCAAGAACTAAGAATTGGAGATCTTGAGAGTGGGCAATTACCGTCCTGTCTACCTCTTCATATCTGGTAAGGATCAATTCCATCATCATGTAGTTGGTCAGCAAGATGTCCGGAGGATTTGATGCAATCCTTGAACGCTCACTACTATCTTCCTGCCCCGTGTATCTGGCTACCGTTATAGGTTTGTTCGCAGAAGGATAATTATCAATAAATTTGTTAATCTCGCCCAATTGGCTGTTTGCAAGGGCGTTCATCGGATACAGGATGATAGCTCGGGTCCGGGGAGTTGGATCAGCTTCTTTCTGTCGGAGAATTGCATCAATGATGGGGATAAAAAAAGCCAGGCTCTTTCCTGAACCTGTTCCAGTAGTCAGGACATAGCTCTGGCCATCTCGAGCCTTAAGAATGGCTTTCTCCTGGTGATCGAACAGAGTTATTGAATTACCTTTGATCTTGAAGAGAGTCTCACATGCAGGAGACAGAATATTTTTACTAACCAAGGACGCAACTGTTTCTGTGGTCTTATAGTGAGGGTTAACCTGAATAAGAGGTTCAGGCCAATATCGTCCATTGGCGTATTCTTGTTCTAAAACTTCCTTGATGTCTTTTGCAGCTACACGGGTAAAGCTCCTAGAGAACTTTGAGAAGGAGTCCATCAACGTTTCACGAAAATCAAAGATATCTTTCATTCCATCTCCCTTGAAATACAATAGAGCCGCTATCTAAAAAAATAAGATTTCCACATATGGGGAAAGTACAGTTGCATGAGCACACATACTATGATTTGAAGAACTGTCATTAATCTGTCCTGAAGCAATTTACCCATATGCTATACTTTTGTGTAATTACACTACTCTTAGCTATTATAGCGTAGTAAAAAGTCGAGTCAAACAAAAACCGTAATAAAGGTACCACAAATGTACTATTTCAAGGTTTTGAAACATTTAATGGACATATTGAAGAGATATTAGGTAAATAAATTCATATAGAGCTGAAAGCTCACCTTGCGACCATCGAAAACTACCTTACTCAATCAATCAAAGAAGTCTTTGACTTTAACACCTACTAGAGAGTCCCTCATCTACAAAGCTGGGAAATTGGTCGCAACTTCTGCAGGCCCACTAATCCTCTTTGCTCAGAATGTCCAGTAGTATGAGCAGTCAGCAAAACACCCAATCCATTCTCCTTGAGATTCCGATACATCAGATTCAGCTCGTCCTTGGCTTGGCCTGCCGACCACAAGACCCAAGCCATGCTGGAGCATTACGCTGCCCATGCCAACGAGAACCATTTCCAAGCAGTCAGGGAAGCTTCGGAGAAGGCATTCGGTCAGGTAAAGTGAGGGTTTTGCAAGTGTCAAGGACTTTTTTAAGTAATGCAGTAACGACTAAGCCGGATATGATAATTTCCAATCCATCATCAAATGATTTTTTCCCATAT
>CAYXYD010000066.1:0-13685 GCA_964469205.1 uncultured Sphaerochaeta sp. | reverse complement strand
AAGGCGCTGGGCGCCACCGCTTTTGGCATGTTCACCAAAAACCAACGCCAATGGGCATCGAAGCCCATCACCGAAGAAGAGAGCACAAGGTTCAAGGAGAAGCTCAAGGAACTTGGAATGACCAAAGACCAGATACTCCCACACGACAGCTACCTCATAAACTTGGGTAATCCCGATGACCAGAAACGAAAAAAGAGTCTCGATGCCTTCATCGATGAGCTGGAAAGGGTGCATACACTCGGCTTGGACAAGCTGAATTTCCACCCCGGATCCCATGTGAACAAGATAGACCGCAAAGGGAGCCTTGCCCTGGTGGCAGAGGCTTTGGATGAGGCACTAGCTTCCACCGAAGGGGTGAGACCCATCATCGAGACAACAGCAGGACAGGGAAGCAACTTGGGATCCTCCTTCGAGGAGATTGCAGAGTTGCTCACAAAAAGCAAGTTTCCTGAACGCTTGGGAGTCTGCATCGATACCTGCCACATCTTCGCTGCAGGATATGACCTGAGAAGTGAAGATGCCTTCTATAAGACCTTTGAGGAGTTTGACAGGATAGTGGGATTCGACAAGCTCGAGGGAATGCATCTCAATGATGCCAAGATAGAGCTGGGAAGCAATCTGGACCGGCATGAAAGCCTCGGCAAAGGACAGATAGGCATAAAGCCTTTCATCCGCATAGCAAAGGACCTTCGTTTCAGAGACATTCCCCTTATTCTGGAGACGACCAACAGTTCGCTGTGGTCCGAGGAAATCGCGCTGCTTCAGCGCTATGCCGAGAAGAGGCAGGCATGAACAAGACTCAAATGCCCTTCCCCAGGCCCATGCTCTTTGGGCACCGAGGCTATTCGAGCCTGCAACCTGAGAACACACTGCCTGCATTTCAGCTCTGCATTGAAAAACAAATAAGTGGAGTCGAACTTGATGTGCAGCTATGCAAGACAGGGGAGCTGGTTGTTGTCCATGATGCGAACATGAAAAGGGTCAGCGGAAGGGATGCCCTGGTAGGCGAGCTTACTTTCGAAGAACTCAGAAGCCTTGATGTCGGGCAGGGACAACAGGTTCCTCTCCTCAGCGAGCTTTTTGAGAGTTGCAAGGACAAGGTGTACTATGACATTGAGCTGAAGGTACCCGGCCTACAGGACGGGGGCCTCTCCGAGAAGGTCTGGCAGACCATCAGGGATTTTGGCCTGGAAGGACAGTGCATGATCTCCTCCTTCAACCCATTTGCGGTTCGAAGATTCAATAAGATCAGCAAAAGAGCACTTCCTAGCGCAATCATCTTTGATGAGAGCCCTTCGGTCCCCAAGATATTCCAGCATGGGTGGGGAAGGCATATAGCACAGTGCTCCTACCTCAAGCCACCCTTAGACCAGCTCGATGAGGCTTTTGTCAAGAAGTTTAAGGCACAAAGAGGGTATCCCCTCTGCGTCTGGACAGTAGATGACCTGAAGGAGGGCAAACGTGCCCTCGACTTGGGCAGCGATGGTCTCATAAGCAATGACCCTGCCCTATTTCTTCCTCTATTGCACTAGAAAAATGAGGAGAGTAACAGCGATGAGCTGATCTGGCCAAAGCGGAGAAAGGCCTTCTCCTTAGCATCTTCAGCCAGCGGGGCATAAGCTACAGCCTCCACTTCCAGCGTATCAGAAAGCAACACGCTCTTGTCCATATTCCAAAGTTGTACGCTGCCGGTGACCACCACAACACTCTGGTCGCCTATCCTAGTCTCATCAACCACACCAGCCTTGCCCTTGATCACCAAATTCGTCCCTGGTGCCTTTAGGCGCACCTCTTCGTAGATCTCAAACTCTTCCTCTTGAACAAGGGACAAAGGCGAGATCGAAACTCCCCGACTGTCATAGAGGTCAAGGAAAGCAGAAAGGGCCTCCTTGGTGTTGCGTAGTGTCCCTGTATACTCATACTCGCGAATGTCTGCCACAATTTTTTTTGTTGCAAAGGCCGATATGAGCGAATAAGGGAACTCTATGCCATGTCTGGCCAAGGCCTCCTGCAAAGGGGTGAGAGCTTCCTGAGGAATCTTCTGTTCCAACTCCGAAATTGTTGAGGAAAAATCAACAGCAAAGCGTATGGAACCCTTTCCTACCAACCCGTAGTTGTAGGGAACAAACTGGATGAGCCCCACTGAGGCAGTATTGAAAAAGAGGGAGTCTGCATAGCTCTTGCCCAGGCTGTTCAAAGCATCAAACTGTGCTACAACCGGGGCATTGAGCACCTTAGGGGAGAGCAGACGGCTCTTCCTTCTCAATTGGACCGTAGCTGTAGCCTTGAGAGGGTCACTCTTGTTCAAGGAGAACCTCAGGGCGTTGATGAAGGTGATGCTTTTGGCAAGCAGAGCGTCAATCTCATATTTCTTAGAGGAGACAGGTCCCTCTGATGCAATGAGGGCCGCATCAAAATAGAGCATGATGGCCTTGGTGTCGTTATTCGCCCGGTATGCTGAATCAGCCTCGCTAATCAGGGCTGCTATATCCTTGTCACGCTGGAGCACCGCGTTGTAGACACTGCTCCGCTTGGATTCCAGCTTTGCCGTATCGGCGTTTGCAAGAAGATAGAACTGGGAAGTGGAACGAGGATCAGTCTTGGAGTATTCGTTTACGATGTTCAGCCCAAAGGCCTCGATGGCATCGGTGGTGGTCAGTTCACGGTAGTAGGCACCCTGTACAGGTTCACCGACAAACGTTGACAGTTGATTAAGAATGTCCTCATACGCCATGAGCTTGGCATTGAATAGGACTTGTGTGTTTCCTTTTCCTACAAAAGCTGTCCTGTTTGAGGATGCGACAGGGGTATAGACCCACGACGGCAGGCCTTCCACTTGAGAACGAACCAGGTTGGAGAAAGAGGTACAGGAAAAAAAGAGAGAGAGCACAAGCAAGAGTAGCGTTACTGAAAAAACTAAACTATGGGGCCTGTATCTATGTTTCATTGTTTGCATCCTCTACCAAGTGTACGCCAAGCCAAGCTGCATGAACAGGCCCGAGCTGTGCTTGCTGAGCTCCGATGCCCAATGCTTGCTACCCACTCCAACGTCGAGGCCCATACCAGAGAGATGATAGCGGTAGGTCAATACAGCGCTGCTTCCATAAAGCATATCTGATTCTGTCAAAGAGTAGCCAAGGCCCAGGGTACACCTCATCGCAAGAGAGCTGTTGCGCCAAAATCCAGAGTGGATACCGAATACCATCGACAGGGGAAGGCGGACTGCAAAGCCTGCCTGACCATACAAGCTTGAAAGAGTGGAACCAGCAATGTCGAAGCCTCCCCCCAAGACCAGGGTAAAGGGATAGAGACCGACTTCCTGGCTGTACAGGCCTTCAAGGCTAAGCTTGCCCCCTGTTGTAAGGAAGCTGGAAACGGAGAGGGATACTGATTTTCCTGCCTGCTTCTCCAGGCGCATGCCAGGAAGCAGTTTCTTTCCGCTGGTCCCTACCAAGAGCGAGACCGGCTCGTCTTCACCAAAGACCTGCAGGACTTCTACAGTTGCCCACCTGTTGGCCCCTGCATCGAGGCCCTTGTAATGATCCCCCTTGTGTAGGGAAGAGAGGGAGGCATACCCCTGGTTGTAGGTATACTCTATGAGTAGGGCATCCTCTGCTTCAAAGAGGGTCCTTCCGTCATAGAGAAGCATTGAGGAGAGTCTCTTTTCAAGTTCCTTCCCAAGTTTTTTAGCGTCCTTAGCTTCAGCACTCACACAGAGCTGAAGTTCCCGCTCTTCATAGCGAAAGAGCACAGTAGCAGAAAGAGCGTTAGGCTTGGCTTCAAGAAGATCAGAAATACCAACAGAGAGCACACCCTCCCCGCCCATACGGGAGAGTAGGGAGTGCTCTGATACACGTTCAACAACACCCACCATGAGAGCATACCCAGGCCCCTCCCCTCCTGCACTGACCACAAGAGTCGGTCGGGCAAAGAGAGAAGAGAGACAAAGGAGCATCATGAGGGAGAGGAGTGTGCGTCTCACTTCTCAGATCCTACCTTGATGATCTCCTTGACGAGCGTGGCACTATCTTCCATGGCTGAAAGGGCTGCCCACTCAAAGCGTGAATGGAGGTTGTGCCCACCGGTAAAGATGTTCGGGCAGGGTATCTTATGCTCATTTGCCATCCTGGCCCCATCGGTACCGCCTCGGATGAGGGCCTCCTGGAGGTCCATTCCCAAGCGTCTGCCCGCTTCGCGCAGGTTGTCCATTGCGATGGGCTTCTCCTTTGCAACCATGGCCATATTGTAGTAGGCATGCTTTGCATCGATGTGTACCTTTCCCTGGGGATAGAGAGCCTCAGCACTCTGGGCTAGCAGTTTCAGAGCATCAATTCTGTGATTGAGGATCTCTATGTCAAAATCCCTGAGATAGACGGTGAGGTCGACCTCGGTGGCGGTCCCGCTGATGGTATGGGCACAGTAGTAGCCATAGCGTCCATCGGTAGCCTCTGGGCTCTCTGCCTGTGGCAGGGCGTTTATGAAGTATGCGGCCATGGTAAGTGCATTGACCAGGCGCCCTCGTGCAGCTCCCAGGTGATAGCTCACTCCAGAGAAATGCACATTGACCGTAGCGGCATTGAAGCACTCACTCTCTATCTCAAAGCGCTTGCCCCCATCGATGGTATAACAGTATGCGCAATCGATCTTGTCGTAGGGGAAGGTGTCCATCCCGGCACCGGTCTCCTCATCACTGGTGAAGATGAGTTCCAAAGGCCCGTGCTTGATGCTTGGATCATTACTGAGATCTTTTGCCACTGCCATAATGGCGACAACGCCTGCCTTGTCATCGCTGCCTAGCAAGGTGGTGCCATCGGTGACGATGATAGTCTCACCCTTATACTGCTCAAGCTCTTCGTTATCGTCCACCTTGATCGTGTACTCTTTGCTCAAGGGGATATCAGAGCCATCATAGGCCTCGATGACCCGAGCCTTCACCCCATTGCCAGGAACATCGTCAGCAGTATCGACATGTGCCATGAAGCCTATGGTAGGGACCTCATAGTCGAGGTTGGAAGGAATACGTGCGATGACCACCCCATGCTTATCGACAAGGATATCAGAGTGGCCCATCCCCTTAAGTTCGGCTACCAGTAGGTTCAACAGGTCCCACTGGCCATCGGTGGAAGGGCTCTTTGTTGCGACGAGTGTATCGTCACTCATGGTGTCTATAGCCGCATATCGTAAAAATCTCTGAAGAATATCTTCAGCAAAAGTACTTCTCATTGCTTTTCTCCTATGCCCTCATTATTCCACAAACCTAACCGGTGAGCAACAAGCAAAGGAAAGTAAGCAAAGAAGAGACCCTCCGAAGAGGGCCACATTTGCAAGAGAACTGCCTAAACAGAGAAATTATACTTCTTGAGCATAGGCTTCACCATATCGATGACGTTATACAGGGCAAAGACACAGATCACAATGCCTGTCACCACAAACCCACGCTTCAGCGTAGTGCCTACTGCGATCATGCTGGATGCGAGGGCATAGGAGACCTCAGGCTCGGTGGTGACTGAGAGGAGCCACTCATTGAAGGAAGTGTCAAGCTCGCCTCCAAACTGATAGTAGCGCCAGATGGACATCACCGTGCTGGCGACAACCCCACTGGCTATGGCGATGGCCGTTGCTGCTGAGATCTTTCCCCAGAACACGACGGTCGGGATACAGGCATAGACCACCCCTGCGGTAAAGAGCACGATGGAGCGGGTCAGCAGCTTCTGCATATCTTTCCAGAAGGGAGCCCTCTGGGAAGGGGACAGAGCCCTTGAAAAGTGCTCAGCCTCTGCAAGCATCAATGAGCGGTTCTCAGAGAGCTTCTGCTCAAGGGAGGCCATCTCTTCCTCACTGATCAAGTTCCGGGCAAATTCGACCACCTGCTGGGCTTGGTCCTCAGAGCCCACATCGTTCACCGCATAACAGAACTCCAGATACTGCCTACCCTGCTCTTCACTGAGTGTACTCTGGACAATATCAGACCCAGTATGCTCGGAGGAGCCAAGAGCGCGAGAAAGATCCTCTTCCAGATACTCCCACACCACATCCTTTTGCTCATCGATGATGCGGGCTACTGTTGGAAAGAGTTCCTTATCCGTAATCTTCGCTTTGGTTTGCGCCTCCCACCCTAATGAACACCCCGACAAGGGGATGACCAACATGACCAATACTACCCAATTAAGGGTGAATTGCATCTTTCTTTCCATGTGACACTCCTTATATTTCTTGCCATGACAAATCTATCTCTTCTCCTCACAGGCTGGGGATGGCAAGAAATTCCCACCCAAGCAGAAAAAAAATACGAAATTGGGAACGGTCGGGAAATGTATGCATAACCTGCCCATACTCTGACTCGAAGACTCCACTGGGGTCGGTGATGACGAGCCTCGGCTCAAGATAGAGAGACTTGGTAATATGCCAGATATAGCCAAAGGCAACTTCATTGAGGTAGAGGATGTTCTCTTCAGGCTTGTCTAAGCCAGTGAATATGCCCATCTGTATCAGGGAGACAGAGAGATACAGGCCATTTCGGAAAGGATGATAATCAAGGAACAGGCCGAACTCCCAAAGCTCTACCTCGTTGTACAGGAGGTCGCTGGTCAAGGAGACGGGGATGCGAAGAGCGAACTCAGCATTGATGGTTAACTTCACCTCTGCCTTTGTTTGCAGAGTAGGCAAGAGCAGTGCATCAAAACCCCTGAGGTCCAGACCCAGGGAGAGCGAACTCTCCCCCTCTGCCCACACCGAAGAAAGAAGCAGGGCAAAGGCTAGTGTCAGCAGGATTTTTTTCATCTCTCACCTCTTGTACCCTACCCTACCACCGCCTCACAAAAGGAAGAATTCTCCAAACCTACTACCCAAAACAGTGAGGCCTACCCTGCAGGATCTGCTGCTGGGAAAAAATACGTTGAGACAACCCCATGAAATAGGCCTTTTAGCTGGATTCTGACAAGCAGAAGGGGTATAAAGGCGCATTATCGTCCTTTTTATGCACTCTTGTGCTAGATTTGTAGGGTAAGTGCCTTCTTTTTTGTTATACTTACTAGAGTGAGGAGCTTGGAGTGAATAAAACTTGGTCTATCATACTTATTGTTGTCGCCTCTATTGTAGTGCTGGGAGGTACCTTCTGGTACTTTGGTATGCAAAAACAAAAAACCCAGGAAGAGCCTACCCCTTCGGCGGTAGTTATGCCTGCAGAAGTGCAGCCACCGGTTTCCAAGGATAGCCAGGTTGTGGCCTCAAGCGCGAAAAAAGAACCGTCTCTTCCCAAGCAAACAGTCGAACCAAAAGAGACTCCTGCTACAGAACCAAGCCCAGCTAAGGCTGCAGAGGAAAAAACAGTGAAGGAAACCCTTCCTGCAGAAACACCAAAGCAGAAAAGGCAGTTACCCGCTCCTGTCGCCCCTCTCATGACCAAGGATGGAGGCTTTGCCCTTCCCTCCTTTGGAAACAAGAGTGAAGAAGATGTAGCGAAAAAAAATGCACAGACCTCGGTTCTTGCTAGTGAGGAACTTCCTGCCAAGGCAGAAGCAAGCATCCCCCCAGCCATAGAAGCCAAAAAAAAAGAACCAAAGCCTGTCATTGAAGAACCTGTAGTACAAGAAGAGCTTCCTGACATTGCTGGTGTGGAGGCCGAAGAGATTCAGGTAGGTAAAAACCTGGAAAGCAAGGAGGAAGAGCCTGTTGATGAAGTGCTGCTCCTCCCTGTTACAGAAGAACCTGTTGAGATACAACCAGAGACAGAGCAAGAATCCCCTGCTGTAGTTGCAGAAACACCTCCAGCATTGAAGATACTCAGAAGTGAGACAGTAGGTGAAGAAGAAGGAAAAGCTACAGACGACAAGCCAGCCATAGAGGCAAGCCTCTCAGTCTCTTTCCTTGACTACAACTTCCCCAAAGACTTCTCCCCTCATGAGAAGGGCTTTAACGTAAGCGTGGATGTCATGAACCAGAAAGAGGTGTTTGGTTGGGGTGGTACGCTAGAGGTTGGGAGAAATACCACCACTAAGGTCGTACAGATAAGCCTGCTTGCCAAGACAGCATGGAAATTGGGAGAGGATGTGGTGACCTTCCCCCTGTCTATCTCGCTTGGACCAACGATTTTCATTGATTCTGTAAAAGACACCACCGAGTTTGGCATGAAGGCCAAACTTAGTGCTGGGGTAACCTATGCTATCTCAGAATCGTTTAGGATGTTCTATGTGATAGGAGTCGGAGTCACCTACAACTTCCAAGACAGCTCATCATTCAGGTTTGTTTTGGAGCCCATCAGAGTGGGTGTAGGCTTCAGCTTCTAGAGTGTTTGCTCTGATCCATCTCAGTAAAGAACGGTGCCTCTGAGGCATCGCCTGAAACCTCTATTATCTGGGGGATGATAGGAATTTCATCCCATCCGATGGCTTCGATGATCGCCTCTTTCTGTTTGACGACCTTGCCGCTCAGAAAACTTACGGAGCCTTCGTCCAGATAAAGGATGAGACCCTTTCGCATACCAAGGACCTTACCTACAGCCAAGCTGCGTATCTCAGAGATATCCAAAGACCAGACCTCCTCACAGGGGGTCTTTCTTGTCCTTCTCTTTTGCAAACGCTGATAGAGGGCCACTTCGCTCTCGGTAAAGACCAAGCGTCCCCTCAACAGATCCCCATCACCGCTAGGAGGCATCTTCCCACAGAACAGTGAGAGGTTGTACCTTTCTTTACGTACTTTCTGCACATCTTTTTCGCTTACCCAATAGGAGACGATATAATACAGGAATACCAAGAAAAATAGCAGGGGGAATATCATATAGTATGCCACTATCCCTATGTAAGCAGGGGAGATAAACACCACAACAAGGGTCAAGCCCAATAAAAGTAGTTTCAAAAGGATTTTCATATCCATGACTGTAATGCCTAGGACGAAAAATGAAAAGCCTATATGACGTGTGAAGCGGTTTGCCATAAGGGAAACCTTTCCGAGTGGAGGCTACTATGAAACAAGTTCGTACCATGACCGGATTTTTCGTCCTTATGATGATTCTTGTCATAAGCTTTGCCGGTTGCAAAGAAGAGCCTGGAAGATCTTCCCTGCGTCTGACCATGCAGAGAAATGATGACCAGAATCGCTCCATCCTACCGAAGGACACCCCCTTGGAAGTGTCTCGCTATGCAGTTACCGGAACAGGGCCGCAAGGCAGTACTTTTGAAATACAGAGTACAACCCCTACCATGGAGGTGGAAGGGCTGCTCATGGGTAACTGGGAAATTACCGCAGTCGGGCAAAACAAGGATGGGGTAAACCTGGTGTCCGGTTCTGCCGCTTGTTTGCTAACCAGCGAACCCACCAATGCCCTTATCGAACTGAATACCCTGATAGGAACAGGGACGATGAACGTGCAGTTCACCTGGGACAAAACAAAAATATCCAACCCAAGTATCGATCTCTGGGTGACAGATCCCGAAGGAGTGAAGACTAAGGTCAACCCGACCACCAGCAACTACATCAACGGATCGGTTTACTATAGTGAGAACTACCCTTCAGGTTCCTACATGCTCCAGGGGCGACTGTACAGTGGGACGACCGCTGTAGCCGGCTGTGCCGAAGTTGTACGTATAGTGGGAGGCAAGACAACAGATGGATTAATTGCCCTTGACCTGGACAAGTATCCTGAGATACCCAGCAGCCTTACCTTGATCAACAAGGTCGGAACCCCTATCGAATGCTCAATTTCAGGGATCACAACCTCAGTTGCCGCATTGCAGGAGACCACAGCAAGTGTCACCGTGCCTGAATCTGAAAACAACGGGGATCTCGGTGTCCTATGGTTTCTCGATGGGGAGCAAATTTCCTCTTCCCTAGATTGCACCTTTACTCCAAGCACAGGAAAGCACCGCTTGGATCTCATCGCAAAGGGGGCTCTTAAAGCCAGTTCTGGATCAGCCAGCATCTCTTTCAAGGCCATAGTTGCAGGGGAGGCGGGTTACCCCGTACTTGCAAATACGGTTACGGACAATACCGACGGCCTAAAAATCAGTGGAAATACCAAGATTGCATTTCTTCCTGATGGAAAGATTTTGCTGGCAAGCTCAATTCATAGTACCCTACAGATCTGTAGGATTGTCCGTGATTCTTTGGAGGTCATCAGGACCTATACCCAGGCAGAGGGTTTCAACACTGTCAAGATAACCGATATGCTGGTTGACAAGAATACCGGCAGGGTCGCCATTGCAGACAACCAAAACCCGGGGATAACCCTGTACCAGTACAACTCAAGCAATGCTTCACTGACCAAGCTCTTCTCACGTGACAATGTTACCTATAAGCAAGGATCGTCTGAGACAACATTTGCAAACATCAGCTCTCTTATGTTGGATCCCATCACAGGCATACTCTACAACGTTGTACCTGGAACTAACATACTGCCCAAATCCAATTTCTTAGCCGCACAAGCATCAGAATTCAACATGTACGCCTATACCTTTTGGCTTGGACATCCTATGAAGATTAGCGGAATAGCCATCTCACCATTTTTGAACAGGCTTGCCTGGTACTCGACTGAGCAAAACTTTCTCAGGATCAGCCAAAGATCTTCTTTGGGGAATATCTTTGCCTTTGTTAGGGACTACTCCTCACCTGATACCCTACACCTCACTGGCATCAATGCTGTGGAGTTTGTCAGTGACATCAATTTGATAACAGGAGGCTCTGATGCATTAAACCGTTTCCAGTTTTCTACGAATCTGCCAGAGACAGGAGAGGATGGGTGGATACAGGAGGAAATCTGGATATCTGGTTCCGATGGTATCGAGGATATGCGAGGCATCGTACAAATCTTTACCAACGCCGCAAGAAATCTCGTCTATGTCTTGTGCAAGGAGAGCAAGAATATCCAGATATTCTCAATCCAACAGGAGTCGAACGCATTGATGTATGAGCAAACAGTCTCTCTTGCAGGCTTCTGCCCTTCCAAGGCTGTAATCTCTCCAAACAAGGAAAGCATGCTGGTCGTATCCGATACCAACAATCAGATACTGCTCTTCAGCATTCCCCAGTAGGAGAAAACAAAAGAGAATGTTCAGCATGCCTAGGTGTCCAGAGCATCTAAGGTATGGGGGTGTTCTTCGAAAACCAATACAAACTTCAGAAGGGGGTGCAGATGCCTGCACTCCCTTCTTCATATCTTATTTCTATGTCCACCCCAATCTCAATCTCTATCTCAAATCGTATCCCTTTTCAGGTTCCCTTAGGCATTCGATCCTTACTTTCCCTTTCTCTGAATCTGCTTCTATTTTACTCTTAGTTTTTGGCTTTGTTCTGGTTCTAGATACATCCTGATCCTGCTCTTATTTCTCCACAGCATAAAACACCCGGCTTATTGCTAAGCCGGGTGTATCTTGTTTTAGAAAGGAAAGCCTATCAAGCCTTGTACAAGGGTATTTCGTGATAGGTAGTATGCAAGAGGTGATGAGCCTTCTCGCCGTTCGGTTCTCCCAAGAAATCCTCATACAACTTGAGAATCGAGGGGTTCTGGTGGGAACAGCGGTAAGTACTCTGCTTATCATCAGCATAGAGACCTGCAGCCCTCTCTTCACGCAAGATGTCATTGGCACCATAGGGCTGACCACCACCGGCGATACAACCACCACGGCAAGCCATGATCTCGATGAACTCGTAGGGGGCTTTGGTACCGGCAGCCTTGGCTTCGCGGATCTCATCCAAGACTTCCTTCGCATGGGAAAGGCCGTGTACTACAGCAACCCTTACAGGAGTGCCATCGAAATCGACGGTACCCTTCTTGATCTCATCAAGGCCACGGACAGCTTCAACTTCGACTCTCTCCATCTCCTTGCCGGTCACCACATTGTATGCAGTACGAACAGCAGCTTCCATGACACCACCGGTGGCACCGAAGATTGTTCCAGCCCCTGAGTATTCACCGATGGGGCTATCAGCCTCTTCTTCCTCAAGCTTCAGGAAATCCACAGCAGAGTTCTTGATCAGACGACCAAGCTCACGGGTGGTAAGGACCAAGTCCACATCCTGGAAACCTGAGGCACTCATGTTGTCATCGCGCTTGGACTCAAATTTCTTTGCAGTACAGGGCATGATGGCGACCGCGAAGATTTCAGAGGGATCGAGACCGGCTTTCTCAGCATAGAAGGTCTTGGTAATCGCACCATGCATCTGCATAGGGCTCTTACAGCTGGAAACATTGTCGAGCAGGTCCGGATAGTACTTCTGGACATAATCGATCCATGAAGGACAGCAGGAGGTCAGCAGAGGCAGGGTGCCTCCCTTTGTAATCCTACCCACAAGCTCGTGACCCTCTTCAATGATGGTAAGGTCGGCACTGAAGTTCGTATCATGAACTGCGTATGCTCCAAGCTTCTTCAACGCTGCATAGATCTTCTTGGTTGTGACGGTTCCGGCGGGAAGGCCGAAGGTCTCGCTCAAGCCTACACGGATGGAAGGGGCAATCTGGACAACCACTTTCTTGGTGGGGTCTGCGACAGCTGCACGGAAGACGCTGATCTCATCTTTTTCGTAGATGGCACCAACGGGGCAGTGTGCTGCACATTGGCCACACTTAACACAAGGGCTGTCATCGAGCTTGAGCATGGCTGCTGGAGCCATGCACGTGCCGTCTCCGCGTCCGATGAACTCAAGGGCGAATACCCCTTGCAGATCCTGACAGACCTGTACGCAACGACCGCACTTGATGCACTTTGAAGGATCAAGGACGATGGATGCAGATGAAGTGTCCTTGGGTGAATCGTTCAGGCGTACTTCAAAGGGCTGCTCACGGATACCGAACTCAGCTGCCAAATCCTGTAGCTCACACTCTCCATTACGGATACAGGTGAGACACGATGAGGGGTGTGTGCTGAGAATCAGCTCAAGGATTGTCTTCCTTACTTCGAAAAGCTCAAGGTCATGGGTAATGACACTCAAGCCTTCATGGACAGGAGTGGCACAGGCGCGAAGAATCTTTGCGCTACCCTCCTGCTTTACAATACATAGCCCGCAGGACCCGAAAGGTACCAGGTCATCGTGATAGCAGAGCGTGGGGATTCTGACACCTACCGCTCTGGCAGCGTGCAGAACAGTTGTGCCCGCCTCTACTTCTACAGGAATACCATTTATCTTTACATGTACGATACTCAATTTATTCCTCCTCTGTCGAATCCTATTGGACTAAGACAGCTCCAAATTTACAAGCCTCAAAACAAGCACCACACTTGATACAGAGACTCTGGTCAATTACATGAACCTTCTTCTTTTCCCCGGTAATGGCATTTACAGGGCACTTACGCGCACAGGCTCCACAGCCGATACACTTGTCAGCAAGAATGGTATAGGTGACCAATTTCTTACAGGTGCCACTGGGACAGGTCTTGTCTACAATATGGGCACGATACTCTTCAGGGAAGAACTTCATGGAAGAGAGGACCGGGTTGGGAGCTGTCTGGCCCAAGGCACACAGAGAACCCATCTTCATGGCTTTTCCGATAGTCTGTAAGGTCTCAAGGTCCTCAGGGACTCCGTTTCCAGCAGTAATCTTCTCCAGGATGTTACACAGGGAACGCCCACCAATTCTACAGGGGGCACACTTCCCACAGGATTCGTCACAGGTGAAGTTCAGGTAGAACTTGGCAACGTCTACGATACAGTCATCCTCGTCCATGACGATCATACCACCACTTCCCATCATGGAA
>CAYXYD010000065.1:0-13908 GCA_964469205.1 uncultured Sphaerochaeta sp. | reverse complement strand
TCTCTTTTTCAACGTATGTGAACAAGGTCAGGATCGAACATGCCCAGAGCCTCCTACTCGACACTTCGTTTCCCCTCATAGAGATTGCCGCCCTGGTGGGGTTTGAGGAACAAAGCTATTTCTCCAAGGTATTCAAGGAGATAACCCATCTGAGTCCAGGGAAATATCGAAAGCAAGCAGGACGTTTTCCCTCCACCAAGCATGAGATACATACTGAAGAGAAGGGCTGAGCCCATAATCGTACTATAGTGTAAAAAGCAGTAACATATTCATAGATTGGAAAAGACAACCGAGTTATTATATATAATATAATGATTTAAAAATCAATTCCAAGGGCGTTGAGATGAAAACCCTTCACGAGAGCTTCACTGTGTGTGCAGACGATCCTACAAGGACCACTAGGAAGGTGTAGGGGATCCTGGAAGCAAAAGATAGGAACCCTTAACTGATTGACAATAAACAAACAGCAAGATGCTGCAAGAAATATTGAACTATACTGCACCATGGTTTTGATACACGAAATAACAAGACGCAGACTCGTACATAGAATTGGAGAAATACGATGAAATTGATCAAACGCATCCAGGAACTTTCCACTAAACATAAGCGGCTGTTGGTAGCTCCGCTGGCGGGGTATCCCGGTACTCAGATTACCAAGACAAAGATTGTCGACGCACTTACGAGTGCTGATCTTCAGGCGGAAACACTGATAGCGATGCAGGAACAGTTCGGTTTTGATGTGATCCTCCCTTTCATGGATTTGTCGGTCGAGGCAGAGGCTCTGGGATTGGAAATTGAGTTCCATGATAACGGAGCACCTGATGTGCGCGAGCACCCTATCGAGACAACTGAGGACCTGGAGAAGTATCACGCTCCTGATCCTGCAACAGACGGGCGGATGAACGTATTTACCGATACGATTCGCCGGGTGAAAGCGCATACTGCCTCTAAGGGGACAGGGGATATGTTCATAGCAGGATACGTAAGCTCTCCCTTCACGCTGGCCGGGCTCTTGATGGGAGCGGAAAACCTTGCGATCAACACACTGTTGGAACCTGAATTCTGTCACGCCTGCATCGATTTTGCTCTGTCTTGCATCATTCCCTACGCAAAAGCCCAGCAGGAAGCTGGTGCTGACTGCGTAGTCCTGCTCGATCCCACGGCTGTCCTTCTCTCTCCCGGCCTCTATGATACTTTTGTAAAACCCTCCGTCGAAAAGGTGGCAGAGGCACTGGACATACCTGTGATCCTCCACGTCTGCGGCCAGACAACTCCCATCATGAAAAACCTCGCAAGCACTCACGTAGATGCTTTAAGCTTGGATAGCGACGTCAATCTGTTGGAGATCATGCCCCTCATTCCGGACGATATGGTTATCATCGGCAATATACATCCAGTGAGCATTATGCTCTATGCTGATGCTGACGAGGTCCGTAGTGCTACCTTGCGTTTGGTCGAAGAGATGCGCCCCTTCCGTAATTTTATCCTCAGTACTGGGTGCGACCTGCCTTCTGACACCCCGCTAGCTAACATTGATGCATTCATGAAGGCAGCACGCGAGAAAGCGTAAGTACTAACGCCTCTGTAGATGATGATTGCCGTAGGATCACATTAGGCATCCATTGGAGAAGTTCAGCGACGCATGAGATACATACAGGAGTTAAAAGCTAAGCTCAAACGTAATCGTACTATATTGTAAAAAATAGTATAATATTTATAGATTGAAGAATGGTATCCCGTTATTATATACCCTATAGAGCTTTAAAAATTTATTCCACGAGAAGTAAAATGATGCTAGCTGGAGTTCCGGTACCAGAATCAATCAGGGACAAGATAGAGAGAAATGCCTATGCAAGCGCTAGAGAAGTGGCATTGTACCTAGGTAAGGAAATAGCATAAGAGGTGCACAATGACAGGTAAAGAGAGAGTTTTCAATACACTAGCGGGTCTTCCCACTGACCGCTTGCCCTGGGTTCCGTTTGCAGGAGTCCATGCAGGTAAGCTGGTTGGGTACGATGCGATACAGGTATCAACTGATGTCGATGCTTTGGTGGAGGCAGCCCTTGAAGTAAACAAGGTGTACCATCCTGATGGACAGCCTATTATGTTCGACCTCCAGGTTGAAGCGGAGGTCCTAGGATGTGAACTGTTGTGGAGTGAAGATAGTCCTCCTACAGTAAAGACGCACCCTCTAGGCGAAACTACAGAAATTCCCACTAAGATACCTACTTCTGACGAGGGAAGGATAAAGACTCACCTTGATGCTATCAGGAAGTTGAAACCTCTCATCGGTGATAGCACAGCCCTTTATGGGATCTGTTGTGGTCCCTTTACCCTGGCATCACACCTTCGCGGTACTGAAATCTTCATGGATATGATGCTGGAACCCGAGTATGTCCACGATTTGCTAGCCTATTCGACAGAGGTCATCAAAGCTGTTTCCACCTATCTGATCGAGGCTGGAATTGATGTGGTTGCTGTTGTTGACCCCTTGGTCTCACAGATATCAGCTGCTCACTTTGGTGAGTTCATGTATGCTCCCTTTAGTGATCTTTTCCAGCATATCAGAGCTCAGGATGCAAAATCCTCCTTCTTTGTATGTGGAAATGCAACGCAGAATATTGAGCCGATGTGTAAGACCAAGCCTGACAGCATGTCCGTTGATGAGAACGTATCACTGAAGGATGCAAAGGTCATTACAGACAAGTATGGCGTCACCATAGGGGGAAACATTCCCCTCACCTCAGTGATGTTGTTTGGCACCCAGCAGGATAACATGAAGATCGTGGTAGACCTCATTGACTCCCTCCCTCCAGGACGTCTTATCATCTCCCCCGGATGTGATATGCCCTATAATATTCCCTTTGAAAATACCATTGCCATTGAACATGCTGTCCATGAGACAGAAAGTGCTCGCCTGATGGTAAGCAATTACACCAAGGAAGAGGTTGAGTTCACGGGTGTATTGCCTGATTATGAACATCTTGACGCCCCCTTGGTGGAGGTGTTCACACTCGACTCTGCAACATGTGCAGCTTGTACTTACATGCTTGCGGCAGCAACGGATGCCGTTGGTGTAATGGGAAAAGGCATAGACTTGGTAGAGTACAAATATACGACGCTGCAAAATATTGCACGATGTCGTGTTATGGGAGTTGAGAAGCTTCCTAGTATTTACATCAATGGAAAGTTGCAATTTTCCTCAATCATTCCCAGTAGAGAGGCCCTTATTGCAAAGATAAAAAAGGTGTCGGAATGAAGAAGCGCATACCTTTTTATATTCTTACAGGATTCCTTGGTTCTGGAAAAACCAGTGTGATCAACAGCTTGCTTGCCCAGTTCAAGGATAAGAAGATCGGCCTCATCCTCAATGACTTTGGTGCCATAAACATTGATAGTGCCCTCGTTCAAGGATCGAGTGATGTAGTCTCCACTAAAAGTCTTAGTGGGGGCCAGATCTTCTGTAGCTGTCTCTCCGGGTCCTTCATTAAAAGTGTCGTAGAGATGAGTCGCTTTGATGTCGATGTCATCCTCGTTGAGGCATCAGGTCTCGCAAAGCCCGTTCCCCTGTTGGAAATTGCTTCGATCATCATCGACCAGGGACAAGGGATCGTTGCCTATGGTGGGATGGTGTGCATCGTTGATGCCGAACGCTATCATATTCTCTCCCAGGTCCTGAAGACCGTAGAGGAGCAGATTGTTTTCAGTGATTGGTTCATTGTCAATAAAAAGGACCTGGTCAGTGAGGAAGTTCTCAAGGCGACTGTCTCCAGCATTGAAGCCCTCAAGCCTAATGCCCCTATCTTTACTACAACCTTTGGTCTTGTTGATAAGGAGATGATGAAGCAATTTGAGGAGCAAAACATCTATTCCCCTGTAGCTCTTCAGGACTCTACTCCTTACCATGGGTGGGGTGTGCAGGGACGACCTAAAAACTGTGTCTTCAGCGCTGAGCAGCCTTTTGAACTAGGAGAACTGAAGAGATTGTTCACCTCTGTGGCACCACAGATGTTACGGATCAAGGGTTTTGTGCCTGCTAAAGAGGCAGGTAAGGTCGTGTTTGTTGATGTTGTGGGAAACCATGTGAAGCTTGGGCTGATAGATACACCCACCTCCTTTTCAATGGGAGTCATGGGTCTCTACAATCCTTCAGTTGATGCTGTTTCGCTGTTTCAGCAGACATGGGCAAGTATAAGCGGTTCTCCATCAACGTGTGTTGAACATTCATAACAAAGAGAGAGGCTAGTATAATGGAACAGAAACGACTCATTCTCCAACCCCAATTCAAGCCATCTTTGGTTCAATACAAGCGAAGTGTTCGTTTTGATGACCTCGATGATGCCCAGGGTGAAGCCCTCGATGTGTATCAGAAAGCTCAAGAGGTGTTGCAACCAAAGGTGCTTATCTGTGAACGGTTTATCACCGACCATTCGATGGTCGATGGTTTTCCCTCGGTCACCATAGATGGTTTTGTGTTCAGGGGGAAAGCATTACGGGTGTTGGATGATATCCATCGTGTGTTTGCCTATGTGGCAACCTGTGGTGATGAGATGGAGCTTTATGATGTTTCACAGTTGGATATGCTAGCCCCGTATTGGGTTGATCAGATCAAGCAGCAGGGTCTTCGGGATGCGAGGCTTGGCTTGATGGCCTACTGCAGGCAGACGTGTGGGATCTCAAGGCCAAAGAGTCTTAATCCTGGTTCTGGCAATGTGGATATCTGGCCTATTGAACAACAACAGGGTTTATTTGAAGTCTTGGGAGGTTCTCAAGATATTGGGGTCTCCCTTACTGAGAGTTTTCTCATGTTGCCCAATAAAAGCATCAGCGGCTTTATCTTTGCTTCCCCAACGGTGGATTATGAAAGCTGCGCATATTGTGAAAAAGAGAGATGTCCCAATAGGCGGGTTCCTTTTAAGGAAAGAATGTAAGAATGGGAGGATTAGGCCCTTCTGCTAAATACTTCCCTTGTCTGAATATTTCCACAGCATCATTATTATTTCAGATGATTCAGCGCTTAGATCATTCCAAGACAGGTCCTTGTCTCTAGGGATGGTGTTATCCATGTTATCCAACGGGTTTGTATGGTAATATGAGACAAAGCGTTGGAGGGAAGAAACCTAGAATGATTGAAGAGCTTGTTGCAGAAGTCCCCGAATGCGATTTTAAGGTTGCGCTCGAAACGAGGAAGCCTAAAAGCTGGTTGAAGAGTGTCAGCTCCTATGCTAACTCCATTGGAGGCATGTTGCTTTTCGGCGTGAGCGATGACAAGCAGGTTGTTGGACTGAGTGACGCCCAAGGCGACGCAGAGAAGATCAGCAGATTGATCAAGGAACGCATCACACCATTACCACTATTTGTATTATCAGCGATGAAGGAAGACGGTAAGGATGTTCTTTGCTTGAAGGTCACTGCTGGTCGTTCGACACCGTATTATTATAGATTTGATGGAGTCATGGTGGCATACATCAGGGTTGGGAATGAGAGCATTGTTGCCCCTGATTATGTGTTGAATGAATTGATCCTTAAAGGGTCTAATCGTTCTTTTGATGCAATGGTCACTGATGATCGAAAGTCAGATTATAGCTTCACACTACTTGAAGCTACCTATTTAGAGCGAACTGGGCTTCATTTCGAGCCATCGGATTATGTCTTCTTTGGACTGGCAGATACGAATGGCTTGCTTACCAACTCAGGAAGGTTGATGGCTGATCAATATATTGTTCGTAACTCGCGGATTTTCTGCACACGTTGGAATGGACTGGAAAGGCTTTCCATCTTCGATGATGCATTGGATGATAAGGAGTTTGAAGGAAACCTTATCAGCTTGCTACGCAACAGCAGCGACTTTGTTCGTAATAATTCCAAGGTGCGTTTTGTAAAAGAAGCTTATTATCGCGTTGACAAGCCTGATTATGCTGAAAGAGCTGTATTTGAGGCCATCGTCAATGCCCTCATACATCGAGATTATATCATGCTTGGCAGTGAAATCCATATCGACATGTACGATAACCGAGCTGAGATTCAATCCCCTGGTGGAATGTATGACGGCAGGGCAATACAAGATCGTGACATTGGCTCCATCGGTTCTGTAAGACGAAATCCCGTTATTGCTGATTTGTTCCATCGCATGAAATTCATGGAACGGCGCGGCAGTGGACTGACGAAGATACTGAGCGAGAGTGCCAAACTTTCGGGCTATACCGAACAATTGCGACCGGAGTTCTTCTCCACGCCTTCAGACTTTCGTGTTGTATTGAAGAACTTGAATTATTCCCCAAGTGGACGTACCGTGCATGATACCATGCATGAGACCATGCATGATAATCGGATGAATATGCTCATAGATTTTTGTTCGATACCGAGAACAAGAGACGAGATGCAAGCACATATTGGAATTGGCAATCGAGACTACTTCCGAAGGACTTTCCTTAAGCCTCTGATCGAATCAGGAAAGTTACAGATGACTATTCCAGACAAGCCGAAAAGCCATTATCAGAAATATGTGACAGTGTAGTCCCGATGAGGTGTTTACATGCAAACCTCATATAGGTGAAATAGCTGGAAATTACTTCTCAGTTTCCGATTTGACATAGCAGTCGGTCTCTCCGGCGATTAAGAACAGTGTTAGGCTTCAATCATAAACTGTTTGATTACGTCAGGATTGTCCCTGATTAATTCAAGGAGCCTGCGAGAGGGGCCTTCAGGCTTATTTCTTCCACGCTCCCAAGCTTCGACAGTTTTGGGAGAAACTCCAATGCAGGAGGCGAAGACCACCTGGCTCAAGCCAACTCTCAGCCTGATTCTCTTGATATCTTCGCTACTGAACATATCTACTGGCTTGATAGCGATTTTTGTCCTTCTCGCCTTAATTTTTCCATCCTGATATTTGACAGCTTCATCCAGACCCTGCATGATGCTTTTATAGACACTCATTCTTTTTTCTCCTGTTTTTCTAGACCGTTTTCAAGTTTGGCCATTTGACTCGCGATTGCGTTTCTTTCTGCTTTCGTCAAATTGTCTTTCTCAGATTTCGGGTATGCCGTAATTAAGAAAATTGTCTCATGAACAGTGAAATCCACATAAGCCACTCGACCACTGCCACTTTTTCCTAGATCCGGAAAAGCAATACGTAATTTACGTAAACCTCCAGTACTTCGTATTACAACACCAGCCTTAAGGTTCTTTAAGAGGTCTTCCTGTAGGTGACGAAATTCATTATCTTCAAGCCCCAAGCGTTTCCATTGGTGATCAAACTCCGGCATCATTACAAATTCACGATTAATATGCATAACTAGAAATAATATACCCTATCTAATAGGGTATAGTCAACGATATTATTTCTCCTTATCGACAACAGACGGGAGGAATTTTTAAAAATTTCTGGTAGCATGGATTCCACAAGCGTGGTGTTTGTCATGGGTTGTGGAGTTTGGATGACTTGAAAAGAATGCCGCTGGGTAGACATAAGTTCCTAGACATTTTCCTTGACAGAATCCCAATACCGTCTTAAGATTCAAATGTACACAGGAGTGTACACCCTGTATTTCTCCTTTTTCCTACGTAGAGGACCCCATGCCAGACAAGAAACTAAAAACCATTACCAGAGCTGATATAGCAAAAGAGGCACAAGTCAGTGAGACTGTTGTCTCCTACGTCATCAACGGTAACCGGTATGTTAATGGCGAGAAACGTCAGCGTGTGAAAGAAGCCATAGCCAAACTCAAGTACCGCCCCAATGCCATGGCTAGGGCACTGAAAGGTAAGAAGTCCAACCATATCCTCTTTATAGCTGATGACATCCAAGGTGAGTACTTTGGCAAGCTCATCTGCGAGATAGATACCTTTGCCTACAACGAAGGGTATTTCATCACCCTCTGTTCTGACCGAAAGGACGAAGATTTTGTTGATAGGATCTATTCAAGGTTCTTCGATGGCATCGTCATTGGGTCTGCAAACTTCCCCCTGGAGCAGATTCAACGCTTGGTAAATTCTTCCATTCCCATAGTCCTGTTGGAAATTAGAGACTACTCCTCTATTACAGGAGTCTATGGTCTTATAAACACAGGCTTGTATAGGGGAGCAAGGAACTGTGTTCGCAGTCTCTATGATAGAGGCCGACATAACTTGCTGTATCTGGATAGGATAAGTAAGGAAGGCCATAGAAGTGATCGGGATGACTGGCGTCTGAAAGGCTTTTTTGATCAGAGCCTGGAGTATGGCCTTCCTGTCACCGAAAGGAATGTCATTTCTGGGTGTACGACTGAACAGTCACTTATGGAAGCTATCAGGGTGAAGATCAAAGATGAGGGTTTTGTCCCTGATGGTATCATTGGACGAAACGACTACATGGCCCTGTTGGGCATGGAGGCGGTAAAGACCTTGGGCTTTACTGTTCCCACCGACATTTCAGTCATTGGGTTTGATAACTCCCGCATGTGCCGTTTCTCTTCCCCCAAGCTCTCCTCCATGGAGATACAACAAAAGGCGATAGGGGAGGCGATCATGAAGATGATCATCTCCCTGATCGACAACCGCTCTTCCTTCTCCTCAAGGATAGAAGAGCATTTGGAAACACAACTTATTATGCGTTCAAGCATATAGATGATGATAATTTGATTACTGATGTTTTTTTCTTTTTCCTTTTTCCTTTTGTTTTTTATTTTTTCTTCATGTGAAATATATGATCAAAACCCTCGTGGCTGATGACCTGTGTAAAGGAGTGAACAATGCCTAGACAAGTAATATTTATTATGACTGATACCACCCGCAAGGATATGCTGGGGTGTTATGGAAACGAAAAGATGAAAACCCCCCATCTGGACAAGATGGCAAGTGAGGGTATCCGCTATGAAAGTGCATACACCACACAGCCTGTGTGTGGCCCTGCACGATCTGCCATCTTCACCGGTACTTTCCCTCATTCCAACGGGGTGGTCACCAACTGTGTCCCCTTAGGGGAGAATGTGAAGACAATTGGGCAAAGATTGAGTGATAAGGGCATCAAATGTGCCTTTACAGGGAAATGGCACCTCGATGGAGGGGACTATTTCGGTAATGGAATCTGCCCTGAAGGGTGGGACCCTGACTACTGGTATGATATGCATTGCTACCTTCTTGAGCTAAGTGAAGAGGACCGCACTCGTTCTCGTCAGGCAGATACCTCCTTTGACGAGGACTGGGACGAGAGCATGACCTATGCCCATAGGGTCTCTGATAAGGCCCTCTCCTTCTTGGAGAATCACGAGGATGAGGACTTCTTCCTTACCGTCTCCTATGACGAACCCCACGGCCCTTGCATCTGTCCTCCACCGTTTAACAAGATATATGAGGATTTCACCTTTGAAGACAACGAAACCTTCCATGACACCTTGGAAGACAAGCCCTTGCTTCAGAAGCTCTGGGCAGGTGATGACCTTGATAAGAATCCTTCACAGTTGAACAAGAGTTCAAAGATGCTCTCCCTCTTTTTGGGCTGCAATAGTTTTGTGGATCAGGAAATCGGGCGAGTGCTCGATAAGATCGCATCTGTTGCTCCTGATGCCCTAGTCTTCTTTACCTCAGACCATGGGGACATGTTGGGCTCTCACAGGCTGCAGACCAAGAACGCCAGCTTCTACAAGGAGATCACGAACATCCCCTTGCTTATCAAGGCAGGGAAGGGCACAGAGAAGAACAAGGGTATTGTAGTTGACTATCCAGCTTCGCACATTGATGTTTCCCCCACCATTCTTAACTACTTCGGTTTTGAGGTTCCTGCTCTGATGGAAGGCAAAAGCATGCTCTCTCAGATCGAAGATCCTAGGGTGAGGATCAATGATCTTGTATTCTGTGAGTTTACCCGCTATGAAATTGACCATGATGGCTTTGGGGGTCTGCAGATGATGCGTAGTGTTACCGACGGCAGATGGAAGCTATCCATCAATCTGATGGACACTGACGAGCTGTATGACCTGGAAAACGATCCTGATGAGGTGACGAACCTCATCAATGCCCACAAGGCCAGCAAGGCGCGCGATGAGTTGCATGATGCACTTATCAAGCATATGGACGAGACCCGGGATCTCTATCGTGGCTATCAGTGGCTGGTCAGGCCTTGGAGAGAGGATAAGAGTCCCTCCTGGCAGAACAGTGGCTTTACCAGACAGCGTGAGAGTGATGAGTATGGAGAGAGACAGTGGGACTATGACACCGGTCTTCCTATGAAGGAAGCTGTGCGTGATAAGAAGCTGTATGACATGAAGAAGTAGGAAACGAATCTAGAACAACACGCTTGATCTTTTCAAGCGTGTTGCTCTATTTTGCCAAGCATGGTAAAACTATCTCAGTATTCTCTGTATAAAATTCATGACTATTCGTATGTGTTCAAGCCAACCATTTTCAATGGGACTTCTATCCAAGACATGCGAAGCTAGGATATAAGGCATATTTAGTATGAAACGAAACCATATTACCCTGATGATAAAACCCTCTTCCTCCGCCTGTAATCTCGCATGTGATTACTGCTTCTATCACGACCTTGCAGATCATAGGGAAGTTGGCCAGCGTCCCTTCATGAAAGATGATGTGATGATGGCCATCATCACCAAGGGTTTGGCAGAGGCTAAGAACTGTTCCTTTGTCTTCCAGGGAGGTGAGCCCTCCCTAATAGGACTCCCGTTCTATGAGAAGTTTGTCCAGGCGGTAACCCTTCTCAATACAGAAGGTGCTTCCATCCACTACGCTTTCCAGACCAATGGTATGCATATCGATGAGGCTTGGGCCAAATTCTTCAAAAAGAATAACTTTTTGGTAGGGGTCTCCTTTGATGGATCTCCCCGCCTACATGATATGCACCGCTTTGATGCCCAAGGCAAGAAGAGTGCACGAACAGTACTGGAAGGCATAGCCCTGTTACGTGAACATGAAGCAGAGTTCAATGTGTTGGGTGTGGTGACCAACGAGCTTGCCCAGAATGTCGACCTCATGTGGAACTATATGACAGGCCATGCTCATCGGTACCTGCAATTCATCCCCTGTATGGAAAGCCTTGAAGGGTTTTCTACGAAACCATTTCTCACCCCTGAAAACTATGCCCTATTCCTCAAACGCCTCTTTGACCTCTGGTTCAATGCTTGGGAGCAGGGTAACCCTGTCTCCATCAGGTTTTTTGACAACCTGGTTGGAATGCTTGCAGGCTTTCCCCCAGAGAGCTGTGATATGGCAGGTATTTGTTCGATACAGTATGTGGTCGAAAGTGATGGAAGCATCTATCCCTGTGACTTCTACTGTGATGATGCCTCCTATTTGGGGAATCTGCTCACTGATGATTTTGCCACCCTTGATGCAAAAAGAGAGGAGATGCGTTTCATAGAGGACTCACCCAACACCATAGACGCTTGTGCTACTTGTCCATGGAAAAATCTTTGCCGGGGTGGTTGCAAACGGTACAGGGATGAAAACGGGTACAGGTTCTGTTCTACCATGTTGGATTTTTATCCGTATGTCATCAAACGTCTGGAGCATGTGGCTCGCACCCTAGTGCGATGATCAGTTAGAAGGAAGAGGACCCATTGTGGAAATAGTAATAGTAATTGTGACGTTTTTTGCGACAGTGCTGGGTGCCATCAGTGGTATTGGTGGGGGAGTCATCATCAAGCCTGTCATGGATGCCTTGTGTGACTATCCTGTTGCTACCATCAGTTTCCTCAGTGGGAATACTGTATTGGCCATGACTGCGGTCTCCCTTCTGCGAAGCAGAAAGGATACCATTAAGATCGATACAGTCGTTGGGTTGCCCCTAGCGCTTGGTGGTGCTCTTGGTGGGGTAGTGGGAAAGATCCTCTTTACCATCGTCAAGCAGAACACCCAACATGATGCCCGTATCGGGATGATCCAGAACATCATCATGGTAGGTCTTACCGCTACTGTCTTCATCTATGTGCTCAATAAGCGTAAGATCAATACGCTACATGTGACTAACAAGATCGGATCCCTGTCAGCTGGCTTGGCTTTGGGAATATTCTCTTCCTTCTTGGGTATTGGTGGAGGACCGATAAACATCATGGTCCTCTCCTATCTCTTCTCCATGGACAGCAAGCATGCTGCCATAAACTCGCTGTACATCATCTTCTTCTCCCAGGTTGCCAACCTGCTCACCAATATCCTACAGGGTGCAATCCCTACCTTCTCCTATCTCTTGCTTGGCTTTATGATGACATCCGGTATCATTGGTGCAATGGCAGGAAGGACAGCATCAGCAATGCTTAATAACCACCAGATAGACAGGCTGTTTATGGGTATCATGCTCGTTATAGTGGCTCTTTCTGCATACAACGTATTTGGGTATGCTGCACTGATGTAACTATGACCTGGACCACATTAGATGGGATGAGCGAGTCCATTTAGGCTGATTATTCTCTTGAACGCATACAAATAGTCTTATTCCTCCGGTTTTCAACATTTTTTACTTTAAAGAATCTCAAATTGCTTGTATCATTTGTCATACGTTCCTGCTTCTTTTTATGACCTTTTCGAAAATGGTCCTTTCTCTTCTCAATCAAGGGGTACAGCATATGATACGAATCACTAAACGAGTCTTTACAGACCTCGCTATCTGGATGATGGGCTTTGGCATCCTAGTCGGGCTTGTCTTCCCTTTCTTCATGCTCTTGCTAGGAATGGAGGCATCTATTGTCATGTCCTGGTGGTTCTTTGCAGTCTGCATGCTTGCAGGCCTGTTTGTCGGGTTGGTCAATATCCTGTTGGCTCAACGTATTGTCGGGGACCGCCTGAACCTGCTCGCAAAGCATATGAAGGATATTGAGAACCATCTCAAGTCCATTTCTGGCAAAGCCCAGTTCATGGACTGTACCCCTGACAACTGCCATATCCCTGTTGACTCCAAGGATGCCATAGGCACCAGCAGCCGTGCCTTCAACCACCTCGTCGATACCCTAGCCAAATCCATCCAGATCGAGATGGACATCAGAACCTATACCCAGTTGCTTACCACACACCTTGAGACAGACCAGCTCTGCCGCAATGCCCTCATCAGCCTGATGGGGATGATCGGATGCGCCTCTGGTGCTATCCTCATCGAAGAGGATGGGGAACTGCGTGTCTATCATACGGTAGGATTGACAAAGTCCAGCTCTCTGAGCACAAATCCCCTGATCCTCGACTCTATGCAGACACTCAAGCGCAATGTCATCAATGTTCCTGAGGATATCATTCTCGAAGGCGTGATGACCTCCTTCCGCCCCAATCAGATCATTGTAGAGCCTATAGTCTACAAACAGTTGCCCATGGGCGCGGTAGTACTTGCTTCTACAGAACCCTTCTCCTCTGAGGTGTTGGGAAATCTTGACCTGTTCGGCATCAGTTTGGCCCTTGCCCTGCATAATGCCATGACCCATGACCAGGTGCAGAAGCTTGCGGCTATCGATCCTTTGACCAATGTCTATAATCGCCGATTCGGGCTCTCCCGCCTCCATGAGGAGTTTGTCAGGGCAGTGAAGCAGAACATAGCCTTGGCAGTCCTGATGATCGACATAGATCATTTCAAGCAGGTCAACGATGTCTACGGGCATACTGTCGGAGACAGGGTGCTGCGTACCCTAGCAACTACAACACGTGGCCAGCTGCGTGAAGGGGATATCCTCGTGCGCTTGGGAGGCGATGAGTTTATGGTTGTCCTCTTAGGTGCATCGAAAGCCGATGCTCTGGAAGTAGGAGAGTCCATCAGGCGCCAGATCGACGAGAAGCATATCAAGTACGGTGAGCAGGCGATCCATGTGACGCTCAGCATCGGAGGGGCCTCGTTTCCCGAGCTTGATGTCGAGTATGAAAAGGAACTTATAGAAGCAGCTGACCAAGCCCTCTACAGGGTCAAGGAGTCAGGAAGAAACAAGGTGTCAGTCTAAGCAT
>CAYXYD010000064.1:0-13970 GCA_964469205.1 uncultured Sphaerochaeta sp. | reverse complement strand
TTTAATATTGAAATCCTTACCCCTAGGGGAACTTCCTTGGAAGAGACCAATAGGATCGTAGGCCAGTATGAGAAGGTCCTCCTCGATAAGGTGGGCAATGGGGAGATACTCTCCATCAGCACCAAGATAGGGACACTGGGCAGTGGGGAAGCGAACTCCACCAAGGCCCAGATAACCGTAGACCTTGCCGAGATGGATGAAGGTCGCAAGCGTGGTATCAATGAGGTTATCACAGAGGTGCAGAATGAGACCTACTACATCAGCGGTGCTGAGCAGGTCTTCTTCCGCAAGGCTCAGAACGGACCTCCGACAGTCGATCCTCTCAGCTTCCGGTTCTCTGGTGATGAGTACAAGCAGCTCATTGATGGTTCCAATGCCATAATGAATCTCCTTACCTCAATAGAGGGCGTATCCAATGTGGAAAGTGATTTTATCGCCGGAAGCCCTGAACTTCGCATACGGCTCAACCAGGAGCGTGCAAGTGCTTTGGGTGTGAATGTGCGAAGTGTCGGTTCATATATTCGTGCACGCTTTGACAGCATCCCTGCTGGCCTTTTCTTCGAGAAGAATGAGCAGATAGACATTGTGGTCAGGTTTGCAAGCTCAGATTCAAAGCGGTATGAGAACCTTGAACAGTTGCTCATCCCAACCGATGACGGAAGGCTTGTTCCCCTTTCCAGTGTGGCAACCATTGAGCTTGATAACTCGTTGGGCACCATAAGGCGTGTGGAAGGAAAGCGTGAGATAACGGTGACAGCCAATGCTATAGACAGCATTGACCTGAAACAGGTCAACGAGCAGGTAAAACAGCTTTGGCAACAGAGCTTAGGCGAACGCTATCCTGATGTATCCTTTGGTGTAGGTGGTGAGTTTGATGACTTCAACACCTTGATATTTGACATCCTAAGGGTTTTCATCCTGGGTATTTTCCTTATGTACCTCATTCTGGGAACCCAGTTCAACAGCTATAGCCAACCCCTCTTGATCCTTTTTTCTGTTCCCTTTGCCTTTATCGGGGTTGTGCTCTATCTTTTTGTCTCCGGGACTCCTCTCTCAACGACGGTCATCTATTCAGGAGTTGCCTTGGCAGGTATTGCAGTAAACGATGCGATAGTGCTGATAAGCTTCATCAATGATTTGCGCGTCGAAGGCAAGAGTGTGGCCGAAGCTATTAAAGAAGCGGCACAAACAAGGCTCAGGCCTATCATACTTACGTCGCTGACCACCATTGTAGGCTTGTTGCCTACAGCAGTGGGTATCGGAGGCTACTCGGTGGTCTGGTCCCCTATGGCAAGCACCATCATCTTTGGTCTGATGTTCTCAACACTGACCACATTGTTCATCATACCGATGCTGTATGGAACCATTTACGACAAGAAGAAGAGGAGCGCGACATGAGAAAGATCCTAACGATATTCACCATAGTAATGCTGCTGGCCTTGCCTCTCTCTGCCTCCTCCTATCCAACTCTGACAAACCAGTACGAGCTTGGGGAGAGTGATGTGGTACCCTTAGAGCGAGAGGCCTTGCAGGCATTCATACAGGAGTGGCAGGACAGTAGTCTGCCCTCCTTCACAGAGGCTGACCAACAGCTGAGGAAAGCCCTCGATCAGGGGAATCTCAACCTTGAACAGTTGCAGTCGCTCTATAGGATGCAGGCAGAGCAGCTCTCCTATCAGAAGAGGGAGCAGGGCTTTAAGTTTGGCATCTCTTCCACGCCCCTCTATTCACTGAGCAGGACGCCTAAGTTTGGAGGACCAGGAGCAGTCACTACCTTTGACACAAAGAATACGTTTGGCGTTGGAGCAAGTGTGAGTAAGAAATTTGCAACTGGAGCCAGTGCCTCCCTTTCAGTGAAGCAGAGTTCCTCCTATGCCTTGAACAGCGCATCTGGTGAGCAATGGCAGTGGACTCATTCTCCTTCCATTGGTCTGAACGTCGCCCAGCCATTGTGGGTCGGCGATGGATTGCTTGACACCAAGTATGGTGACAATCAGCTTGAGAAACAGGGCATAGCAGTCCAGAATTCCAGACTCTCAGTTGACCAACTGAAGAGTGGTCTGGTTTCCCAAGGAAACAGTTTGCTCTCTGCACTACAGGCATTGATGGAAGGTCGGTTCCTGTTGGGTGAGCAGCTTACCCTGGAACAGGCTTCCCTCAAGGATGCACAGAAGGACCTTACAGAGGGTAGGATAAGCCGCAATGCCTATGAGAGTAGGACGCTCATCCTTAACCAGCTGCGATTCTCCCTTTCTGAAATAGACCGCCAGATCGAGGGCATACAATCTTCCTTGGCCCTATTGTGGGGTAGTGTTGAGTATCCTATGCAGGTCGTTCTGGACAGTACGCTGTTCACCACCATCCCTGAAATAGTATTTGATAAGCAGAAACTACTGGGCTTGCTGCTTGAGAATGATCCCTCCTATGCCTTGGCCCAGGGAAAGGTGCGAACAGCAAAGCTGGATGCAAGGCTGAAGAACCCCGCCGATGCTCCGATGGTCAACCTCTCATTACAGCTTTCACCCTATTATGCCCCATCCAAAGGAGCAGGTTTCTTCACATCCTTTGGAGATATGTTTTCCAACGGTGAGCCTACTTTTTCCTTCTTCATAGGATTCTCTGCAACTGATATTTTCCGATCAACATCAAAGCTCTCCACTACCTTGGCTGGTGAAGGCGTCCTGCAGGCGATAAAGGAAGTGGAGAAAGCTAAGCAGAACCTCGAGACTAAGATTGAAGAGACCCAACGCAGTGTAGAGGGTTTGCTCCTCTCCCTTTCAGTCGGTCTGAATGACTTCCAACTCAAGGAGAATGCCGTAGAGGTGGAGCGTATCCGCTCTTCTGTCGGTCTTGCCAATGAGAGCAGCATCAGGGCCAAGGAACTCTCTTGGTATGATGCAGCCTTTACGGTATTGCAGACCTTGAGAGAGCTCCGCCTGATAGCCTTGGATCTTGAAGGCAGTGGAGTGAAGCTCTAGGCTTGCCTACCGTGATACAAAAGAATGCGTAAAACCCTTGCATGAGATAGTATGAAGAGCATTGTTCAAGAACGCCCTGGATGAAGCCATCTAGGGCGTTCTTGTGATAAAGGTTATCCAGCAGGTGAACACGATGGGTCATCTGATGAGAAAATAGTTCGAATCTATCGACATTCGTATCCTATCGGAAAGACGTTCTGCACCCTGAGAATGAAACACTACAGCTTTATCTTGTTCTTCCGTTGACCTGTACATTACAGGGTCAGTACAATGACCAAATGACTAAAGATATATCACTCAGACTGTCCCCCCAGACAGCTATAGATACCAAGGCCGTGCAAAAGATAGCCTCCAAAGAGGCTAAGTTGCCATTGGGAGAAGTTACAGGGATGCACATCCTTCGTCGCAGTGTCGACGCCAGGCGCAATCCACTCGTTATAGATATGAGCGTTCGCCTCTTCACGGGCGATTCTGAGGAAAAGCTGTTCGAAACTACGCACTTCCCGTTTGTAGGTGATAAGAAGCAGGTAATTGTGGTAGGGGCCGGACCTGCAGGTCTGTTTGCTTCGTTGCGTCTCATTGAAAAGGGTCTGAAGCCGATCTTGCTCGAGCGCGGGGTGGACGTCCATCAGCGCAAGAAGGATATTGCAGCCCTTTCGACACAAAAGATAGTGAATGCCGAGAGCAATTACAGCTTCGGTGAAGGTGGGGCAGGAGCCTTCAGCGATGGCAAGCTCTATACCAGAGCTACCAAGCGAGGGAATGTGCTCAATATCCTCTCCTTGTTGTGCCAGCATGGTGCGTCTGCTGATATTCTCTATGAAGCGCATCCCCATCTCGGTACAGACAAGCTTCCTCAGATAATCGAACAGATTCGAAATACCATCTTAGCAAGCGGGGGGGAGGTTCACTTCTCAACAAAGGTTGTGAGTTTCCTCAAGGAAGAGCTCAAGGTCCGAGGTGTCGTTACCGAGAAAGGGGAGTCCTTTGAGGGTCCGGTCATCTTGGCAACCGGACATAGTGCAAGGGATGTGTACGAGTATCTGGAAAAGGAGAAGATCGCGATAGAGGCTAAGGCATTGGCTATCGGCGTAAGGCTCGAGCATCCCCAACACCTCATCGACAAGATCCAATACAAGAATGACAAGGGTCGGGGAGAGTTTCTTCCTGCCGCTGAATACGCCTTTGTCCATCAGGTCGACGGACGCGGGGTCTACTCGTTCTGCATGTGCCCAGGTGGCTTTGTCATCCCTGCGATGACCTCAGACGGCCAACTTGTGGTCAACGGCATGAGCTCCTCTTCCCGAAAGGGGCAGTTTGCCAATAGCGGTATGGTTGTTGAACTCCATCCAGAGGACCTTCCCCAAGAGACGTTTGGGGGCTATCTTGGAGTGATGCATTTCCAACAGGCTTTGGAGGAACGTTGTTTCAAGGCGGGAGGCGGCAATCTTGCAGCACCTGCCCAGAGGATGGCGGATTTCGTCAATCACCGGCTTTCCAAGGACCTTCCCCCCACCTCCTACGGCCCGGGTCTTACGAATGCAGACCTCCACAAGGTGTTGCCTTCGTTCATCGCCGAGCGGCTCGCTACTGCCTTTACTGCCTTCGGCAGGAAAGCCCATACCTTCCTGACCAACGAAGCAGTGCTTATCGCAGGAGAGACCAGGACCAGTAGTCCTGTGCGTATCCTTCGTGACAAGGAGACCAACATGCACATTGAACTTGCGGGACTGTTTCCTTGTGGTGAGGGAGCTGGCTATGCAGGAGGCATTGTCAGTGCTGCCTTGGACGGCGTGAATTGTGCTGATAGTGTGTTTGTATACCTTGGATGATAACAGGTTTTCCAATACGTGGAAGAACTGCCATATTTCATTCACTGCTGTTCTTATGGTAGCTATTTTCAGATGCTATGATACTATTAGGATAAGAGTCTACCATCCGCCCACTATCCAAGCTTCAGAATTTGCAGTAGGCATGGTGTAGTGGATTACCTGTATGTGTTACTACCTGCAACGGCATTTCTTGGCAGATAAGAGAGGAAACGAATGTTCTATACACTGAGGTTTAAACCAGATCAGATAGCTGAGTTTGCAGGCAACTATGAGTATTCTATAAGTGATGTTGACCTCGCCCAATATGCTCAGGAAATACGGGCAAGGGGATATCTGACAAAAACGGACCTAGAGCGAGTTGCCAAATGGAAATCTCCTAGAAGTGCCGGTCATATCAGCAAAAATAGTGAAGAGTATGTCAAAGCCGTGACTGCAATGGCTTTGAAGACTGATAATGAACAGCTCAGGATAGAATCCCTCACACTCCTTGATGGAGTGGGCTTGCCAACTGCTTCCGTTATCCTGCATTTTTATCATAAGGATCGGTATCCAATCCTGGATTCCAGGGCGTTGTGGTCTCTTTCTTTGGATGACTCGGAGAAGTATTCGTTTGAATTCTGGTGGAACTATACGGTGATATGCAGATCTTTGGCAACGGAAAACCAGATGGATATGAGGACGCTGGACAAGGCGTTATGGCAGTACTCCAAAGACAATCAGGAAAGCGACTAACTCTACCAGCCAACAAATTCTGAAAGAAGAATGCATGCCGGACAATTGAATACCATACAATGAAAATCAAATCCTCTCTTGTATTGAGAACAGAAGTACTCAAGGGTCAGGTCATGTTTTCTATTATTTTGCTGATTTCCTATTTGTTGCTTTCCCCAAGACAAAAAATACCAGATCAGTGTATCTCTCACCAGAGAGGGTCAACAAGGACAAGAGAAAACTGTTCTTGACCTTATAGGCCTTCCTCGGCCTTCTGTCTTCCAACGCCTTGACGATTGCCCTGTCAAGATGTTTTGTCTCACTGACATGTTCCAACTCAAATTCCAGTATGGGTTTTAGTAACTTGAGGGTAGGGGTATAGAGCTTTGTTGTCGCCCTGAAGTGGCTGAACTGCTCTTTAGTCCTTGTGTGCATAGCTGTCCTGAAGGATCCACACTGCATCTTGATGACCTTGTACCCAAGGAAGCCCAATTCCCTGCGTAGCGTGTTGTTGTAGGCCTCCAGAGCCTTCTTGCTGATGGTATAGGCACCATTGAAGGGGATGGAAGGGAAACGCTCCACCTCGGAGCTACAGTTGATGATCCTGCCCTTATTTGGCAAAAGAAAGTCAAAGAAGAGGTGATTCACCTTTACTGTTCCCATCAGGTTGACCGAGAGGGTCTTTTCCACAAGGGTAGGGTCGATCTCGATAAGAGAGTGCATGGCAAAGACGCCAGCCATGTTGATGATGGCATCAAGATGGCTGGTTACACTAACAACAGTATCATGAGCAGCCATAAGCGAAGCAGTATCGGTAATGTCTGCCTGTATGGTTATGATGCTATCACCAGCAAGATGTTGCAAAGCCTCAATGTTCAGATCGAGTGCAAAGATCTTGTATCCCCGCTTGGCAAGCTCTTGGGTCACTGAGATTCCCAGACCCCCTGCTGCTCCTGTTATAAGAACGTATTTCATAGGAGCATTGTAGCAAAAAGCAAGAGAAGAAAGAAGAAAAAAGAAAAAATGGCATTTTTCTCTCTTGGTGGAGTATCACACCAAGAGGGAAACTGCCATAAACAAACACACTAAAAACAAATAAATCTACGCTATCAGATGAAAACGTACTAATTCAGGTCTTATTTCCCAGTCCAGGAGAGACCGGCTGAAGCTGTCATGGTGGCTATGTTGTTAGAAGAATACCTATCTACAGTTTCTGTCCAAGAACCAGAAGAGTTGCTGCTAGTTCCATCAGAGGTACCACCGAAGTAACGAAGGGTGCCAAAGACTGCAAAGCCATCAGGGAGGTCATAGGCCATACTCAGGGATGCATCGAGAATTGATCCACTGAAATCATAGGTTGCTCCGTTAAATAGTGAAGAGTTAGCATACGAGCCTGCAATGTCAGCACTCAGGGTCAGACCAAAGGGGAAGCTGTATTCGCTGTAGAGGGCAAGTGCAGGTACGAGACCTACGTTATGAGCGACATACAGTTTATCTCCATCAATTTGTTTAAACTTAATGGATACATTACGGATCTGCATAGCAATACCAACACCCAAATATGCATTGTCATACTTGCTCAAGAGGTCATAGGTATAGGTAGCGCGGTAGAAGGGGAAGCTGTAGGTGAGTTCCATGGGTACAGATGCCGCTCCTGGACCACTGGTAAAATTTACGTCACCCATTGTTACAGTATCTGTAAATTCTACATTGGTAATCAAATTCAACGGTTGGTAGGTAAACCATACTCGGTGGCTGTCTGCTATGGTTGCACCAACTGCATACCTACTGAAGGGATAGAGGTTATCTTGACCACCCTGCTTTACAAAGTCAAAAGTATCGTTTTGACCTTTTTCTTCTCCATTCTGATAGGTATGGCTTAAGATTGCGATAGTACCCTGTTCTGTTTCTACGAAGGGTTTGAAGGAAGGTCCTGCAAAGAGGGATAGGGATGTAAGGGTAATAATGAGTATGGTGGTGAATAGTCTGCGGTTCATAGGTCCTCCAATAAATTGTATTGTGTACAACTATATTAAAGAATACTAAGAAAGTCAATCAATTAAGATACCTTATTGTTAATGAATTCTATTGCACTGTATTTTTCTGGTAGCATAGAACCCAAGAAGGATATACAGGCTGGTAAGAATGAATACAGCCACGAATCCAATTGCGGTTACCAAAGCACCTGCAAGGATTGGGTAGAGGATATTCATGATGGAGCCCGCCCCTGCAAGACCTGAGTAAAGGGGCCTGTTTTCATTGGTAGAAATTTCTAGCAACACACCTGGAGCCAGTATCTGATAGAGGGCTACACTACTTCCTGTCAGCAGGAATACTAGGGAGAAGGTAACAGGGGAAGGGGACGCTAGGAGCGCTATTAGAGGGATTGATGCACCCAATCCTACAAAGAGATAGAGAAGTTTTCTGTACCCTTGTCCTTTGGAGAAAAAGGTCAGAAGGGTGTTGGTTAGTAGCGATCCTGCCATCTGGACCAAGAGAAAGGTTCCTATAAGGCTGCCGTCAATGGAAAATTTGGTTCTTGCAAAGAGGATGAGAAACGGTATGGTGGAGAGGATGACCCCGCTGGTATTGATGAACAACAGATAGAGGCGCATGTTCTTGTCCTCTTTGATGACCTGACCGAATGCAGCAAATCGTTTCCCTAAGGAGAGCTTCTCGTGTATGGGGGCATCTTCCTCCTTGATCATCCAGAACCCAATGGTGGCAAGGGTGAGCAACCCTCCTGCAAGCAGGAATAGGGTGGAGTAGTTCTTGGGGTAGGTCAGATTTGATAGGATTACCTTCACAAGCAGGGCAGAGGCTATGACCCCAACACTAGAGATTAGCTGTTTGATGGTAAGCAGTTTTTTCCTTCTGGTGGGATCAATAGTCCTACCTAGGATATCAGTGTAGGAGATGTTGGCAAAGGCTCCACTGAAGGAGAATACAGTCATCAGGCCAAGGATAGTCCAGACCTTCCAAAGGCCGGCTCCAGAGAGTGTGCGCAAGAAGATACCCAGGACTATGAGGGCAGTGACCCTCAGGTATATGCCTGCAAGCAGGGCTGGTTTCTTCCTCCTGAGGGGGAAGATGATCCCAGCAAAGAGCAACTGCATAAAGCTAGTTCCCCCGATCATGATGGAGGAGAGAATCCCCATATGAAGGGACGTAGCACCGCTTTCTGCAAGCATGTTCGGCACGACCGTGTTGATGTCTATGAAATTCATCGTCAAGGCGAGGAAGAGTGCATGCACAAGGAATGCTGTGTAATTGTGTTTTTGTATCTGTTGCGTAGTCACGGTATTGATCCTTTGCTTGAATATACTCTATTATAGCCCAACATCCAATGTTTAGGTGTGTGTTGGAGATAAAACGCGAGTAGTAATATGAAGTGTCCTCCTAAAAAGGGAGAAAAGGGTGGGATAAGGATATATTTCTCAGGGTATATCTATGCATTTTCCAAGAAAATCCTTTACTTACAAAAACATATTCTTTGTTGAAAACAAAATGATTGTGAAACAGGGTAGGGTATAGTATCATTAATAGTCGTAGGGAGAGTTTTTGTTTCCCTCGAATTATATGCATTTTTATGTAGTAAATCCGTAAAAAGGAGTAGTAATGAACACGCGTAAAGAGAAAGAGAAGTTGCAGAAATATACCATTGGGTACCTAATAGCCATGGTTGTCATCTTTGTCGTTGTCCTCGTAGGGGTAAGTAGCCCGGGGCTGAAAACAGTAGCGCTTATTGCTACCGTTGTTATTTTTGCAGCCCTTATTTTTCTGCAATGGAAAAAGGCCAATGCAGCTAGTACAGAGGTGACTCCTTCCATTCAGACAGAAAAAGTCGCTCCTGCTCCTGACAAGAAGGAGCCACCCAAGGCAGAAAAAAAGCCTGAACCTGCTCCTGTAAAGGAGGAAGCACCCAAGGCTGAAGAAACCCCAGCTTCCACTCCAGTGGCAAAGCAGCCAGCCAAGGTTGAAGAAAAGCCTGCTCCTGCAACCAAGAAGCCAGCTACAAAAGCCACGGCCCCAGCTAAAGCTAAGACTACTGCAAAAAAGTCTGCTGCTAAACCTAAAGCCAAAACTGCCAGTAAGAAGAAGGCCTCTTCTGCCAAGAAAACTGCTTCTAAGGATAAATAAGAAGCACCTCCATGCAGTAAGAAGGACAAAAAAGGAACCGGTCAATTTGGTTCCTTTTTTGGGTCCTACTAATATAGTTTTTTCTAAAGAGAGCAATCCTTTGATCAAGGGTTGCTCTTTTCTTCGTTTATTCATAATTCCTCTGAATTTTTGGCTTTGCTCTGGATATAAATCTCATGATAATGCTAATCTTTAGTATGACATTCACCCAATTCTTACGAATCGTAGAGATTCGAACCAAGATCATCAGTATGGGAACCTTTGCAACAGGCACCCTGTTTGCCCTCTACACAGAGGGACGACTTAGCCTTGGCATAGTGGCTCTCATGGCTTTTGCCACCCTGTTTGTCGATATGGGGACAACAGGCTTCAACAGTTATTTCGATTATCGTAACGGTACAGACAGGCAAGAGACCAACTGCGAGGACGACAAGGTGTTGGTCTATCAGGGAGTGAGCCCCCTGCTTGCCCTGTTGGTCAGTCTGGTATTGTTTGCTGTAGCAGGGGTTTTAGGCCTTATCTTGGCCTACCTGACTAGTTGGATGCTCCTGGTGGTGGGAGGTATCTGTATGCTTGTGGGCTTTGCCTACACAGGAGGCCCGTACCCCATCTCCCGTACTCCCTTTGGGGAGCTGTTTGCCGGTTTCTTCTTGGGTACTGTACTGTTTCTGATCTCTTTCTTTGTGCAGGCAGAAACAGTCACGAGAGAGGCTCTGCTTGCCTCGCTGCCCTCACTGCTGTTGGTGGGCATGATCCTTTCAGTAAATAATAGCTGTGACCGCATCAGCGATGCTAAAGCAGGGAGAAAAACCCTCACTATCATACTGGGGAAGTGGGGGACCACCTTCTTGTTGGGCCTTGAGGCGCTGCTAGTCATTGCATTATCACTACTGCTATTTGTCTTGGAAATCTATCCCATGATTCTGCTCATCGCCCTTGTCCCTTTTTTCCTATTCGGAATATGGGAGTTCAGGGCGATGGTACGACGAGGTTTCTCCAACCAGACCAAACAGAGTAATATGGGGTCTGTCGGACGGATCTATCTTATTTTCAGCCTCTGTTTTTCCCTCGGCTTATTGCTTGCTCACCTACTCAACTGATGTTTGGGAGTAATCCATCATGGGGTTTTCGGGCTTCTTTATGGTCATTGCATACAAGGTGTTTGCCAATCCCAGGACTGCGGAGAGCGTAAATAGAACCTCGATGCCAAGCTTCTCCCAGATGAGTCCCCCAAGAAGGGCGATGATGACGATGATAAGGTGGTTTACTGAGATTCCTGTGGTAATGGTGGAGGTCATCTCCTCAGGTGTTGAAGAGAGGTCCTGCACATACACATTGGTCGCCATGCTTGCCAGTGAGATGATCGAGTCAAGGACAAAGTTGATACACACAACGATAAAGGCGATGTGCATCGGAAAAAGACGATGGGCAAAGCCATAGAAGAAACATACAACTATGAGGATGAGGGTATCGCTTATCATGATGGTCTTGTACCCAAGACGGTCTATGAGGCGCCCTATAAGGGGGGAGAGTATCATGCCAAAAGTAGCACAAATGGCTAGGAGAAAGGCAATGACTGAGGTGTCTGCACCATAGAAGAGGATGAGCACATAGGGGGCAAAGGTAAGGAATATCTGCTTCCTAGCCCCATAGAAGACTTCCAACATATAGTACTTTGAAAACTTCTTGTTGAAATATATCCGGCTTCTACGCACATTCTTGCCTTGGTCTTTCATAGTGAAGGCGATGAGTGTAGAGAGCACAAGCAGTACTGCTGCTATGATGAATACTATCCGAAATCCTGTTATTGCCCCTTTGGGGATTCCCATGGCACCAAAAAGCAGGAATAGGGCGGTGACGGCCAAAAACCCTAGGATGTTACCTCCATGGCTGATGCTTGAGACAATGCCCAAGGAGGCACCACCTTTGCCTTTGTTGGCCAGAGTCAACGAAAGGGAGTGTTTCATCGGCATGACGATATGTTCACCGGAACTGAAAATGACCATGCACAGGATTACCATGGCCTTGGAGGTTCCCATCAACAAGAGGCCAACTACACCTGCAAGCATGATGGCAGTGCCGATCTTGAAGACTTTGGTTTCACTGAAACGGTACATTGCAGCCAGGATGAATATGAGCAACAACCCCGGCAGTTCCCTGAAGAATTCCACGATACCCCGTTCAAACTTGGTGATCTGCACTATTTCTGCAAGATAGTTGTCCTGTATTCCACGGTAGAACCCGTAGGCGAGACCGCTGAAGAGTATGGCGAATAGGAAGGGGCGAATCTTCAGTCCCTTACGGTAGATGCTTTGTGTTCGAGTGTTCATGTGCTCAGTCCTTGCGGGTAATGGTTTCTGTTCTATCGACTATGTGCCCATTCTGGGTGCAATGTCAATTGTTCTTTGGCAAAACAGGAGACCAAACTTTTACAAACTATTAAAAGCCATCTATATGATCTGAAACTTGACCGCAAGAGCCTCCTGTCGTAGGGTAGACCTACAACAGGAGGCTCGTATGTACAAAAAGTTTGGATCAAATCTACAGGGGAAGGTGGCTCTCATCACCGGTGCCAGCAAAGGCCTTGGCCTAGGCCTTGCTAAGATATTTGCACAAGAAGGTGCAAAGGTAGCTGTGGCCTCTCGTGATGTTGCCCAATTGGAGAGCCTTGCCAAAGAGATTAGAAGTGAAGGTGGCGTTTGTGAACCTTTCCTTCTTGACCTCAGGGATGTCTCCTCCATCAAAGCTTGCGTAGAAAAAGTGGAGCAGAAGATGGGAAGCATCGATATCCTGGTGAACAACGCAGGTATGGGGAACCCAATTCCTGCAGAAAAGGTCACCGAGCAGGACTGGGATCTTATGATGGACCTGAACCTCAAGGGGACCTTCTTCTGCTGTCAGGCTGTAGGAAAGACAATGCTTGCCAGAGGTAAGGGCAGGATCATCAACATCAGCAGCCAAGCCTCTGTTGTCGCCATACCTGAAGAAGCTATTTACTGTGCCTCAAAGGGTGGTGTAAATATGCTTACCAAGACCCTTGCCGTCGAGTGGTCGGGAAGGGGAGTTACCGTCAATGCAGTCGGGCCTACCTTTATCCGCACCCCAGGCACTGCCGAGAGGCTCGATGATCCAGAGTTTCTGGCTGGAGTACTCTCCAAGATACCAAGGGGCAGGGTAGCCACTATCGAGGATGTCGCATCGTCTGTACTCTATCTCGCTTCTGACGGAGCTGACATGGTCACAGGAACGCTCCTGTTGGTCGATGGAGGATGGACTGCCCTCTAGTCCTTTTCGCTTTGCATTTCTGAGAAGCAGTCTATCAGATCCAAGTATGCCTGCTTGCTTGTCTCTTCGGGAATAAACAGGTTCAGATGGTCCAGGGAGCGTGTGATGGAGACATAGATAAGGTTCCTTAACAGCTGCTCATTGGCTTTTGCATCATACTGGCTCTGGAGTTTTGGCTCGCTTCCCAGGCAGAGCAGGACGACAGGGAAGTCCAACCCTTTTGCAGAGTGCAGGGTGCTCATCCTTATGGCACCGCTCTCCTCAAAGGTGAACTCCTTATCCAATACCTCCGAGACTACATGACTTGCTTTCTCCAAAGTGCTCCTGATAAGGGGAAAGTCATGCTTTGATGGTGTGAGGATGCAGATATTCTCCGGTTCATACTCCAACAACGAACTAAAAAACGTAACTCTCTCTGTTAGCAACCGCATATGCTCTTTTTTGTTGGTGAATCGGAAGAGTTCAGGCATGGGGTCATCACGGAAAGCGAGGGCTTGGCTCTTGTTTGTCTCTTCTACCTGTTTTTTCTTGAAAGACTGGGCAAAGCTATGTATCTGCACAGAGTTGCGGAAATTTGTCTTGAGCAGTTTCGACCTGCCGATCACATCAAGACCTGATCGTGCAAACGAGGATCCAACCTGGTAGATGGACTGCTTGTCATCACCACAGAGAATCACACACCCACGGCTGAGCAGTTTCAGCACCCGCAAGGTGGCTGTCCCCAAGTCCTGTGCCTCGTCGATAAAAAGCTGGTCATAAAGCACCCTTGTTTCTTTTCCTTGTTCCTTCACTAGTTTCTGCAAGAGTACAGGGATGTAGGAGAAACAGAACACATGTTGTCGTTCCATCTCTTCTGCAACAGCGTCACGAACAAGCCAGAGCCTCTCCCGTTGTGCCCGCTTCAGGGGCTTTTTCATCCCTTTTCGAGGGATGAGGTCGGTGAAGTACTCCGTGTAGGAGATATCCTGCGTGACCTACCAAATCCCGACAAGAGAAAAAATCCCGATAGGGGACAAAACTCAAG
>CAYXYD010000063.1:0-14075 GCA_964469205.1 uncultured Sphaerochaeta sp. | reverse complement strand
AACCCAGAAAAGGTGAACCCAGAAAAGGTGAACCCAGAAAAGGTGAACCCAGAAAAGACCAACAAAACAAACAAACACAGACTAATTATGAACCCAGAAAGAGTGCGCCACCTAGGACAAAAGCTCCCGTATCCGAGCCTGTAGTAAGGCCGGAGGAGAACAAGAGCGGATTCTTTACACGACTGTTTAGGAAAAAGAACTAATATGCTCAGACGTTTCATATCGTATTATAAGTCGTATAAAGGACTGTTTTTTCTTGATATGGGGGTAGCTATCTTTGCCTCCATCCTGTCCATCATCTTTCCCTCCTTGACCCGGCAACTGTTGAAGACTGAGATTCCCGATAAGAATCTCCAGGCTATCCTCATCATCTTTGCCGTGATGCTCGTCATCTATGTTCTGCAGGCCATATGCCAGTATATCCGTATGACGTGGGGGCATATCTTGGGTGTGAAGATGGAGACGGACATGCGTAGCGAATTGTTTGCCCATCTGCAAAAGCTCTCCTTTGGGTATTTTGACAGGACAAAGACCGGGCACATGATGAGCCGCATCACCAATGACCTCTTTCAGATCACCGAGATGGCTCACCATGGTCCTGAGGACCTGATCATCAGTGTTGCTACCATCGTTGGTTCCTACATTGTCATGTTCTCCTATAGTGTCAGTCTCTCATTGATATCCCTCATCCCCCTGCCGTTTATGGTTGCCTATGGCATGTATTACGGCTTGAAGATGCGGGCTACCTTCCGCAGGGTACGCTCCACTGTTGCAGATGTGAACAGTAATGTGGAGAACTCCCTGATGGGAATCAGGGAAGTGAAGAGCTTTGGGCGCGAAGCGTTCCAAGAGCAGAAGTTTAACGATGTGAACAACATCCTGCGTGACAGCAAGACCGAACAGTACAGGGTCATGGGCAGGTATCACTCTGTTATAGGGCTCTTTAGGGAACTCTATTACTTCTGTACCATCGCCGGTGGTGCCCTTTTGATCATGCGTGGTTCGGTACAAGCCTATGACCTGATCACCTTTATCCTCTATGTTGGTGTGGTCCTTCCTCCCATCGACCGTCTGATCAACTTTACCGAACAGATGCAGCAGGGCATGGCAAGCTTCGAGAGGTTTGTCCAGGTCATGGATGAGAATCCCTCCATTGTGGACAAGCGTGATGCCAAGGACCTGAAGATTTCCGAAGGGAATATACAGTTTGACCATGTCACCTTCCAGTACGATTCATCCACTGAGTCTATCCTCAAGGACTTGAACCTTTCGATACACGGCAGTACTACGGTCGCTTTGGTAGGGGAGTCCGGTGCTGGGAAAAGCACCTTTGCCTCGCTTATTCCCCGTTTTTATGAACCGGCAGAGGGGAGCATTCTCATCGACGGACAGGATATCTCGCAAGTCAGACAGCGATCGTTACAGAGAAATATCGGGTTTGTACAGCAGAACGTCTTTCTCTTTGACAATAGCATTCGGGAGAATTTGCGCTACGGCAAGGTCGATGCAACCGAAGAGGAGATGTGGGCAGCCCTCGATGCTGCAAACTTGGGCATGTTTGTGCGCAACCTCCCCCGCGGTATAGATACTGAGGTAGGCGAACGTGGGACTCTGCTCTCAGGTGGGCAGAAACAGCGCATCTCCATTGCAAGGGTCTTTTTGAAGAACCCACCCATCCTGATCTTTGATGAGGCTACCAGTAGCCTCGATACTGAAAGCGAAGAGCTTATCAGCGAGGCATTTGCCCGTCTGTCCACTGGGCGGACCGCAATTGTCATTGCACACCGTCTGACTACGGTAAAGAATGCTGACTGCATTTTTGTCATTGATGACGGTAAGCTCCTCGAACAGGGAAAACATGACGAACTGTTGGCTCTGAATGGCCAGTATGCTAAATTGTACAGCAAGCAGGATTTTTCCTGAGAGGAGGCATGATATGAGAAAGATACGAATAGCAGTGGCTTGCCTAGTGACAGTCCCTCTAATTGTACTATCCCCACTCTATGCATTCATCCCTGCAGGGTTGCTCTTGCTGTTTCGAGCCAAGAAGAGGGCAAACCGTTGGCTTGAACTTTGCGCTCGTCTTATCAGCAATGGCACGATCTTCGCCCTTGGTGTCACAGTCCATATCGATGGAAGGGAGAATCTGCCCACAGAGATACCTGTCTGCTATATGGCAAACCACCAGAGTATGCTCGACATCCTTGCTTTCGTAGGTCCTGCACAGCTTTGGGCCAGTGTCTTTGCCAAGGCTGAGCTAAAGAGGATGCCCTTCATCAACCTCTGGTGTTATGCCTTGGGTTGTGTTTTTATCGAACGGACCAGTCCACATGATACGGTGAAGGCAATCCTCAAGGGCGTGCAGAAGCTCAAGGAAGGCAAACCGATGCTTATCTTCCCTGAAGGGACGCGCAGCAAGTTTGACACCATCGGTGAATTGAAGAATGGCAGTCTCAAACTGGCAACCCGCTCCAAGGCCATCGTCGTACCCATTACCATAAAGGGCTTGCGTTCCGGTCTTGAGGGCATAAAAAACTTTAGGCGTGTACATGCCTATTTCTCCATAGGAAAGCCCATTCCTACAGATTCCCTCTCTAAAGAGGAGATCGCAATACTGCATGAACGGGTATACGGAGAGATGAAAAAACGGTTCAATGAACTTCCCAACTAAGGGTGAGAGAGAACCCTGTCTTGAGGTCAGGGACCTCTATTTTACCTATCAGTCATGGAAAGAAGAAAAGAACTCCCCTGTTCTTACAGGGGTAGACCTTTGTCTGGAGCATACGAGCAAGACACTCTTGCTCGCTCCCTTTGATACAGGGAAAAGCACGTTAGCACGCATCATAAACGGTCTCTGTCCCAAATACTTCCCAGGTGTTTTGGAAGGCACTGTCCATGTATGTGCTAAGGATCTTGCCCATACAGAACCTTGGGAGCTGATGCTCGACTGCGGCTATGTCTCCCAAAATCCTCAGGAACAATTTGTCGCCCTCTCAGTTGAGGACGAGATCGCCTTCCCTTTGGAGACCTTGGGCCTGAAGCGTGAGGAGATCGCTAAGCGTGTCGATACAGCGCTCACCAATTGGGGGCTGCAGCCTTTACGCACCTCAAGCCATCAGGAGTTAAGCGGAGGGGAGCGCAAGCGTGTCCTGCTTGCTGTCCAGCAAGCGCTCAATCCCCATCTTTGGGTGTTGGACGAATCCTTTGATGATCTCGATCGCTCTTGGCGAGAATATCTTACCCGTCTCATCAGAGAAGGCGAGCAGACCACACTGGTGCTTGCTTCCCGTTATTTGGAGCAGTTTGAAGACCTCTTTGACCGGTATGCCCTTTTGGAAGACGGCAAAGTCCGTTTTGGTGAGAAGGCCGAGATCCTGCAAGCCTTTTCAACTCTCTGTGGTGACGCTCTTCCCAATCCTCTGAAGGGCCAGAAGCTTCCAACAAAGACGGAACATACCCTTGCCTGTTCCGATCTCGTGACTGTCCGAACCCGAGTCAGTACCCTTGAGGCAAAACCCTTCAGGTTGTCAGTTCCCTCTTTTCAGATCCACAGTGGGGAGCTTGTTACCCTAGTAGGGCCGAATGGCAGTGGAAAAAGTACCTTCAGCCGGTTGGTGTGCGGCCTCGATGAGCCTAGTGCCGGATCCTTCACCCTCGATGATAGACAGATGAGCCAAAGGGAGCTGAACCGCAGTGTCGGCTACCTCTTCCAGAATCCTGACTTGCAGATATTCCTACCTACCGTCAGGGAGGAGTTGTCCTGGTCATTGAAGAGGCGCAAGGACCTCAGCGACAAACAGGTTACTACCATGGTCAATGATTGTGCCTCCCTCTTTGGTCTTGACCTGGAAGAGACCCCTTCCACCATGAGCTATCCCCTCAGAAAGGCTTTGCAGGCGGCAGTCTACTATCTGCTTGACCGTCCTTTCTATATCCTTGACGAACTTGACAACGCCCTTACCTATGCAGTGGCTCTCTCCATTATCGCCCTGTTGCGACGCAATGGGGCTGGAATCCTGCTCATCACCCATGACCGCAAGTTTGCTCACCTCGTCAGTGAGACCACCTATGCCATCGAGGCGGGTGTCTTGGAGAGAGCATGACTACAAATACCTTTGTTGCAGGACATGGCTTTCTCTACCGGATGGATCCAAGGGCCAAGATCATGGCCATGCTGGTCATCTGCATCTGGTTGTTCCTTCCAGTTACCTTGGAAGGCCTCTATCTGACTGTGCTCTCGCTTATCCTAATAGGGAGCGTAAACACCGGTCTGCGCCATACAGGAAGGACCTTCAAATCCATCCTACCCATGCTCATCTTCATGGTCCTGTTCATGCCCTTCAATGTACGTAGCGGTCAGAGCCTTATCACCATCGGGTCCTTTACCCTCATAACACAGGAGGGCGCCCTACAAGCCGCAAGGCTAGGGGGGCGGTTCATCGGCATCACGTACACCTGTACCTTGTTGTTTGCCACCACAGCCATGACTGAGGTGATGCTGGCCCTACGCTGGTATCGCCTTCCGTACAAGGCCTCGCTGGTGGTGACCCTGTCTTTTACGTATATCCCATTCATAGCAGACAGTTTCACCCAGATCACCGAGAGCCATCGTTTGAGACAGGGTGGGGATTTGGAAAAGAAACGCTCTATCTTCAAACGCCTGAGAGATCTTTTGCCCACCCTCACCAGTGCCCTGGTGGTGGCCTTGCGCTCCATACCGTACCTTGCTATGAGCCTGGAGCAACGGGGATTCGGCAGAAGTGAGAAGCGAAGTAGCTATCACTCATTGGAATCGTACCGGCATGTCTTTACGGATTTTATCATTTCTTGTACTATACCCGTAGTCTTGTGGTTCATGTTCAGAGCCCGATAGGAGAAATAAGTACCATGGATAAAAATCGAAATGCGCTGAAGGTCGCTGTTGTTGCGGTCCTTACAGCAGTTGTTGTCGTATTCACTATGATCGTGCGTATTCCCACAGCAAAGGGTTATATCAACCTCTGTGATGTTGCGATCTGCTTTGTCGCCTTCACGTTCGGCCCTTGGTCTGCTTTTATTGCAGCAGGTCTGGGAACAGCTTTAGCTGACCTGTTCAGTGGTTATGCCCAGTGGGCTCCCATCTCGTTTGTAGTGCATGGGCTCGAAGGCTTGTTGGTAGCCCTTATCGTGCGACAAAAGAATTCGATAACGATTCCTTTTGTCACCAAGATTCTCGCAGGCATCGTGTGCATGGCAACAGTGTCCTTGGGATATTTTGCCCTTTCAGCAATGTTCATCAGCGGTGTATCGGTAGCGGCTGCAGAAATTCCTTGGAATCTTTTGCAAAGCGGTGTTGGCGTTGTCCTGGGCCTTGCCCTGGCTGCTGCTGTCAAACGTGCCTACCCACCAGTGAGTTCCCTTGCTTGGTAGCATCGGAAAACAGTTTTCAGTATACTTCCACCTAACCAGAACCCGTAGGAGCATGTCATGCAACAGTTCTCTCACGACACCATCGTAGTACTCGATTTTGGTGCTCAATATAGTCAGCTTATAGCAAGAAGAGTGCGTGAAATGCACGTTTATTCCCAGATAGTGCCTTATACAACCAGTGCAGAGGATCTTAGGAAGATGCAGCCCAAGGGCATCATCTTCTCAGGAGGACCCTCTAGTGTGAGTGGGGCTGCCTCCCTCAGACCCGATGAAGCGATCTACTCATTGGGCATCCCCATATTGGGTATCTGCTATGGCCTACAGGTCATGAGCATCCAGAATGGTGGTAGTGTCCAACGCCCTGACAAGCGCGAGTATGGTATTGCAGAGCTCGATGTCATGGACAATACATCCGCATTGCTACAAGGACTTTCTGCTGGGTCCAAGCTTTGGATGAGCCATGGGGACTCCGTTTCAATTCTTCCCCAAGGCTTCAGACAGACAGGCAGGACTAGGAACTGTGAGTTCACTGTCTTGGAAAATATAGAGAAGCATTTCTATGGGGTGCAGTTCCATCCTGAAGTGGTCCATACTACTGACGGCACACAGCTGCTCTCTAACTTTGTATTGAAGATTTGTAAGGCTTCCCCCGATTGGGATATGGAATCCTTTGTGTCGACTGCTATCGAGGACATTCGTAAGAAGGTCGGAGACAAGCAGGTGCTTTGTGGTCTTTCAGGTGGTGTGGACTCAGCAGTTACTGCGGTTCTTATCCATCAGGCCATTGGCGACCAATTGGTATGTGTCTTTGTCAACAATGGCATGCTACGCAAGGGTGAAGCTGAAAGGGTGCAGAAGGTGTTCCGTGATTCCTATAAGATCAGGTTGCTGTATGCTGATGCCCAGGATGCGTTTCTCTCTGCCCTAGCAGGGACTACCGAGCCTGAGGCTAAGCGCAAGATCATTGGTAAGGTGTTTATCGATATCTTCTACGATGCTACCCTCAGTGCAGGGGAGATCTCCTTCCTGGCACAAGGCACGCTCTATCCCGATGTCATTGAAAGCAAGAGCCCCTCTGGTGGGCCTTCTGCAACTATCAAGAGCCACCACAATGTGGGTGGGCTCCCTGAGGACCTGAAGTGGGACTTGCTTGAACCTCTGCGTGAACTTTTCAAGGACGAGGTGCGTGAACTTGGACGGGAACTCGGCTTGCCTGAAGATATGGTGAATCGTCACCCATTCCCAGGCCCTGGCCTTGGGGTGCGTTGTGTGGGAGAAGTCACCAAGACGCGTCTTGATACCTTGCGCGATGTCGATGCCATCTTCATCGAAGAGATCCGCTCAGCGGGCCTCTACGATGATATCTGGCAGGCTCTTGCCTGCTTGCTCCCTGTAAAAAGCGTCGGGGTGCAAGGCGACGAGCGAACTTATGAAGAGGTCTGTTCCCTGCGTGCTGTAACTAGCGAAGATGCGATGACCGCCGACTGGTACCGTTTCCCTCCTGAGGTGCTCGAACGTGCAGCCAATAGGATCTGCAACGAGGTCAGTGGGGTCAACCGTGTACTTTACGACATTACCAGCAAGCCTCCAGGGACGATTGAGTGGGAGTAATAGCAAAAGTATTGTATGTGCCTTTAAGTGATTTTTCATTTCACTATCATGTCTAACCAGTTGTTGTATTATCCATAAAGGGGGTATCCGCTTTGCTCAAGTGAATAACTTTAAAAGTAACTCAATCTTAGTTGAAAACAAGCAAGATTGAGAAGGAAATGAAGTAACAATGAAAGCATACAAACAATTGTCTAAATATATAACATTTTCATTAGGTGACGTCATTGCCATTACAGGTAATGAAAGTACATCGACATCATTAATTACCAGGTGGCTGAAGAAAAAATATGTGGTAAGAATTCGCAAGGATTTATATACATGTATAAATTTGACTACTGGAGATATCATTGCGAATAAGTATCAAATTGCATCAGCGATTAATGATGTTTCGTATGTGTCTCATCATACTGCCTTTGAGTTTTATGGTATGGTAAATCAAGTATATAATACAGTATATGTATTATCAGAAAAACGGTTCAATACATTCGAGTTTATGGGAAATACCTATAAGTATATTAGTTCTGCTTTTAATGATGGGGTTATCCAAGTGAAAAACGTTGAAGGTATTCGAGTAACAGATAAGGAAAGAACATTTATAGATAGTATTAACCTTGTGTCTAAGGTTGGTGGTATTGAAGAGTTAATTAATATCACTAAAACAATTGAAGATTTAGATACAGATAAGTTGTTGAATTATATGGAACAGTACAATAAAAAGGTACTCTATCAAAAAGTGGGCTATTTCCTTGAGAACTATTATGTTGGACAAATGTTAGGAACAGAGTTTTTTGAAACATGTCGTGTTAAATCAGGTGATAGTGTAAGGTATTTGGTACAAGGGCGAGACGGAAAGTTTCAGGCTAAATGGAACCTTATTATTCCTGAGGAATACATACCAAGGATAGATGAAATGGAGGTTCCAGATGAATATATATGATAAAAGTTATATAAGTAAAAAGGCTGTAGAAAGTGGATTTACTCGGGATACATATGAGAAAGTACTTAGGTTAGTTGATGTACTTGAATTCATTAATAATGATGAACTTCTGAATGAACGTCTTGCTCTAAAAGGTGGAACAGCAATAAATCTTTTAGAATTTGATTTGCCACGTTTATCCGTTGATATTGATTTAGATTATACAGTTAACGCAGACGTTGAACAAATGAAAAGTGAACGTGAAGAAATCAATACTAGAATATCTAAGTATATGAATCAGCAAGGATATACAAGAAAGAAAAGTGATAGGAAATCTTTTATTCTAGATTCGCATTATTTTACATATGTGAATACAGGTGGGAATAAAGACAATATTAAGTTTGACATCAATTATGTTATGAGGGCACATATTTACGCGACAGAGAGGAAGTTGGTTAAGGCAGAAGGATTTGCGGTAGAAAGTTGCGTTAATGCGCTGAATAGTATAGAAATCTATGGAAGTTAGTTGAAAGCGACATATTAAAGGATTACAAAGAACAGTTAAGAAAAGCTGTGATTTTCTATCATGTCTTGACCAGTGATGAAATGAATGGAAACTTTGACTTAGTTGCAGCGAATAAATTGAATCAACACAGTATCTTGAGAGAACTTGTACCTGTGCTTAAAAAAGGTACAGTTTTCATATTAGAAGTTGCACTAGATGTAGTTAGTGGATTTGTTAATGAGTTGATGGCTATGACAGATGAAGAACTGACATTTATAAAAAAATTTCGAAATGGAGAATATTGTCCTGAGTTACTGTTTGACGACCCTGAAATAATTGACAGAATAAGTGGGCATCCAATGGCAAGATGGAAAGTAAGTAAACTGAAAAAGTGATAACTAGATAATTCATAATTCAACCATGTAGAGATTGCTAAACAAATAAGCTTAGCAAAATGTACAACGTATTGAGTGGGAGTAAGGGAAATCAAAGAGTAATAGAAATGTAAGAATATACAAGCGCAAAAATAATAAACACAGCAGTTTATTCTTGCAATTTCTCCTATATCCATTCCTCATTATATTCTTTCTCAGATAGAGAGATGGAGGATATTTTCAATGTTTTACACTTATACGCACGATAAAGTGTAATTATATACATAAATACGTACATAAAAGTGTGTTTAATGCACGTATTTACGTTGTAAATAATGTAATCCCAGTTCATACTGATACTGAGGTGATGCAATGTATAGGGATGCCATTCAAGATTTATATGCCTGGAAACAGAAGAAACATAAGAAACTACTGATTATTAGAGGCGCGAGGCAAGTGGGAAAGACCTGGCTCATGAAGGAGTTTGGATCTTCTGCATATGCGAAAACTGTGTACATAAACTTTGACAACAACAAACAGATGCAATCACTGTTTGAAAGCAATCTGCAAATCGATAGGATCATCACAGGCCTAGAGCTGTATGTCGGGCATAAGATTGTCCCTAATGAGATGTTGTTGGTCTTTGATGAGGTACAGGAAGTGCCCAAAGCTCTGACCGCATTAAAGTATTTCAATGAAAACGCACCTGAGTACCAGATTATCTGTGCAGGCTCCTTACTAGGGGTGGCCCTGCATACAGGGACATCTTTTCCTGTTGGGAAAGTGGAATTTTTGGATCTGTATCCGCTTTCTTTTAGTGAATTTATGCGTGCCATGGGGAAGGGCAAGTTTGTAGAACTCCTTCAGAAAGGTGACTTTGCCATGGCAACGACCTTCAAGCAGGAATATATCGAACTGTTGAAATACTACTATTATGTTGGGGGTATGCCTGAGGTTGTCTCCAGGTTTTCTGAATCCAAGGATTTCAATGTGGTGCGAGAGATCCAAGAGCGAATACTCGTCGCATATGAGCAGGACTTTTCCAAGCATGCTCCCACGGGGACAGTTTCAAGGATCAGGATGCTATGGCATAGCATCCCATCGCAATTAGCTAAAGACAATAAGAAGTTTTTGTATGGTTTTATTCAATCGGGAGCAAGGGCCAAAGAGTATGAGATGGCTATGTTGTGGCTTGTCGATTGTGGTCTTGTCCATAAGGTACAGCGAGTCACTGCTCTCAATCTGCCTCTTAAGGCGTATGATGACTCCAAGGCATTCAAGTTGTTTATGATTGATGTGGGGCTGTTGTCTTGTATGGTAAGATTACATCAATCTGTATTGCTTGAAGGGAACAAATTGTTCAAGGAATTCAAGGGTGCACTCACTGAGCAGTATGTCCTGCAACAGCTAGTGACACTTCCTCATATCGAGCCCTATTACTGGACGAATGACAGAGGAAGTGCAGAAATTGACTTCTTGGTAGATACAGGAGAGAGGGTAGTTCCTATTGAAGTAAAGGCTGAGGTGAACCTTAAGGCAAAAAGTCTGCAATGGTATCATGAGAAATTCAGTCCAAAAGTGTCTATAAGGACTGCAATGACTGATTACAAAAGAGAAGATTGGCTAATCAATATTCCTTTGTGGGCAATTGAAATGGTAGAAAGTGAAGTTCGTTGAAAGTCCTTCTGGTTTGCTTATAGCTTTATTGCTTTACTTGGGAACGTTCCTCTATGGCATAGGTATATGCAAAAGGCGCATCATCTCTTTCTCTGATTCAAGAACCCTTTCAGCAATAAAATCTATAAAGGGTTGGTCTTTCGTATGTGCCTGTTCAAGTACGGTGATGTATTCCTGCCTTAGAATCGGTGGGATTATGGCGAGCATATAGCCATTTTGGAGAAGAACTGTATTCATAAGTAGACGAGAGATTCTTCCATTGCCGTCGATGAATGGATGGATGAAGACAAAGCGCTTATGCAGTTGGGCAGCAAATTCTACCGGATGGTAGTTCTTGCGTTCTGAAGCTACCCATTGAAAAAGGGCTTGTATCTCAGTTTCAATATTCTCTACTTTGCAGACTGCATATTTTGAACCGGTGATAAGGACAGGATCGTTACGATACTTGCCAGCCAATGTGAGATTATTATCCTTTAGGAATAAGCGATGCATGGTTAGGGCGTCTTCCTCAGTTATTTGGTGATTTCCAAGAAGCGTAAACATAAAATCATACGCTTTGGCATGCCCAATGGCCTCAAAGGTATCACTAAGAGGCTTACCCCCTACAGTCAGACCATCTTCTAAAAGTACCTTTGTTTCACTCTCTGTAAGGGTATTCCCTTCCAATGCATTACTCGACCAAGTAAGGCCAATACGATAATAGCTTTTTAGCTCGTGAAGGAGATGACCCTCGAAGGGACGAAGCTCATCAATTGCTCTCTTATTCTGATCAATCTTTTCAAATAGTTTCATGGCGAAAGACTCCTATAAAAAACTATTAGTACACGCTCATCGCCGTTTGGCAATACAAAACTTTTTTGGTTTTTCCTCTGCATCCTGTACGTAAGGAGAGATGATTTTCAAGTTTCTTGTAGGATATATCCATCTCCATAGGGTTTTTTCTACATCCCCTTTGTATTTTTTGAGATGTGTTTTGTAGTCACTTGTATTATACATGCATACATTTGTAATTGCTATGACTACAATTGTAAATGCTCATGCTACACCAGTAATAGTTATGATTGCACTCAAACATGATTCAAAGTATAAGAATCTGAGGCAAAGTGTTAATTCATTTGTTTGTAGCATAGAGCGGCTTTATCCGCCGCTTGTATACCCTTGCAAAGAAGAAGAGTGAAAGGGCCAGAGCTGAGCTTTCCGCTATGATGAAGGCATACCAGATAGCGTCGAGTCCGATAAAGTGACCTAACAGGTATGCTACAGGAAGCAGGAATATGAGCTGGCGCGTGATGGAGATCAGCATGCTGATATATCCGTCCCCTACAGCCTGGAAGAGGGCCCCTAAGGCTATGCAGATGCCTGCACTGATGAAGCAGAGGCTGATCCTAGGCAGGGCAATCTTTCCAATGGCCATCATCTCCCCTGAGGCGTTGAACCAGGAAAGAAGCGTTCCAGGGAAGAACAGGAATATCGCAAAGCCTGTGGTCATGATGATTAGGGAGACGATCAGGCCCACCTTGATGGTCTCTATCATCCTCTTGGGGTTCTTCGCACCATAGTTGTATCCCAGTATTGGGATCATTCCACTATTCAAGCCAAAGATAGGCATGAATACAAAGGACTGCAACCTGAAGTATACCCCAAAGACTGAGACTGCCGCAGTGCTGAAGGAAATAAGCAGTTTGTTGAGACTGGTTGTCATGATGGTCCCAATGGCCATCATGATGATTGAAGGCAGGCCGACTGCATAGATGTCAATGACAGTGCGTTTTTCAAGTTTGAAATACTTGGCCCTGATCTTCACTTCCTTATTTTTACGTACATAGTAGATTGCAAGGAAGGCTGCCACATGCTGACCGATGACGGTGGCTATGGCTGCTCCTAACACACCCATGGAAGGAAGGCCAAAGAGGCCGAAGATGAGGATGGGGTCGAGTATGATGTTTACGATGGCACCTGTGCTCTGGATGATCATGGGATGGATGGTGTCCCCTGTGGCCTGCAGGATGCGCTCGCATGTAATGTCGACAAAGATGGCAAACGAAAAGAAGAAGCAGATGGTTACATACTGTGTCCCCATCTGTAGGAGGGTAGGGTCATCAGTGAAGAATCCAAAGAAAGCCTTGGAAAAGAACAGCCCTATGATGGCAAAAAGTATCCAGCTGAAGAAGGAGAGGGTCAGGCCATTATTAGCAGCTTTCTCAACCCCTACATAGTCCTTGGCTCCCAGTTTTCTTGCAAGCAGGGAGTTTACTCCCAAGGATGTTCCGACTGCCACTGCGATGAGCAGGTTCTGCATGGGAAAGGCTAGGGAGACGGCTGTAAGGGCGGCTTCACTGTACTGTGCCAAAAAGATGCTGTCGACTACATTGTAGAGAGCTTGGATCATCATGCTGATCATGATGGGAAAGGACATGGATAGTACTAACGATGGTATGGGCTTGATGCCCATCTTGTTTTCTTGAATTGGGTGCACAAAAATTCCTTATGCCGAAGAGTTTTGGATAGATATTAGTATCATAGGTGCCTTGTAATGTAAATGGAAGGGAACAAGTGTTCCCTTCCATCAAAGATTGATAGTGTTTAGGCAAAAATTAGATCAGAGTTTTGTGTTTGGCTGAGAAAGCCTCACACTCCTTCTTGCCTTGCTCTTCATTGACCCTGAGCAACAGGGCCCCTCCTCCTATAAAGAGTAGGATCAGGCTTATGATGCCGAATCGGTTGTTCCCTGTGACAATGGTAACCACACCCATCAGCATGGGTCCGATTATGGCTGCAAACTTACCCAACATATTGTAGAAGCCGAAGAACTGGGCTGACTTTTCCTTGGGTATGAGGCGGGTGTAATAGGATCGGGAGAGGGCCTGTATGCCTCCCTGGAAGAGGCCGATACAAATGGCCAACATGTAGAAGTGAATAGGCTTGGACATGAAATATCCCATGAATGCTATGACCGCATAGGCACAGATTGCCACCAGCAGGGCCTGCTTTATCCAATATGCCGTAAAACCCCGTCTCTTCAGGTCGGGGATATAAGGCATCCACCCTTACACTGGGTTCTGTTGTTTTTCAATGGCTCTTTTCAGCGTTAGTAGTGATTGAGCCTATTTTCACTAATATTGTAGTGGAATAATCACTACACGTTGAAACCATAAGGATCGCAGACAATAAAAAATTTCCATTCTACGCTAGGTGAAATTACTCATTCGTAAAAAAGCTTCGCAACCAAATCCTGCGAGGAATCTCTCTCTCCTGGACTCCTAGTTGGTTAGGATGAGAGGGAAAACTGTGCAGGAAAAGGTAACTGTGTTGAAAACCATGAACCCCAGCTATGGGAAAGATGGTTTTAGTCAAAAAGACATCCTAAAGAAAGGGCTTCCTGTTGAATTGAGGACTTAAGAGCAAAGGTTCTTTCAAAGTAAAAGTGGTTTCACTACAAAGACTGAAAAGAGCCTTTTCAATATACTGTTTGATAACGTCCAGCGGAGAGCCGCCACATGAACTGGCAAAATAAGACGGGGACCAGAAGACTCCTTTCCAATAGATTTTTGAAAGTTCCGGCATTTGCTGGCGTAGCTTTCTG
>CAYXYD010000062.1:0-14091 GCA_964469205.1 uncultured Sphaerochaeta sp. | reverse complement strand
TGAATCTAACATGGCACTATTGCCTTGATTTTTTGCAAAGAGGACATACTGATCTTTTGCATTAAAGTTTGAAGCTGTCTTGGTGTTGACCCCATACAAAAATACCTGCTTATCACCGCTTCCAGTACTTACCAACTTTACAGGATTACCTATGATTTTCCCTTCATATCCATTTTTCATGAATTCGGTCTTGAAATTACCCACTAAGGAGGAAGGTTCATTGATGAATTGGTTATCAGTCGCCTCTTTACCTCCAAAAGAGTAAAAAAACATCAGTGAAGGTCCTTTGGCAGAAGATTTAAACAGAAGGTCATAATTTGGTCCGGAAGTCATTTTCATCGCAAGGTTCCCCTCTACAACATCAGTAGCGGGGTTTTCAACTATTTTAAATGAATACTCTGTTGAGTAAGTAGGCGCAAATATCGTCGGCATCCCACAAGACACAAAAAAGACAGATGCCAAAAGAAGAAAGGTTAATTTCATCTTCATTGCATCTGTCTCCTTATATCAGTGGTATTGCTCCACCCTACTCTGTTTGCTTACAGCAAGGCAAGCCGGTTCTGGGCAAGTTTACCAAACTCAGAACTGGGGAACTGGTCAGCAAGCTGTTGGAATGTAGCCTTGGCCAATTCCACGTTGCCACCATCTTCCTGCAATCTTGCCTGGGCAAAGAGTGCCTTGGGTGCTTCAGCAGCAGAGAAGCCGAACTCATCGATGAGCTTGGTGTAATATTCGAGGGCAAGAGCGGTGTTCTTCAACTCTTCAGCAGCTGCTGCAGCGTTTGAGAGTGCCAGAGAGCCCATGTAGGTCTCCTTGGATTTCTCATACACTGAGAAGAAACTGTCAAGAGCCTTCTGATACTCTTCTTTCTCGAATGCAACCATGCCCAACAGATATTCTGCCTTGAGGGCAGGATAGTTGGCTTTCTTTTCAGAGAGGTCCTGCAATTCCGCTAGAAACTCATCGTACTTCGTCTGGTAGTCAGCTGCTTCACTGTCCATTGCCTGAATCTCTGCATAGGTAGCCTCAAGCTCGTCAATCAGATTGAACTGCTTATTGAGATTACTCTTGGAAACGTTGGTTCCAATGCCAAGACCTATCAGTGCAACGACAATGACTAGTAGAACTATGAGCAAAACCTTCTTGTTCTTGCCAAGCATGGAATTCAATGTTGCTTCCAAGCGTTCAGCAATAGAGAGTTCTGGTTTAATCTTTTTTTTATCAATCATGCTATATTCTCCGTTTCAAGGGTTATATATACAGGCGGCATAAGCCGCCTGTATCATTCAAAAGGTAAGGCCTAGTTATCGGCTTTCTCTTTGTCCTCGTCCTTGTAACGCATCATATCTGCAAGAGAGTACGTATCGCCATCATCATTGTCGTCATGGATGTACTTGGCAATTTCAGACTGCTGAGAGCGCTTTACCATCTCCTTGACGGAGAGGGAGAGCTTCTGCGTGCTGGGATTGCACTCTACAACCACGGCGGTGATAGGATCGCCAACGTTGAACTTCTTCAGAACTTCATCAGTGAACTCTTCATCGGGTCCAATGAGGTTGTACTTGCTGATAAGACCTTCGATCTCACCGGGAACCTTCACAAACACACCGAAGTCGGTGATGTTGGTGATGACGCCGCTGATCTGACTGAACTTGGGATAGTCATGACGCAAGGTCTGCCAGGGGTTTCCCTCAAGCTGCTTCACACCAAGACGGATCCGTCTGTTATCAGATTCGACACGGGTAACCACAACATCAATGACATCGCCTTCTGCACAGAAGGAAGCCATGTTCTTGATTTTCTTCGTCCAGGAAATGTCGTCGATATGCAAGAAGCCATCGATGCCATCTTCAAGGTTGATGAAGGCACCACTGTTGGTGATCTTCACTACTGGCTTGGAAAGGGTCTTTCCGGTGGGGTATCTTGCGTCGATGGAGTCCCAAGGGTTCTCTTCGAGCTGTTTCAATCCAAGGGAGACACGCTTCTTGTCCAAGTCATACCCGAGAATCTTTGCTTCGACCACATCACCAACATCTAGCACTTCCTTAGGGTTGTTGATTCTCTTGGTCCAAGAGAGTTCGGAGATATGGGCAAGGCCCTCAATTCCAGGTTCGATCTCAATGAAGGCACCAAAGGTTGTAATCTTGGTGACAGGGGCCTTGATGACATCGCCTACATTGAACTTGTTTTCGAAGGTTGTCCAAGGATCTTCCTGCATGTGCTTCAGTGATAGGTTGATCTTCTGAGTCTCTGGATCGATATTGATGAGGCGGAGTTGTACGACCTGTCCCTTCTTTACAAAATCCTTGGGACGGGTAACATGACCCCAGCTCATGTCATTGATATGCAAAAGTCCGTCAAAGCCACCGAGGTCGATGAATGCACCGAAGGAAGTGAAAGATTTCACCACACCCTCAACGACATCGCCGATCTGGACGGTTGAGAAGAACTTCTCTTTATTCTCTTTAATCTTAAGGTCAAGGTACTCACGTCTGTTCACCACGCTCTTGAGCTTGGTGCCACCATGGAACTTGTCAATGATGAAGTAATCGGAAATTCCGATCATCGTCTCTGGGTCTTCAACACGTACGACATCAGCTTTGGACAGAGGGCAGAACCCCTTGTACTCACCACCGAGGTCAACTTCAAACCCACCCTTGATAACCTTGTCAAACTTACCCATCACCGGAGACCTGGTCTCTGATGCAGCTTTCAATTCATCCGTGCGTTCCTTAAAGTCTGCACGTTTCTTGGAAACTATAATCTGACCGCCCTTGCCTTCCTTACTGATGATGACAACCTTTACTTCGTCGCCAACTTCTGGAACCGATGGGAATTCATCGAGAGAGATGCGTCCCTCACTCTTGTAACCGACATCCACAAACACAAACTCGTTGTTTACCTGGACAACAGTACCGGTCACGAGCTGACCGTCTTCGATTCCATCAAGAGATTTAAGATACTCCTCCTGCAGTAAATTCTGCATTCTGGTCTTTTTTTCATCCATTTCTTGTTCTTCAGCCACTTGATTTCTCCTGATCCTAAATTTACCTATTTGCTTCGCTTTTGAGCGCAAAAATAGCAGATAACACTTTCTCACAAACTTGACCTATAGTCAAGTGCGAGGTATCGATGTACAGGACATCATCAGCAATTCTGAGTGCCCCAAATTTCTTGTTTCGGTCGATGGAATCACGCTCAATAATCTGCTTGAGCACTGACTCATAACTCTGTCCGACGGGATGTTGCTTGAACCTGCGATCGGCTCGAACCTCAGGTGTTGCATCAAAGAAACACTTGATTTCAGCGTCAGGGAAAACTACGGTTGTGATGTCCCTTCCCTCGATGACAACATCAAGATCCTTAGCAATAAGGCGTAGTTGCGCATCGACATGTTCTCGTAGGAGTGGATTTGCAGAAACCTGCGCAACCACTGAGTCTACCTCAGCAGTATGTAGCTTATCCTCTACACTTTTGCCATCCATGCAAATCAAGCCATTCTCTACAGTTAGAGGTGTCTTTTTTGCTGTTTTCAAGACCCCGTCATCGTCAAAGGGATCCTTGCCTGCCCTTTGATGGGCATAGGTGTATGCCCGGTAAAAGGAGCCTGAATTGAGATAGTAAAAGTCGCACTTGTCTGCGATCATCTTTGCAATGGAACTTTTCCCCACACCAGCGGGTCCATCGATGGCAACGACCATTATCGAGCTCTCCCTTTCCTTGGATTTTCAGTAGCACCTGTAAGCATGGTCTGTATCTCGGCAGAGGTAACCTGACGGAACTGGCCAAGGGGAAGATCATTCAATTCCAGGTTCCCAATCCTTACCCTTATAAGCTGTTTTACATCATAGCCAAAATAACTGAAAATTTTTCTAATCTCCCTATTTTTGCCCTCAGTGAGAACTATTCGCACCCACCTCTTGGAAAGGATTTCAAAGCGTTTTATCCTGTACGGTTGGGGGATATCGATGTAAACACCCTTAAGTGCATCCTCAAGATCTCCACGGTTTACCTCTGTGCTGCAGTTGACCATATACTCCTTCTCAATCTGTTCTGAAGGGTGCATGATCTTCTGTGCAACATCACCATCATTGGTGAAAAGGACCAGGCCTGTGGACTCCTTGTCCAACCTGCCAATATTGAAAAGAAGGTTCTTATCTGCAATTGTAATGAGGTCTCTTGCATAGAGCTTCTCATTGGGATCGTAGTTGGTGCAGATATACCCTTTAGGTTTGTTGAGTGCATAGTAGTAGGTCCTGTCGCTGGGCTCTATAAGCTCATCGTCAAGCATGACCACATCATCTGCCTCAACCTTCGTGCCCAATTCGGTAGCACGCTTGGTGTTGACCGTAACCCTACCGGCGGTGATGAGTGTTTCGCAAAACCGACGGGAACCGCAACCACTCTTTGCCATATATACTTGCAAACGGATCGGATATTCTAATTTCATACTGTTTCTTTCTCCTGTTCATCATCCCATTCGAACCGTTGCCGATCTATGTCGGAGAGCTTTGGCAATGCACTGATGCTACTCAAGTTAAATTCGAAGAGAAACTTCCTTGATGTCCCGTACAGGCAGGGGTGACCAGGGACATCCTTCCGGCCTACCACTTTGATATATTCACGGTCACGCAACAGCCGAACGATAGTATCGCTGGAGACCCCTCGAATATTGTCTATCTCGCGACGGGTCACCGGCTGGCTGTAGGCAACGATGGAGAGCGTTTCCAAGGCTGCCTTGGACAGGCGCCTATCAACACGTTTGCCATAAAAAGCCTTGAGCCTGTCATGCATGTCTGCAGAGGGCAGAAACTGGTAGGAACCCTGGGTTTCGACAAGATCCATGCCATGCATGAAAAGGTTGTAGTGTTCCTTGATCTCAGAGAGTGCACCTAGTATTTGCTCTTGGGTCAACGATCCCATCCTCATAAGTTTTTCCAAGGATACAGGTTCGTTTTCCAAAAAAAGAAAGGCTTCGGCAAGCCTTGCCTCCATACTGAGTATAGGACCACTCTCCCTCTGGACAAGTGGCAGTTGTGCACTCTTTTTCTTCAAATCAGACAAATCTCCGCTCCATACTAATCCTCGTCAAAGAGGATCTGTTCATCTTCGCTCTCCTCATCATACAGAATAATCCTACCATCGTCAGTAGTTGTAGCCCTACTTTCGTCATCTTGGGAGGCATCTTCTTGGAAAAAAGCAGATTCTTCTTCCTCGTTGATGGGATAAAGGCCATCTGCGTCCATTTCATCATCATCGTAGGCATCTTCCAAAGACTCCTCTTCAATCTCAGTTCGCTTGCGGATCAGTATCTGTCCATAGGACTCAGACTGTTCCAATCCGATCATCTTGAACTTGCATGCATCAAGGATTGCCATGAAAGCACACACGATGTGCAACATCTGATCGAGGTGAACGATAACCTCTTCGAGTGTTATATAATCCCTTGTCTCAAAAAGCTCATGCATCAGGGCAATCTTCTCATTGACCGTCACCGACTCAAAGACATTGAAGACCTTGCTTGAGGTGATGCTGGTCATCATCTTGGTAAAGGACGCAAGAAGGTCCTGCAAGGTGACTCCCACGAAGATCTCCTCATCACCAAAAGGAAGCCTGAATTGTGAGTCCTTACGCATGATGTACATCTCTGAACTTCCCCCGGTGTTGGTGAGCAGTTCGGTATACTTACGGAATTTCTGATATTCAAGCAACCGTTCGACCAGCTCCTGACGAGGATCTTCATACTCCTCATCAAACTCCAGGTCGACAGGGAGCAACATCCTGCTCTTGATATAGAGAAGGTCTGAAGCCATCTTGTAAAATTGGGTGAGGTTACCCAATTCAAGATCCTTTGCACTGTTCAGGTATGCAAGGTACTGTTCGGTTATCTCAGAGATCGGGATGTCATAGATGTTGACCTCTGATTTTTGAATCAGATATAACAGTACATCTAGAGGCCCCTCGAAGGATTCGAGGAGGAAATCAGTCCCATCGGGTTCTTTTTGTATGGTTTCTGTTTCTTGCACTATCTGAGCCATGTATGCATGAGTATATCCAACGATTGCCTGTATTGCAAGAAAGCGGGCAAACAGCCCGCTTTCCTAACCTTCAAGACATATAACTATTTTTTCTTCGTATCCTTTTCAGCACTCTTCGCTTCTTTTTCAACCGCAACTTCCAAGACCGGGACAGCTCCCTTTGGAGGGAACATGAGAACTCTGAGCCTCTTGTCCAAGTCGATGGCAATATCGGTGTTCTGCTTGAGGAAGTCTATGGACTTGTCCCTTCCCTGTCCTATCTTCTCCCCATTGTAGGAGTACCAGGAGCCGCTCTTCTCGATAAGGTCGTATTTGACCGATGCGTCGAGGATGCTTGCTACATAGCTGATACCCTCTCCGAACATCAGGTCCACCTCAACCTTCTTGAACGGAGGTGCTACCTTGTTCTTTACTACCTTGATCCTGATGCGGTTACCGACGATGTCATCAGCTCCCTTGCTCAGGGTCTCGATCTTGCGGACTTCAATTCTTACCGAAGCGTAGAACTTGAGGGCATTTCCTCCTGTAGTTGTCTCAGGGTTGCCGAACATGACCCCGATTTTCATACGGATCTGGTTGATGAACACAATGGTGGTATTGCTCTTGGACAGAAGGCCGGTGAGCTTGCGAAGGGCCTGGCTCATCAGTCGGGCCTGCAGGCCCATGTGACTGTCTCCCATGTCCCCGTCTATTTCAGCCTGGGGTGTGAGGGCCGCCACCGAGTCGACGACGATCATACCCACAGCACCACTGCGGACCAGGGACTCACAGATCTCAAGGGCCTGTTCGCCGCTATCCGGCTGGCTGATCCAAAGCTCGTCTATGTTGATCCCAAGCTTCTTTGCGTAGGTTGGGTCCAAGGCATGCTCGGCATCGATGAAGGCAGCGATGCCTCCAGCCTTCTGGCTCTCTGCAAGGGCATGGAGGGCCAGGGTTGTCTTACCACTGCTTTCAGGTCCGTATATTTCGATGATACGGCCCTTAGGATAGCCTCCTACCCCCAGAGCCTCATCAAGGAGCAGGGAACCGGAGGATATCGAGTCGATATCCAAGGAGTCCTTGTTATCGCCAAGCCTCATCAACGAGCCTTTGCCAAACTGCTTGTCTATCTGGACCCGTGCCGCTTCCAAGGCCTCTTGCTTTTGTGAGGTATCCGAAGGAAAACTTCTTTCCTTATTTTTCGCCATGCTATGCTCCTACTCGAAACTATATTTTTCTCTTCTTATCTGTAAGGTTGTCACCTGTTCCGGTCGCTTCAACTCAAGCATCAAGGGACATCGTAACCGGGCCGTCATTGGTGTAAGTGACGCTCATATGCGCACCAAAGACCCCTTTCTCAACGTGAAATCCCAAACTCCTAAAGGTATCCAATGCTTTTTCGTACAAAAGCTTTGCATCCCTAGGATCGGCTGCCTCATTGTAGGAGGGCCTGTTCCCCTTGTGCAGGTTTGCACACAGGGTGAACTGGCTTATCACCAAGAGCGAGCCTTGGACATCCTTGAGGCTCAGGTTCATCTTCCCCTCGCTGTCGGCAAAGACCCTCAACTTGGTAATCTTGGAACAGAGCCAGAGCAGTTGCTCTTCAGTATCGCCCTTCTCCACTCCCAAATAGACCAACAGCCCGTTTGCAATATGACCGACACACTCTTCTCCAACGCTTACAGAGGCATCTGTGACCCGTTGAATGACACTTTTCATCGACCTTGCCCAAGCAATCCCGCTTGAACCATGTCAGCGACAAATTGCGAGCGGTCCTCTGCGGTAAAGAAGGCATTGCCACAGACAACAATATCTGCACCACAGGAAGCAACATCCCTTACGGTGCGCAAATTGATTCCCCCATCCACATTAATTAGGAAGTCATAGCCCTCGTCAAGGCGAATCTGGTCAAGTTCGGATATCTTTCGTAAGGTTGAGGGGATCAGCTGTTGTCCGCCATAGCCTGGGTTGACGCTCATGATCAGGACAAGGTCAACAATATCCAATACCTGCTCTATCATGCTCACCGGGGTGGACGGAACGATGGAGACACCTGCCTTGCACCCACAGCTTCTAATAAGCTGCAGCGTCCTATGCAAATGGACTGTCGCTTCAGCGTGGACAGTAATGTAGTCACAGCCGCTCTGGGCAAAGATCTCCACATGTTTTTCCGGGTTGACCACCATGAGGTGGGTATCGAACACCAAGGGCGAGCAGGGTCGCAGATCCTTGATGAACTTATGGCCAAAACTGATGTTTGGCACAAAAGACCCGTCCATAACATCCAAATGGACCCATGAGGCTCCACTTGTATTAACTGTTTCCACTTCTTCTGCAACTCGGGAAAAGTCTGCAGAAAGAATGCTTGGTGCTATAAGTAAAGGTGCTCTGTTCATACCCTTTGTTATAGCAGGAAGTACTCCTTTTTGCAACGTATACAATCCTAGGCAATGCATCTAATCATAACCATATTCGTATCTTACTTGCATAGAGATTGCTAAGGGGTGCAATTTATGGTATACTTTGGTTAATGAACTGAAATATAAATCCGAGCAGGCTGTGTCCCGGTCTGCTCGGTTTTCTTTTACGTCATAGATTTTACGTATATTTTGGAGGAAGGCATGGGTTTCCAGGAAATTGAGAACTTGCTGAAAGAAGAGCAGTGGACAAAGTCCACCATTACCAATTACACAATACAGAGTTTTGACGAGCTGGACAAACAGATCAGCGAGTTGGATGATGAAGAGAAGACAGAAGCTAAGAATCTTTGCGATACCCATTTGACGGAGAAGGAACGCAACAGCATCATAGCGATGTATGTCAGCGGTTCCGTCCAACTTGAGCGCAGGGGCTCAGAAGACTACCTGCTCTTGCTAAACCTCATCGAGTTGTTTGCAGAGAACAAGAAGTGGAACATTGTCGATTTCCTTTGCCAGAAGATCTTGCGCAAGACAGAGAACAAGCACGCCTTGAGGTTGCTTGCAAACAGCTTTGCACAAAATGGAAAGGAAGAAGAGAAATATTCAGTCTGGGAACGTCTGGTTAAGGTTGACTATGATGAGATCGAGATAGTCAAGCAAATTGCAGCCCACGCCCAACAGAAAGGTAATACCGACAAGGCAATTACCATGTACCGCAAAGCTGTGCACCGACTTCTCAAGAGAAAGGACACCTCCCCTATCCGCTCTATTTCCAACACACTGCTGGAACTTGATGTGGAGAACTTCGAGTACTTCATGAACCTTGCCGACCAGGTGGGATCGTTGAGCCACAGCACTGCCATAGCCTTGTTGCGCGACCTTGAGGTTGCCAACAAGAATAATGTGGATAACCAGATCGAGGCACAAAAGAAGACCCTCCAGTATGACCGTGAGGACATATATGCGAAGGAAAACCTCATCAAGAGCTATAAGCTCAAGTATAAGAACCACTCCCGTCTGAAAAGTTGCCTTGAATCCAGTGCCCTTACCAGCAACATGGTCAGGGACGTGCTGCACAGCATTGAGGATTTTGAGACCAACATAGCCTTTGACAAGGGAACTTTCGTGTTCCAAAACAGCACCGGTAAGATTGGTAGGATACGCTCCATTGATGAAAATGATGTAATCGTTGACTTTGCAGGACAAAAGGGCAAGGATGGCAACCGCCTTTCCACAGCCATGGCCTTCAAAAGCCTGATGCCTCTTGCAAAGAGCCACATCTGGGTGCTCAAAAGCGCTCTTCCCAAGGAGAAGCTCAACAAGAAGGTCATCGAGGATATTCCTTGGACCATTACCACGCTGTTGACTAGCAACGGGGGCAAAAGCTCCCTCAAGGAGATGAAGGCCGAACTGGTTCCCTCCATCCTTGAGCCCAAACAGTGGACCACTTGGTCCAACCATGCCAAGAAAGAATTGATGAACAACCCTGTCTTTGACCTTTCGGCACAAGATGTGGATACCTATATCCTTAGGTCGACCCCTGTAAGCTACGAGGAGAAGCAGCTTGCTGTCTTCCGCAGTGAAAAGCAGTTCTACGACAAGATAAAAAGACTGAAAGAGTTCCTCACCTCCAAAGGTGATGTTGAAAGCGACTTCTTCTATGAGATGGTAAAGTACTTCAGCGACATGTTCCTTGAAGAAAACGGAGCCCTCAAGCCCATAGGCGAGGTCACCGACTATACCTTCAGTGCATTTCTCTTGCTAGAGGATTTGATACAGAAGCAGAATATGAACTTCATCAACCGTGTAGAGGGAATCTCCTTCAAGGAACTTTTTGAAAGGACCGATGATATTGAGGCCAAGTTCAATGCGATCAAGGATCCTGAACTGAAGAAAAGCTTCATCGATCATGTGGTCTCTGAGATTCCTGGTTGGAGCAAGGTACTTGCTGCCATCTTCCCTCACTATCTTACCAGTTACATTCCTGAGATCTTCCGCCACAACAAGAAGAACGCTGAATTCAACAAGGTGTACAAGGATGCTGTGGAGAATTTCAAGGAGAAGGCATCAACGCTTATCTACCTCATCAAGAACTCTGAGGAAAAGCAGTGGATCAAGGCAGGCATCACTTCTGAACAGCTTCTGTTCACCGAGTTGCAGTTGCTTGACTACACCAACCGTTGCATCGACTCCCGCAAGGAGGTACAGGAGAACCGGAAGAATACCAAGACTCTGATGACCATCCTGTTCAATGAGAAAAAGGCCCTGACCTATATCGAGGAAGGAACAGAGGAGACAGCACAAAAGATCTACAGTCTTGTTGCCAATGTCTTTGACCTTCCCGGAGGAAAGAAGATTGAGATCAAGCACGCCATAAGCGAGAAATATCCCAATTTCCGTTTCTTTGATGAAGTCAGCCCCATCGATAGGGAGACGCTGGTTCCAACCGGGCTCTTCTGCACTGCTTCTGCCTTAGATGCAAAGAAAAAGGAGATGGAGCACATTCAGCACGTTGAGCTGGTGGAAGTTGCCAAGGAGATCGGCCAGGCCCGTGATATGGGAGACCTTCGTGAGAACAGCGAGTACAAGTATGGTAAGGAAAAACAGTCCATGCTCAACAATACGTTGCGCCGTCTCAGCGAGGAGGTCGACAGGGCTACGGTCATCACTAAGGATAAGGTCGACCCTACCCGCATAGGCTTTGGCACTAAGGTTGTGTTGTTTGATAACCTCAATGGTGAAAGTATCACCTATACAATCATGGGACCTTGGGAGTCCAATCCCAATGAGAACATCATCAACATGCTTGCTCCTTTTGGAAGGGCCCTGCTCAACCACCAGGAAAACGAACGGTTTGTGTTCAATCTGAACGAACAGTCCTATGACTTCACGGTGAAGAGCATCGAGGTCATCGAGCTCTAGGGTATACAGTTGAGGTGTACAATTTCATAGTAAGTATAAGGCCTTGTTTCTTCTAAAGGAGCAGGGCCTTTTCCATAGCTTGATAACGCATATAAACCTATACGGGGTAAATCTGTGATGGGGGAAGGTTTTCCCCTTCGCCTCTGTTGGCTTTTCACCTTCTCTGATCTTACTTCCATACAATACACAAGGGATGGTGGCCAATGCGTAGCTACCACCTTTCGGGTAATCGCCTGTGTCTGTGGATTTTTTGGATTTCCGACTCAGTACCTGACTTCAAAATATCGTGAAATGCCTAAAAAAGTATACTTTGTGTGAAAACTTTGGAAATTCTTCCAGTACCGACAATATGATCCCTATATAATCCGGAATAATTGGTTGTATTTTCGCTTTTTATTAGGAGTATTGAACAAGTGGAATTTAAATTTTTCTGACTGATACATTGATACCAGATGATCTTCACATTCGACGATAACAAACTTTCCACCGATCTGATCCTTGATCTCAACAAGGACCGCCAATGCGATTTCCAAGATTTGGTTACCTGGAAAATCATCAGGTGAAAAGGAATCATTCCGTCCAAGTTGGCCAATAAGAAAACAAGGGATTCTATGGTCAGGGCATTTGTTCATCTTCAAACTCTTCTTGTCTTCTACGGAAAGACCTTCGCTCTTACTGATATCGGCGAACCCGATGGAGAGCGTGAAATAACCTGCTATATCTTTATTTTCTGTAGTAAGGAAATAGGTTCTGGCACTTGATGATCTTTCATATGCAATAGCTGAAGCATGAAGGAATTCTTCCACTTCCTGGTTTCGGCTACATAAAAAACGGGCTAGGACCTGCTCGATTATGGAATCGTCAGCATATCCTAGCCATGAACCCAGCTGCTCCAGATTCAGCTCTTGTTGTTCTCCAACCATTTTTGGAATCTCTCCCCACTGGTGGCGAGGCTTTCTTTATCTTTCTCAGATAACTTGAATCTGACGACAGGCTTGTCGATGCTCTTGGCGATTTCACGCAAGGCCTTTTTAGGCATTTTAAAAACAGTTGTAAAAGAACTGGTTGCCATGACTCACCTCCTCTTAAAGTTTAACTACTCAGAGCATTAAGTCTGATATATATTCACCATGTGGTATCAACAAAATATCACATTTTTTCACAAAGTTCATCTACGTATGGATAGTCTCCTCATTGGTATTTTGATTCCCATATCGAAAAGAGGAGAATTCGCCGCCAGCCGATACTTCATCATCGTAACAATCTTGTCGGGTTTGGCGACGACCATCTCAACAAAATCGGCAAGGGTATCGGCATCGAACTCATATACTAAGCACCAAGGCATTTCGAGAGGGTCTTCAAAAACTGTTCCTTCCTAATCGAACGGTTGGTGAAGGTACACTGATTCTTGTCTTTGCTCCTTTTGCAACTGCACCCTCTGGAGCTATACGTGTTCCATAGTAATCGGATCAGAATACCATTCCATATAGACATACCCGACTTCCTCGGTACATGTATCCATCCGTATCGGTGCTATTTTGACATAAACACCTCCAAGACCAACAACAGTTGTTGTCTACAATCCGACTATGATAGCAACCTCTACTACGAGGGGATATCCACTGTTACCATTGCTTTGAGCTCCTCTTCATACAAACAAAGAGGTAAAGGAAGCTATTTTGCTTCAGACTAGCAACAAGACATTTCACTATACAAATCTCTTTCTCATATTGTTTTCAATATTGAACTACAAGCACAAATACAACGAATTTCAAAAATTGCTTATGTCTGTGAATTCTTTTGGTTTTATACTCGGTACCCGATTTCTCTAAATCCTTTCAGGAACATCGAAAATGCCCCTTTCTGAGGAAAATTTGGAAGTTGTGCCTGGTACCGTAAACACCCTATCAGGATAATCTTTTTGGTGTTGCTAGACGCATACATGAATTTCCGGCTGTATAAGAAGACATTGGAAAGGGATGCTATCTGTAATGCAACAAAGCTCGATAGAGAGTCTGGGAATGTACAAACCTAGTTTTGGCACTCCATAAAAGTAGGATATCAGCTTTAATTTGAGGGTATTATGAAGATCCATCCAACAGATGTATCCAATCTCTTCTGGCATACATCATCCTGATTATCGAGACCGTTCTTGCTTCCTCATCAATGGTGTAGAATAGGAAATAGTTTTTTACCAGCATATGTCTGATACCGAGTTTAGCGATGTATTCGTCTTGAGATACTGGAAATATAGATGGATTCTCTTCCAATATCACAGTCTCCATTTCAAGTTGATCAAGGAGATTTTCCGCAGCAGTGGGCGCTTTGAGCATACGTGAGATGTATTCAACAATGGAAAGCAAATCCTCTCGCGCCGGTGTTGTCCATTGTACTTCATACATCACTTTTGATCGTCTTTCGGATAGTAGCAAATACTTCCTTCGCAGGCATAATCTTACCATCATCCCTCGATGTAATTCCTGTATCAAGAAGACGGTAAAGTTCCATTTTTCCAATGAGCATTTCGTAGGTGTCATTGCTCATCACTACAAGATCACCCTTTCCATTCTTGGTAATGAATACCGGTTCTGTATTCAGATTACAAAACTCAGATATTTCGTTGTATTTATTTCTCAGATCAGAACTTGGTCGAATATTTGGCATAGGTAATCCCTCCATATATCAATATATTATCATTATTTTGATATAAAGTCTAGGTCTTCAGATCGTGG
>CAYXYD010000061.1:11332-14121 GCA_964469205.1 uncultured Sphaerochaeta sp. | reverse complement strand
ACCAACAAATATGCAAAAAAGGCTAGCAAAAAAGGCTACCTAAAAAAGCTAGCTTCCCAAACTCCTATATATATAAGGATAGAGGAAGAGTGAAAAAAGAAGATATCCCTGCAAAAACCAGTACTATCCCTACACACAAGCATGAGCTCCCGACTAGCGGGAGCTCATGCTCATGGCAAATTATTCTTATGCTCTTATACCCAACACGTACCAGCTGTTATCGGTTGGCACCGACTTTTTGCACTGGATACGTCTCTGTATATCTTCCTAGGAAGAAGTTTCATCACTCTTCAATACAGCAAGGAAAGCACTCTGAGGGATTTCGACGTTTCCTACCATCTTCATGCGCTTCTTTCCTTCCTTCTGTTTCTCCAGCAACTTACGCTTTCTGCTGATATCACCACCATAACATTTGGCTGTTACGTCCTTACGGAAAGCAGTTATGGTCTCACGACTTACAATCGTACCACCTACGGTTGCCTGAATTGCAATCTTGAACTGCTGGCGGGGGATCTCACCACGGAGACGGTTGCAGACCTGTCTGCCCCGAATCTGGCTATTTCCCCTAAAGACCAACTGGCTCAAAGCATCAACGGGCTCACCATTGACCAGGATATCCAGTCTGACTAGGTCGGTCCTCTTATAATCCTGCACCTCATAGTCAAAGGAAGCATACCCACGGGAAATGGATTTTAGGCGGTCATAGAAATCAAACAAGACCTCAGCAAGGGGCATGTCATACACCAGTTCCACTCGCTTCTCGTCCAGATAGTTCATCTCTTTCTGATTCCCACGCTTCTCCATACAAAGATTTATGATCGGACCCACAAACTTGGTTGGGGTGATCACACTTGCCTTGATATATGGCTCTTCGGCATATTCTACCTGCATCGGATCAGGATATTCCAAGGGATTGTCTATATATTTGACCTCACCGTTCTTAAGATGGACAATGTACTTTACCGAGGGGCTGGTGAATACAATGGAAAGATCGAACTCACGCTCGATACGCTCCTGGACAACCTCCAGATGCAACATGCCCAGAAAACCACATCTGAAACCAAAGCCAAGGGCAGCAGAACTGTCCTTCTCATAGATAAGGGAGGCATCGTTGAGCTTGAGCCTTTCGATGGAGCTGATCAGTTCTTCATAGTCATTGGTATCCACAGGATAAATGGAGCTAAATACCACTGGCTTCACTTCCTTAAATCCTGGCAGGGGATTCTTCGCACCCTTTACTGTTGAAGTTATGGTATCACCTACCCCGACATCACTGATGGTCTTGATACCTGCGATACAGTAGCCGACATCCCCATAACGAAGCTCACTCTTCTTGACCAGACCAAGCTGGAATATTCCAAGTTCTTCAATCTTATAGGTCGAGCCACCATGCATGAACTTTACATCCTGGCCTTCTCTCATCATCCCTTCAAAAACCCTGAAGTGGACTATGACACCTCGGTAAGGGTCATAGTGGGAGTCAAAGATGAGTGCTTGTAAGGGGGCGCTATCACTACCCTTGGGAGGATCTATGAACTCTACTATAGCCTCAAAAAGCTTAGCTACCCCTACCCCTGTCTTGGCACTTACCTGAACCGCCATGTCGCTGTCCAAACCAAGATCATTATCAATCTGGTGCAAGCAAGCATCAATATCCGCAGAAGCTAGGTCAATCTTATTGATGACGGGTATTATGGTCAGGTTATGCTCTACAGCCATATAGAGGTTGGCTATTGTCTGAGCCTCAACCCCCTGGGAAGCATCTATGAGCAGCAAAGCCCCTTCACAGGAGCTGATCGCCCTGGAGACCTCATAGGAGAAGTCCACATGTCCCGGAGTATCAACCAGGTTCAGGTCATAGGTCTTTCCATCTTTTGCCGTGTAGGGGATGCTGACCGCCTGACTTTTGATGGTAATTCCACGCTCACGCTCAATATCCATATTATCCAGCATCTGGGCCTGTGAAGGCCCGCGGGAGGTGCCGAACTTGGCTGTTTCGATGAACCTATCGGCAAGGGTTGACTTGCCGTGATCTATATGGGCAATGATGCAAAAATTTCTCGTCAAATTGGAATCGGTTGACATAGGTATCCTTATTCTTTGGGTGTCTCGCCCTCATCTTTTGTTGGAGCTTTCTTTTCTTCAGTTTTTGGCTTCTTCTTCTTGGCAGGATTCTTGACCTGTCTAGGGGTAGAAACCCAAGGTTCAAAGCCCAAGAGTATGCGAATCTGGCTATCATCGAGGGTCTCTTTCACTACCAGCTCTTGAGTCAGAATATCAAGTTCCTCACGTTGTTTAGAGAGGATTTTCCTTGTTGCAAGCATTGCTTCATCAAGAATCTTATGGATCTCCTGATCAATCATGTTTGCAGTCTCGTTGCTGTATTCCTTGCGTTGGGAGATCTCCCTTCCCAAGAAAATAGGCTCGGACTCATCGGCATAATTGACAAATCCCAATCCGCTCATACCCCACTCTGTGACCATCCGACGGGCAAGGTCAGTAGCCTGCTTGATGTCATTGCTGGTACCGGTTGTGGTCTCACCATAGACAAGCTCCTCGGCCACATAGCCACCCATGGTCACCTTGATCCAGTCAATGAGCATGGAACGGTTCTTGGTATAGGCATCTCGTTCAGGAAGGCTGACCGTAAGGCCAAGAGCCCTTCCATGGGGAATAATCGTCACCTTATGCAAAGGATCGAGATTCTCCAGGTAGTAATGCAGCAAAGTATGCCCAGCCTCATGATAGGCGGTGGCAAGCTTCTCTTCGTCTGTCATGGCGCGACTCTT
>CAYXYD010000061.1:0-11232 GCA_964469205.1 uncultured Sphaerochaeta sp. | reverse complement strand
ACAGCCTTTGCAAGAAGGGTCTTTCCTGTTCCAGGGGGGCCGACAAGCAGCACACCGCGGGGAATCCTTGCCCCTACTTTGGTAAAGTGGTCAGGGCGTTTAAGGAATTCAACAACCTCTTCCAACTCATATTTAGCCTCTATCTGCCCCGCAACATCTGCGAAAGTTGTCTTGGTATCGGTATCAAGATACTCCTTGGCTTTGCTCTTTCCCAAGGAGGACATCATTTTTCCGTTCATGCCGCTTGATTGGCGATAGAGCATGATGGTAAAACCTATGAAAATAATCCAAGGCAAAAGTTGCAACAATATCTGTAGCAAGGACACTTCCTGGACAGAGCCGGTGACAGAGACATTCTTGGCCTCCAATGTCTCCAAGAGGTTCTCATCAAAGTAAGGGATTCGCGTCTTTGCAGTTACGCCGTTTCTCATCACAAAATTGATCTGAGACTGTTCCTTAATCTCTACACTTATCACTTCACCAGCATTGACGTACGAAATAAAGGTGGTATAGGGAACCACTTGGTCTGCTGTACTAGCACTGTTGAAAAACATATAGGCAAACGTAATGGACAGCGTGATAAAAACCATCAGGGCAAACCTGTTCTTAGGATTGTTCTGTGGCATGAAAGGGGGCTTCTTCCCATCATTGGAAGGTCCCTGCCAATACTGGTGTTTGTCCTTATCGTCTTTGCGTGAATCGTTATCTCTGTCGTTGTCTTCTTTTTTAAGTTTCACTGCTCTCGTTCCTTTTGCTAACACTATATATATTTGTTGTTCTTCCGGCAAGGGGAGTTTTATACCTATTGCACAACCGATCCTTTCCCCCAAGAAACCGTGCAAACACAGCAACTATCCCCGTAACGTCCTCAAGGATAGGAACTTGCCTTTGCAAAGCAGGAAGAATCTTCCATTCAGAAAAGAGCTTGCTCAGCAATACCGTCTTCCCTTCCAGCTCAATGCGGTCCCCTTCAAGGGGGGAACGCAGCACAGGATGGACTAGCCTTCCCTCTTCGATACGCAAGAGCAGGGGGTCTTCGCTCTCACTCTTTATAGTAAACTCCACCTCTGAGCTTAGCTCAACTTTGCCTAGATCTCCAATTGTAACGAGAGACAGGCAAAAATTGAAGGGGATGGCTCTCCATTGCACAGAAAACCATCCGTCTGAAAGGTAGGCTATCGTTTTCCCACTGGTGATAGACCATCGTTGGGATGCACCGCTTGCCTCAAGGGCCCTACGAACCTGCTGCACCTTGGCATACGAAACCCTCGTATCGTTGTCCTGGGCAACATAGTTGAACATGCGTAGCAATACAGTATTGCGTATTGCCCTATCCAATACAAGGAAATCATCCAAAAACAAACCCGCATCCTCTGAAAAGACGACTTTTTGCAGGGCCTCAGAGGTAAGTCCTTCCAACAGGAGTGAGACCTCCTTTGCACGTGAGGTTAGCCTCTGCACCCCTGTATGGGCCTGAGGATAGAGAGAAAGGATGGCTGGAGTCAGGTGTTTTCGTATTGCATTGCGCTCATAGCACTCCATCTGGTTGGTGGAGTCTTCAGACCAGTGATATCCCTTGGCCTCAACATACTGTTGCAGTTGCATATGAGTCAGCGCGAGGGTAGGTCTCAAAATGATTGTTGGAGTGGAGAAACCACTCAGAACAGAGCCTATACCCTCCAAGGAGGCGATGCTGCTACCCTGGAAAACCCGCTTGAGGATGGTTTCAATCTGGTCGTCGGCATTATGCGCTGTTGCAAGATAGGCACACCCCAAGGCTATGCATGCCTCTTCCAGAGAGGCATAGCGAAGCAGGCGAGCTGCATCTTCCACTCCTGAGCCTCTGGTGCGTGAAGCCTCTGCAACCGATCCTTCAGGGAGGGTCAGCACAGTAAGTTCAAGGCCAAGGCTTTCACAGTTTTTGTAATTGAAAGATAGCTCTCTCTCTAGTTCCTCGGCGCTACGAAGACCATGGTGTACATAGATAGGTACTATCTGTGAGGGGGGTACCAAACTAGAAAGAGCAAGCAGAAGGGCAAGGGAGTCACTTCCACCTGAAAAGGCAACGCCTACCCTCTTGTTCAGATCAACATGATGCTCTGAGAGGAAACGGAAGACTTCAGAGGGGACCAACTCTTCGATTGTAGGCATGGATTACCTCCTTGATGCTTGTGCCCTCCACCAAGGCGCAAAGGGCCTCAGTAGCAAGCTTCACCCCCTCGTCGAAACGAGGGTCATCTTCTGGGGAAAGCACATGGTCAACAACAGAAACCCCAGACTCGGGACGCCCGATACCGACATAGATACGGACAAAATCACTGCAGCCAAACTGTTTTATCAGGCTTTTAAGCCCATTGTGCCCTGCAGAGGAGCCTCCCTCCCTGATCCTGATCATTCCCAAAGGAAGATCCATCTGGTCAAGGACAACAATCATGTCTTTGCATGCTTGCTTGGGAAAATGCTTCGCAATATCCCCACTGTTATTCATGTAGGTCAAAGGCTGCACCAAAAGGTGCGAACTGTCCCCGATAGCAAGCTTTGCATACCGATATAAACGGAAACAGCGTTTTTTCAGACGAACCTGAAAAAACGCTGCACTCTGTTCAACCACAGCAAAACCGACGTTATGCCGAGACTGTTCGTACTTGGTACCTGGATTGCCCAGTCCAAGAATCAGCTTCATTTCTTGTCCTTGTCGTCCTTGTCGTCCTCATCTGCATCAGAAGCTTCGTCGATGACTTCAACTTCAAGTTCTTCCTCTTCCTCTTCTTCGACAACTTCTTCCTTAATTGCCTTCACTGATGCAACGGTGCGGTTGAGTTCTTCAAGAACCTTTACCTTATCAGGGAAAACAACCTCATTGAGGTGAAGAACTTCGTTCAGATCCAAGTGGGAGACGTCTGCAGTGACTGAATCGGGAAGATCTGTGGGCAAGCACTCAATCTCAACTTCATACATAACCTGCTCAAGAACTCCACCTGTACGAGTTCCAATTGGGCTACCGGTAAGGTGAATATTGACCATGGCACGAAGAACTTGTCCACGGGTTACTTCATAGAAGTCCACGTGCTTGATCTCACCGCGCATTATGTTTTCCTGGTAGTCTTTCATCAGACATTCGTATTTTGTCTTACCAACGGCAATCTTGAGCAATGCAGTCTCAGAGAAAAAGCGAACCTTATTGTGGAATTCCCTTGAATCGAGAGTGATGTGTATTGGATTCTTCTTCTTGCCGTAGATTACAGCAGGGATACGTTTGTTGCGCAGCACTCGGCGTGCGCCAGCGGAACCGAAATCGGTTGTCCTTCTTTCAGCGGAAAGAGTTCTCTTTTCAGACATACAATTCTCCTTGTACTCTCATTGGCTGCCATTTTGGCACCAATTACCATAACATAAGGGTATCCAAGACACCCGACGAAATACCATACTACCCGATTCTCATTATCGGCGACAAGAGCTTTGCCTCCAATTATGTGGGCAAACAAAAAGCAACCCGCTACAATATGGATTGCTCAATGCAACTGGGAAGGAGGGATTCGAACCCCCGATGCCGGCACCAAAAACCAGAGCCTTAACCGCTTGGCGACTTCCCAAGGACGGATACGACAATATCCGAAATATAATCCTTTGTCTAGCGGTTATTCTTCAGATGGTGGTTTTGTCTCCTCTCCAACGTCAGAAACATACGCTTCCATGACAATCTTTTGGAGGTGGTCGCGAAACTCACTGCAGATGGGATGTGCAACATCCTTGAACTCGCCATTCGCAAGTTGCCGGCTAGGCATGGCGATAAAATCCCCTTCCCTGCCTTCTATAACCTTAATATTGTGTACGACAAACTGGTTGTCGAACGTCACTGTCACATAAGCCTTGAGTTTCCCAGCCTGATTGACCTTCCGTATCCGCACTTCTGATATGTCCACAAACACCTCCAAATCATGTCTCTTGAACCAAAACCCTATATCAGCTTAGTGCACCAAAGCTGCACACTATCCTTAAACCTTTTGTGAAGCTCCCCACACAATTCTAGCACACTTTTGTCATCTTCGCTTATAAAATACCAGCAGGAACCACTGCCGGACAAACTTCCAAATCCAACATACTTTGTGGCAAGAAGAGCCACTGCCTCATAAAACTCTGGATACTCAGTGCATTTTTCAAAATCATTGAAAAAAACACCTCTCCAGCTAGCAGTCTTCTTTCCCAACGTGGCAAGAACCGTTTGTAAGGAAATCCTCTTCCCCAGTTCATTTCTTTCTAGCAATGTATCAAGGCGTGCATACGCTTCTTTGGTGGAGACAGAGTAACGCTTGGGCTGGGCTAGCACGATATGTTTAGAAGCAAGGGCTAGTTCCCTGATTTTCTCTCCCCTGCCTTCAACCAACGCACAAGAAAAACCAGAGAGGAAAAAGGGAACATCACTGCCAACACTCAAGGCCACTTCCTCTAGTTCTTTGGGTGGAAGGGCTTTCTCCCCTGCAGCCTGTTGCAACAGCAACAGAACAGAAGCGGCATCACTGGAACCACCGCCCAACCCTGCCTTGACAGGGATATGCTTTTCACAGTGGACATGTATTGCTAGGGGATAAAGAGTCCTTGCATGCCAGAGAAGGGCGGCCTTGGTCAGGGTATCGCTTCCTTTGTCGCAGTATGCTTCCAAACCGGTGACTGAAAAGGAGAAAACATCGCTTTCAACCCAGGTCATTTCTATATGGTCAGAGAGATCTATTAAGGCAAAAATAGACTCGATGGGGTGATACCCGTCTGCAAAAGAGGCACCAACAGCTAGATGTACATTCACTTTTGCGTATGCATGACGAGAAAGCAAGTTACCCATGTCTCAACAGTATCAAAGGCATAGTGAATTGTCTAGCACGATTTTTACATTTCTACACCATAAGCCATATAATTTCGTTATTATCTTGGCTTAGAGAATATATTCGGAAGACCATATGCTGTATTTATACATATACTTATTTTTGTAGTATGAATAGAAAAACCTTATTTCCAGATACCCAAAGAGACCAACTTTTCGGTGACCTTTTCATCCCATCCCTTGTTGGCCAGGGGGTTTCCCGGACTCGGGTGCAGAATGGAATCCACTATCCGTCCTTCTTGGGGAGGAAAGAGTTTTTCCAGCTTTTTTTCGGCATACTTGCCCACTCCAATGAAGTTGGTGGGTTGAATCAGGGAAACGATATCAACAAGATAGCTGTCACAGATTGTCTCAAGGGCAATGCGTTCGGTCTTGGGCAGCTTATCAGGGGTGATATTCTTTCCTGTGGGACCACGGTCCATGAAGACCAGAGGGCAATAATTGATCACAGTCAGGGAAGAAAAGCAGAACTCTGCATTGCCATAGCGCTCACTGAAAAGAGACCAGAGTCTCTTGCCACTGACTTCACTACGCTTGATATCCATACCTACTATGGGGCGGGCCGGATGTTCAAAAGGAGGCTTGCCCACATGACCATCCAACTGCAGGAAATTCTTTACTGCATTGATCTCACCAAACGGGACACCGTTCTGAGCCATGCCAAAGGGGCCGGGATTCATGCCAAGGAAGATCGTATCTACCTGTCTGTTCACATAGCGCAAGAGGTACTGTTCGTGGAGGTCCCAAGCATAAAGCAAGGGATTGTAGACAACAAAGTCGGTAGAAAAGCGCAATGACTCAACCTGGGATCTAAATTGAAGGGTACGTTCAACAACTTTGCCACCTATATTATTCATCCTGTAATCCCCTAGCCAAATGGTATAAAAATCTCGTAAGATACCCAAACATGACACAAAACGAGTATAACCTCAAGGGAATTGTTTTTGATAAGGATGGAACACTGTTTGACTACGCCCAAGTATGGGCAGAGGTGCTCAGTGAGGCCATAACCACGGCTTTTGCCGAAATGGGGAAAAACAAGGGCAAACACAAGAGAGCCCAGCAAGCTATGCTCCGTCTGATGGGAATCGATGCTGAGGGCAACACCCTTGCAAATGGGCTTGTGTTCACCCACAAGAAACGGGTCATCATCAAACGCTATCTCCTGTATTGCATTCGTTACCGCATCCCAGTGCTCAAAACCTTTCGTGTCTATCACCAGAACATCAAGAACAGTGAGATACTCGTCAGCGAGAGGTTGAAAAACCTCGACTTCTCCATGCAGCAACAACTGTTCACAAAACTCAAAGAGAATGGGTACCGTATCGGCATAATCACCAGTGATACCGAATCCTCCTCAAAAGTATTCCTTTCCCTAATGGGTCTCGATCACATGGTGGACTTCTTGAGCACCCGCGACAGCAAATACCACAAGAAACCCCACCCCCAGGCCTTTGAAGCCTTTTGTTCTCGTTTCTCCCTCTCAAGCAGTGAAGTGGTGATGGTCGGGGATACAGAAACAGATATGAAGATGGCGAAAAAGGCAAAGGCCGGCTATACCATTGCTGTGCTGAGCGGCAGCAACGACAAAAAACTCCTCGGGCGCTTTGCAGATGTAGTTTATGATGACGTCTCGTCTCTTTCAGATGATGCGAGGCTGTTCCCTAACACCTAGAGAAGGATAAGCACATATCCTTGCTGAGTCGTAAAGACAAAAAGGTGTTTTTCTTCAATATTCCTGATATAGTAGAAATCTACTAAGGGCGTAAACCCAAATAAGACAACATATTATCTATACATTGACAATTTATGCTGTTTCTGTAAAAATCTCCTTTATTATCTGTGGTAGGTCATATAGTATGTTTCTATCATGCGATTTCACTTTGGAGATCCAACAATGAAACACTCTTGGGAAGAACTAGATGGAGTAAGAGGCACCCTGTTTACCGGACAGTGGCCCACTATCATTGAAATGTTTTCCATTACCATAGAAAAATTCCCTACCCGCCCTTGCTTCACCTCTTTCAAACCTGAAAGGGCTACCCTTACCTATGACGATGTGCAAAAAGCAATGATCCGAGTAAGTTCCTACCTGCAAGAGCAAGGGGTTTCCCCGGGGGACCGTGTCATCATCAACGGCAAAAACAGCCCCAATTGGGCTATAGCCTACCTAGCTGTGTTACATGCTGGAGCCATTGTCGTGCCTTTGGACAACCAGATGCCCACCAGCCGCGTACAGGACCTCAGCTCTTTCTGTGAAGCCTCCTTTGTCTTTGGAGACAAGGCTGTGATAGAGGCCATTGCTCACGAGTTGCCTCCGACCAACGCATTGAAAGGCATGGCTACCCTTCTGGGAGTGAGCTCTCTCTGTCCCTCTATAGAGAACATACAAGCAGCCAAAGAATACCCATCACATAATAGCAACTGTGAAGATGTTGCTGCCATCCTCTTTACCAGTGGAACCACCGGAAACGAAAAGGGTGCGATCCTTACCCATGCCAATATAGTCAGCGATGTCTACCAGGCTTGTGATGGGATTTTTCTCAGCTTGGATGAGACAGATGTGCTGTATGCACTGCTTCCATTACACCACTCCTACTGTTGTACATCGGTTCTCTTGGAAACTCTCAAACATGGTGCAGAGTGTGTCTTTGGCCAGGAGATCGCAGTCTCACGCATGATAGCAGACCTGACCAAAGGCCAGGTCACCATCTTCATGGGCATTCCCATGCTCTACAACAAGATCTTGGCAGGCATGATGAAGCAGGTCCGCAAAAAGGGCCTCATCACCTATGCACTGGTGAAGAGTATGATGGTCATCAACGGATTCACCAAAAAGCACCTTAAAGCGAACATATTCAGAGGTGTCTTCAACAAACTGCTGTTAAGCAAGGTTGGCTTGGACCAGAACAGGATCCTCATCTGTGGAGCAGGCCCGCTTTCACCTCAGGTATTCAAGCACTACCAACAGCTCGGTCTGGACTTTATCCAAGGCTATGGGCTTACCGAAACAAGCCCTATCCTAACGCTCAATCCGATAAGCCATTTCAAGATTAAGTCTGTAGGGATGGTATTCCCCTTGGTGGATATGAAGATCGGCACCCCCGACGCTCATGGTATCGGTGAGATCCTGGTAAAGGGACCGAACATCACCAGTGGGTACTGGAACGACGAAGAGCATACCAAAGAATTGTTTGACGAGGATGGCTATCTGAAAACTGGGGATTTGGGCTATCTGGACAAGGAGAACTACCTCTACCTCAAGGGAAGGGCAAAGAACCTCATCATCACCGAAGGGGGCAAGAATGTGTACCCTGAGGAGATAGAGGACATGTTCCAACTCTATATACAGGTTGATCAGGTGCTCATCCGTGGATACCAGAAACACAAGAACAGCCACTCTGAACAGATAGAAGCGGTGATATTTCCAAACCTGGAGTATTATGCAAACTCGGGAATTGACCAGAAAGAAGATCTTGAAAGGGTCATCAAGGAGGTCAACCAACCCCTCCAAGGCTATAAGAAGATTGCAAAGCTGACAGTTCTCACAAAGCCCATGGAGATGACAAGTACCAAAAAGATCAAACGTAATAGGGTGACTGCCTAACAACCTTATGCTACTATAGCACTATGAAAATACTTATTTCCCACGCCATGATCATCCCGATGAAGCAAGAGGGGGAGTTCTTTTATGGCGATATAGGCATCGATGGAACACAAATCTCGTTTATCGGGAAAAAGCCTGCAAACTTTATCCCCGATAAGACCCTCGATGCAACAGGCATGCTTGCTATGCCCTCCCTGGTCAATGCCCACACACACTTGGGCATGCAGTACATGCGCAACTACAAGGACAACGCCCCTAATCTGCATGCTTGGCTTGCAGAGATATTCCCCATTGAAGACAAGCTGACCCAAGCTGATGTGCTCGCCTCCTCCCGCTTGGGAGTTATCGAACAGATCCAAAGCGGCATCACACTGTTCAACGACATGTACTTCTTTCCAGAGGCAACAGCGCGTGCTGCCAATGAAGGGGGTATTAGGGCAAACCTGGGGCTGACCCTCTTTGGGGATCTGGCATCCTCCAAGCAGAGGATCAAGGAGAAGGAGAAGCTGACAGATTCGGCGATAGCCTCATCCAATTCAAGAATTACCCTCGACATCGCCCCCCATGCCATCTATACCTGTACAAAAGAGACCTACCAGTATGGACATGACTGGGCCAAAGCAAACCATAGGAATATGCATACTCACCTCAGTGAAACAAAGAAAGAAGTTGATGATTGCCTCTCTGAACACCAGAAGACCCCTTTGCACTATCTTGATTCCATTGGGGCACTGAAGGACATCCCTTCCCTACTTGCCCACTGTGTCCACCTCACCACTAGTGAAATAGAACTCCTGAAAAGCATGGATACTGCGGTGGTTCATAACCCCAGCAGCAACTGCAAGCTTGCCAGTGGGGTCGCCCCCATCGGCACCTTCCTGAAAAATGGGATCAATGTGGCCATCGGCTGTGACGGCTCAAGCAGCAACAACAACCAAAACCTGTTTGAGGAGATGCATCTCGCTTCGTTGCTCAGTACGGTATATACCGGACACCTGAGTAACCTCAAGCCTTTTGATGCCCTCAAGATGGCAACCATCAATGGGGCAAGAGCCCTTGGACTTGATAAGAAGATCGGTACTCTGGAAGCTGGCAAAGAGGCAGACATACTCCTGTTGGACCTCAACAAGGCCCATCTGACCCCACTCAATGATCCCTTCAGCGCCTTGGTCTATGCTGCCCAGGCCTCCGATGTCGATACGCTCTTTTGCCAGGGCAAGATGATCATGCAGAACCGCAAGGTCCTTGGCCTGGACCAGGAGGAGATCCAGCGAGAGGTAACCTCCCGATGGGAAGCGATACTTAGCAGATAAAAGCCAGCAAGAGGCTTGAGTGTTAAAAAAGAAGACTAAAAAGAAAAAGAAAAAGAAATAAGATTGGTAGTTAAATAACAAGAAAGGAGAAGCTTAGCATGGATGAATCGTTCATTACCCTTGAATTCAAAGAGAATGCCCTCTACCTGATAGACCAGAGGGTATTGCCTGCCACCTATACCCACTTTACCTGCAAGACCTATGAGGATGTGGAGTTTGCCATCAGGGATATGGTAGTTCGTGGAGCACCCGCCATTGGAGCAACCGCGGCCTATGGCGTTTACCTGGCAGCTATGCAGTACGCCAAGCAGAAGGATTTCAAGACAGAGCTCAAGAAAGCTTGTGACTTTCTTGCCAAGAGCCGCCCCACTGCGGTAAACCTCAAGTGGGCGATCAATCGCATGTGGGACACGTTTTTGAAGGTCGAGAAAGAACCGACAGAGAAGGTACTTTCTGCTCTCAAGGCTGAAGCTGACGAGATCAGGGCAGAAGACATCCGAACCAACAAGGAGATGGGGAGAATAGGCAACCAGGTCGTCCCACAAGGGGCCACCATCCTTACCCATTGCAATACAGGAGCCCTTGCCACTGCAGGATGGGGAACAGCCCTTGGTGTCATCAAGGAAGCCTTCTATGACAACAAGAACATCTTCGTCTACGCTGATGAGACCCGCCCACGCTTCCAAGGAGCCCGCCTGACAGCCTGGGAGCTGACCGAAGCTAAGATTCCCTCAGCCCTGATCCCCGATAGCGCTGCGGCCACCCTTATCCGTGATGGCAAGGTCGATCTGGTGATCCTCGGAGGAGACCGCGTCGCTGCCAATGGCGATGTGGCCAACAAGCTCGGCACCTTCGCCCTCTCGGTCATCTGCAAGGAGTATGGAGTGCCCTTCTACTCGGTAGTCCCCATCTCCACCATTGACTTCAACCTCACTGATGGATCACTCATTCCCATCGAGGAGCGGGACAAGACAGAAGTAATCTTTGTAGGCGACACTCAGGTTGCTCCCTTGGATATGCAGGTGTTCAATCCCGCCTTCGATGTGACACCTCATCAGAATATCACCGGCATCATCACAGAAAAGGGTATCATACGCCCTCCTTACAAGGAGAATATCGAACGCCTGAAAAAGGGTGAAACGCTATAGCATTTGGCAGGTGAGTAAGGCCTTTTGGAAGGAATATAGGGGAATGGGAGAGAAAAATACTTTTTTTCTTCCACTCCCCTTTTTTCTCTGTTATTTATGCATGAATCAACCACCACCCCTCGCTTTGCGTACCTGCTCAATATGGAGTCAAATCAGTTAGTTCCTACGCATACCGCAATAATCAATCTTTATTTTTCTCTTTCCCTAAACGCTTTACCAAATTCAAGGGATTCAGTATTGTTATATACGGCTTCTTGCATAAATATACATTGAAGCTGAGGAGTTCCC
>CAYXYD010000060.1:0-14131 GCA_964469205.1 uncultured Sphaerochaeta sp. | reverse complement strand
GGCAGTTGTTCTAACGATTCAATCGATGTGCAACGATACGTGATAAATCGCTCTATTTTGCAACGATGCATGAAACGATAGCTCTATCGTTGCACTACTGGTGAGATAATGCTATGCTGTACATGTCAGTTTAAAAGGAAAAACAGAGTATGTTTGAAAGAGAAAAATTCAATGTAGAGTTTAAAGAGAAAATATCAAGGTCATTTCTCAAAACTGTAAGTGCATTTGCCAATTACCATGATGGAAAGATACTCTTTGGAGTCAATGATAATGGTGAGGTTGTAGGGATAAAAGGTTCCGATACCATGTACTTGCAAATAGAACATATGATTAATGACTCTATAGATCCTGTACCTTCTTATACACTGGAATCAAAGGTTTTACAGGATAAGGAAATCATAGTTCTAACCGTGAGCAAAGGAAACAATACCCCCTATTATTATCATGGGAAGGCATATAGAAGATCCAATACATCAACGTTGGAAGTCGATCGATTAGAGTTGCATAGGCTAGTTTTGGAAGGAATGAATATACAGTATGAAAGCTTAAAATCATCCATACAAGATTTAGATTTTACCATTTTGGAAAAAGATCTCAAAAGTAAGGTGGGCATAGATGCTATGACCATAGATGTATTGAGAACCTTACTCCTCTATGACAAAAAGGGGTATTTCAATATTGCAGGAAAACTATTGGCAGATACCAATGATTGTGAGCATTGTGGTATCGATATAGTGAAATTTGGAAAAGACATCGACCAAATACTGTACAGAACAACACTCCATAAAACTTCTATACTGAGACTGTATTATGAAGCAATTGAAGTGTTTGAAAGATATTATACATATGAAGAAATCGACGGGTTTGTCCGTATAAAAAAAGAGTTAGTTCCTAAGGAAGCTTTTAGAGAATCACTAGCAAATGCACTAGTACACAGAGCGTGGGATATTGATGCGCATATAAAAATTTCCATGTATGAAGATAGCATAGTGATTGACTCCCCTGGGGGTTTACCCTCAAGTATAACAAAAGAAGAGTATCTACGTGGCAATGTATCGTTAGCAAGAAACCCTATTATCGCTGGTGTATTTTTTAGATTACAGATAATAGAACAGTTTGGTACTGGTATACCAAGAATAATTCATGCATACAAGGATAACAGATTCAAGCCTAATTTTGAGATCAATAGTAACAGTATAAGGATAACCTTACCATTGATTGAGACAGAACTATCACAGATAACAGAAGACGAGGAGATTGTGTATACTCTTTTGAACAATCAAGGTGAACTTAGCCGAAGAGAGCTAGAACTAGCAACAAGATACAACAAATCTAAACTGTTACGAATACTTAATAAGCTGATCGATAAAAATGTAGTAGTAAAACTAGGTAGCGGCCCAGAAACTACATATACTTTGCTAAAATAGAACAGGAAAGCCAGGGTAAAACAAGTGCGTATGATAGATTGATATCAATACCCAAGCTGTGGAGGCTAACGCTTAGCGCGCTTCTTATACATTTTTTTTCCACGTAACCCAGTGGGACAAATGAGCTAAAAGCGATTGCATTTCCATAAATACAATGGTAAACTGCAACTGTTCGCAACAGTCTAAGGAGCTTTGAACTATGAAAAAAACATCACTCGTCCTTTTGGTATTCTTTCTATCTCTCTCCTTGTTCGCCCAAGGAACAGTAGAGAAGCAGATGCAAGGTAGCGACTTCTACCGCGCTACCGATGCAAACGGCAGGACTCTCCTGCTTACAGAAAAACCTACGTCCATAATGGTGGCTGGAAAAGCCGCAGTCATGCCGGCAAATGCACTCTTCCTCTTCCCTGAAGTGGAGACCATGGCCTTACAGCTTTCCAAGACAGACCAAGGTCTGGGGGACTTTTTTTCCCTGCTCCGCCCTTCCTTGGATGACAGCCCGAGATTCGCTCAAAGAGCGAGTGTCGAAGAGATAGCTTCAAAGAATCCTGAACTGGTCCTTCTCAAGGCTACCCACTTTGAGTCGATAGCAAAAAAGCTAGACCAACTTGGCGTAGCTAACTTTACCATGAACCTGGAATCCTATGACGATTGGAAGGTTGAGATAGCAGAACTCGGCAAGCTGTTGAAGAACACAACTCGTGCAAACCAGATCCTCTCCATCTATGAAAACCGACTCAAGAATATCACAGACAAGGTAAGCTCCCTTACGCAGGAGCAGAAAATCAGGGTCCTCCTCCTGCAGGGCGTAAGCAGTGACAATACCAACTCCTTCAAGATTGCCCCGGATGCATGGATGCAGAGCTGGATGGTCGATCAAGTGGGGGCCAATGCCGTATGGAAGGGGGCCAATACCGCATCCAACGGATGGTCCACCGTCTCCTTTGAGCAGATAGCAGCGTGGAATCCCCAGATTATCTATGTTGTAAGCTACAAGAGTCCTTCCGATCCATTTGTCGAGGAGATCTACAGCTCATCCCTCTGGAGCGAGCTGGAGGCAGTAAAGAACAACCGCGTCAAGGCAGCCCCTGCAGATGTAATGAGCTATATGCAACCGGTATCCAGCTGGATCTTAGGTGCTGAATGGATGGCGAAAGACCTCTATCCCCAACTTTTCCCCAGCATGGATATGGGAAAGCAGGTACGTTCCTTCTATAGGGATATGTACAACATCAAAGATACCAAAAAGGTCGACTATCTTGTCGATCGCTTCAATGCCTCAATTGCATTGAACAGGCGCTAATGAACGCAGAACTACACTATCGTAGTGAAGAGAGGCGCAACAGGCATGTTCTGTTGAGCCTTCTCACGCTGTTACTCCTGCTCTCGGTACTCTTCCTGTTTGCAGGAAGATATCCCAAGGGGGGCTTCACCTTCCCAAGCGATCTTGGAACGAACACGATGATGAAGAACATCATGCTCAACATCCGTCTTCCCAGGATCCTGCTCGCCCTCATAGCTGGGGCTATTCTCAGTGCAGCGGGCTTCACCTTCCAGATGCTCTTCTCTAACCCTCTGGTAGAGCCGGGCTTCTTGGGTGTCAGCCAGGGTTCGGCTTTCGGTGCGGCCTTGGTTATCGTTGTGGGTACCAACAGCTCTGCAATGGTGCAGATAAGTGCAACATTTTTTGGGTTGCTTGCCCTTGCTTCTTCCTATTTCCTTGCTAAGCGATTTCACTTTGGAGGGTGGCTGCTCAGGCTAGTGCTTTCCGGTATTGCCGTTTCGGCAATCTTCTCATCTGCCCTGGGTGTGGTCAAGCTGGTGGCCGAACCTACAAAGGACCTGCAGGATATCACCTTTTGGATGATGGGCGGCCTTTGGAACAGCAACTGGAAGCAGATTCTTTCTGTCATGCCAATCGTCCTAATCTGTCTGGGTATCCTGTTCAGCTACCGCTGGAGGATGAACCTCCTCTCCTTGCAGGAGAAGAGTGCATACTCGGTAGGGCTCAATCCCAAGCTGGACAGGACTGTATTGCTGGTGGTTGCCACCGTGGGTACCACCCTTACTATCTCACTTACCGGTCTTATCGGTTGGGTAGGCCTTATCATGCCGCACCTTGCCCGTAAGCTTTTCGGTTCCGACAGCAAGGCGGCTCTTCCCGGCTCCATGGTGATGGGATCTCTGTTCCTATTGCTGTGTGACACGGTAGGAAGGACACTCTTGCCCACAGAGATCCCCATAGGACTGCTTACCAGCTTTATAGGAGCTATAATATTTATGGTAATCCTTTCGCTCAAGCATCAGGAGGGCAAGGCATGACAGCGATTAAGATCGAAGGCCTCAGCTTTACCTATCCCAGTGGAACCCGTGCCCTCTCTGATATCTCCCTAGAGGTGGAACAGCACTCCACCCTAGCCCTTCTAGGTTCAAACGGTGCAGGAAAAAGCACCCTTATGGATCTTCTTTTTGGCTGGAAACCTTCTCCAAACATCACACTTTTTGGGAAACCGCTGAAAGAATATGGCAGAAAGGAGCTTGGAAGACATATAGCCCTGGTCCCCCAGAGCGAACACTACAACTTCTCCTTCACCCTCCTTGATTACACGCTGTTTGGTAGGGCCCCCTACCTCGCCGAGATGGCCTCACCTACCGATAAGGATGTGCATATAGCCTATGAGGCGTTGAAAAGTGTGGGCCTCGCTCTTTTTGCCCAAAGGTCGATAACCTCACTCTCGGGTGGAGAGGGACAGCTGCTCCTGATAGCCCGTGCCATCGCACAAGAGAGCCGCGTCCTCCTGCTTGATGAGCCTACCTCGGCTCTTGACCCTGCCAACCGGAGAAAGGTGATAGAAATACTGAATTCCTTGCACGAACAGGGCAAGACGATCATCTTCACCACGCACGATGCGCAGTTCGCGTTTGAGCTGGCTACGCATGTAGCAATGCTCAAGGGTGGCAAACTGCTCGCCTATGGTACAAAAGAGAGGGTAGTCACCAGTGAAGTGTTGACCACCCTCTATGAAACTCCTATGACCGTATGCACGGTTGGAGAAAAAACCCTAATCTATTGAACTTTACAGTTCCAAAGGTACAAACGAAAAACTCATCACATCAAAAAGCCCGATGTCAGTGAGCTTATAGGCAGGTATTACCGGCAGTGCCATAAAGCTGAGTGTGGTAAAGGCATCCATGTCGGCATTGATGGAAAATTCCTTTTGCCCTACTTCGTGCAAGGTATTCAAGGCTTTGGCAACCTCGGACCCCCTCTTGTCACTCATCAGGCCACCTATGGGCATGGGGAGCGAAGCTAGGACTTTGCCGTCCTTGATCAGGGCCATTCCTCCACCAATGCCTATTAGGTACTCTACAGCCGCTACCATATCCTGATCATTATCACCAGCCACTACGATGTTGTGTGAGTCATGTCCTACTGAGGAGACTATGGCCCCACCCTTCAGACCCAAACCCCTGATAAGGGCGACTCCTACATTACCAGTACCCTTATGACGCTCAATGACTGCAAGCTTGATGATATCAACAGCACTTTCATGGACCCATTTCCCCTCAACCACAGAGACTTCCGCTTCCCCTGATCCTGTGACCACGCCCCCGGGGACAGCATCGATGATGCGCACATGAACACTCTTCAAGGGAAGTTCTAATCTGGAAATAGAGAAATCCTTGACATGCATCTTACCGGCAACCTTCTTATCATGGTGAGAGGCGACCGACTTGAGAATCTTCCCATCCTGGGCAACCAACTCCCCTCCGATATAGACCCAACTCATAGAGAAGTCTGTAAGGTCATTGCAGAGTACCAGGTCTGCCCTCAATCCTGGTGCGATGCCCCCACGGTCGTTGAGGTTATAGCATTCGCTACTGTTGATTGTAGCCATGCAGATGGCTTCGATGGGATCGAGACCATCAGCGACGGAAATGCGTACGTTGTTGTTGATATGCCCATCTTCTAGGATGCTCTTGGGCTGACGGTCGTCGGTGCAGAAGAGACACCGTCGGCTGTTAGTTGACGTTACTCCCTTCAAGAGGCCCAAAACGTTCTTACAGGCAGAGCCTTCACGGAGCATGACGTACATGCCCCTTCTTACCCGACTTTGCAGCTCTTCGGCTGTCTCACACTCATGGTCGGTCTTGATGCCTGTGGAGGCATAGGCATCGAGATCGGATCCAAAGATCGAGGGGCTATGCCCATCGATGATCTTGCCTACCTTCTTCGCTTCCAATATCTTGTCCACCACCAGGTCACTGCCCGCAATGACACCGGGGTAGTCCATCATCTCCCCAAGGCCCAATACCCTAGGGTGTCCGATGCGCTTTGCTATCTCAGCAGCATGTAAAACTGCTCCGCTATTCTCAAACTCAGTAGAAGGGACACACGAGGGGACCATAAAGAATGCCTGCAGAGGTGTCTTTTCGGTTCCCTCCAGCATATAGTCGAGCCCAGCAAGTCCTGTGACATTGCAAATCTCATGGGGGTCTGCCACCACGGTGGTGGTACCACAAGGAACGACCAGGTTGGAAAACTCCTCTGGAGTGCTGTGGGAAGACTCTATATGGACATGGGCGTCGATAAAGCCAGGCAGAAGATACTTGCCTTTGGCATCAACAACCTCTTTGGCACGTCCCTCACCACTTTTGGCATATCCACAGATGATGCCATCTGCTATGAGCAGGTCAGCTGAAAACCACTCTTTATTATATACATCAAGTATGTGTGCACCAGTGATGCAAAGGTCTGCCTCTTGGCGACCGGTGGCCACTTCTATGATGTGTTTCATACTCTGTTTTGTACTCTGTTCCTTTTCTGGCATGTTTCCCTCCTTCTGGTAGAATATCACATGTTCTTTGTTAGTAGTGTACCATCTTGGGATGATTGTTCAAGGGGGAGTCAAACCATAGTATAATCGGAAAAGGGAAAGTAAGAAAAAATACCATATCATACCATTTAGATAGCCATGCTTTCCGTATATTGCATATTTTACCTTGAATTCAAAGGTTTCAAGCAATTTCACATTGTTACTATAAGAATAAATCACGCAAAAACGCAAAAACGCAAAAACAAAGATTCGGGCTAGTCAAAAACGCAAAAACAAAGATTTTGCTGTACTACCTCGTACACTTGTACTAGAATAGATACGACAATCATTAGTAAGGAGTGCATCGATGGAAAAATTCTTTAAACTGAAAGAAAGAAAGACTGACGTCAAGACAGAAGTAATGGCAGGAATCACCACATTCCTCACCATGGCTTACATTCTCGCCGTCAACCCAATTATCCTTTCTGACGCTGGAATGGATATGCAAAAAGTTTTTGCAGCAACTGCAATAGCTGCCGCAATAGCTACGCTGGTAATGGCCCTGTTGGCAAACCTGCCGTTTGCTCTAGCCCCGGGCATGGGACTGAACGCCTTCCTTGCATATACCGTAGTACTCGGTATGGGACAGACTTGGCAGTTCGCTCTCACAGCTGTATTTGTTGAAGGTATCATCTTCCTGATCCTGACAGCCGTCAATATCAGAGAGGCTATCGTCAACAGCATCCCGGCAAACCTGAAACGAGCTATCGGTGTTGGTATCGGCCTCTTCATCGCCTTCATCGGCATGCAGAATGCTGGCATCATCATTGGTGGACCGACCCTTGTCGGACTCAATCCAGATTGGTTTGCTGGTCCTGCTGGTCTTACAATGATCGGTCTCGTCATCACCGGTGTCCTGTTGGCCTTTAAGGTCAAGGGTGCCCTGCTGATCGGAATCATAGCAACCGCCGTCATTGGTATTCCTTTTGGGATCACCAATTATGCCGGCGGTTCCTACCTTCCCCCAGCTCCCTACTTCTTCCCCTTTGAGTTCTCCAACATTCTCTCCATTGACTTTGTCGTAATCGTATTCACCTTCCTGTTTGTGGATATGTTCGATACAGTTGGAACTCTTATCGGTTGTGCCACCAAGGCTGAAATGATCCAGGAAGATGGTTCTATCCCCAACTGTAAGGAAGCTCTGTTTGCTGACGCAGTGGGAACCACCGTTGGTGCTGTACTTGGTACCTCAACGGTCACCACCTTTGTTGAATCCTCCTCAGGTGTCGTAGAAGGCGGACGCACTGGTTTGACTGCCCTTGTGGTTGCAATCCTGTTTGCTCTCTCCCTCTTCCTGTCCCCTCTCTTTGGATCGATCCCCAGTGCAGCTACTTCTCCTGCCCTGATCATCGTTGGTGTCATGATGATGACCCCTGTCAAGGATATCGAATGGGGCGATATGACCGAAGCCATTCCTGCTTTCTTGACCATCATCTTTATGGTTGTTGCATACAGCATCGCCGATGGTATCATGTTCGGTATTCTCTCTTTCACCCTCTTGAAGCTTTTCACTAAGAAGTCCAAAGATGTATCCGCAATGACATGGGTCGTGTTTGCCCTGTTTGTTCTGAAAATTGTATTTGGCGCTCTCTAAGCGACCAGACCAAAAAAGTGGACTCCAGCAATGGGGTCCATTTTTTATACCTAGACTACTCAAGCACTTCCTTATGCTGTAGAGTTAGGGTAAAAGAAGAGGGATGCCATGAGAAAAGACTATCAGAAGCTCACTACCACATATACATATCTCGTTACCGGAAGCGCGGGCTTCATAGGCTTTCATCTTACAAAGCTCCTGCTTGAAAATGGTTGCACTGTCATAGGCTATGACAACCTCAACGACTACTATGATCCGACTCTCAAGGCCTCAAGGCTGGAGATACTTGCTACCTATGGTTCACTTTTCACCTTCATCGAGGGGGACCTCGCAGACAAGGAAACACTCGACAGTGCATTTGCAGACTATAAGCCCCAGATAGTGGTTAACCTTGCTGCCCAGGCAGGGGTGCGCTACAGCATAGACAACCCACAGGCTTACTTGCAGTCAAACCTTGTGGGCTTCTTCAACATACTGGAGGCGTGCAGGCACTTTCCTGTCAAACATCTGGTATACGCCTCATCAAGCTCAGTCTATGGCATGAACAGTAAGATACCCTTCTCCACAGAAGACAAGACTGACAGTCCTGTAAGCCTCTATGCCGCAACCAAAAAGTCCAACGAACTGCTTGCTCACTCCTACTCCCACCTCTATGGCATTCCTGCCACAGGGCTGAGATTCTTCACCGTCTACGGCCCCTATGGCAGACCTGACATGGCTTACTTCTCCTTCACCGAGAAGATTCTTGCCGGAAGGAGCATCAAGGTATTCAACCAAGGTGACATGTACCGTGACTTCACCTACATCGATGATATTGTAGAAGCCCTGCAAAGAATCCTGTGCAACCCTCCCGTACCTAACGAGCATGGAGACAAGTTCAAGCTCTACAACATTGGCAACAACAGCCCAGAGAAACTCATGTATTTCATTGAAACTTTGGAAAATGCCCTGGGACAAAAGGCTAAGAAGGAGTTCCTTCCCATGCAACCAGGCGATGTCTATCAGACCTATGCAGATGTTACGCCTCTGATGGAGGACTTTGACTTCAAGCCTTCCACTCCCCTTGCAGTAGGGTTGGAGAAGTTTGTGCAGTGGTATAGGACGTATTACGACAGCTAACAACATAAAAATCTTTCTCAGTTTGTTAAGCACCAGAGGCAACCTTTTCTAAACTCGGGCCCAACAAACATGGCAAACACTCCCCCTTCTCTGCTATGATGGTTGTATGTACGACGTAATCATCATCGGTGGAGGGGCAGCAGGCCTGTTCCTAGCCGCAAACATACCAGGAAAGAATATATTGCTTTTGGAAGGCTCCCAAAAAATAGGGGGAAAAATCCTCATCACAGGAGGAGGAATGTGTAACCTCACCAACAATAAGGATACTTCCTCATTTCTCAAGCACTTTGGCAATAAAGAGCAAACCAACTTCATCAAGCCCGCCCTTCTCAACCTACCAACCCAACAAACAAGACTCTGGTTTGAAACCCATGGCCTCCCACTAGTCGAGCGTGATGATGGCAAGGTCTTTCCCTCATGCATGAGTGCAAAGGCTGTGGTTGACCTCCTAGAGCACGAGGCAACAAAGAGCAGGGTTCACATAAGAGTAGATTCCAAGGTAATAACCATACATAAAGATGACGGGAACAATACCTACCTTGTAGATACAGGACATGAACAGTTCCAAGCTAAGACAGTAGCGCTGACAACTGGTGGGATGAGCTATCCAACTACCGGCAGTGATGGATCAGGCTACCCACTGGCAAAGATGATGGGCCACAGTATTGTCTCTCCCTCCCCTGCATTGGTGGCAGTGACGGTAACTGACTATCCTTATACCGCACTAGCTGGGAATTCTATCAGGGAATCCCTGGTTGAATTCTTCCATAAAGATGAGGCCAAGCGGTATAACCAGGCAACTGGGGACATGCTCTTCACCCATGATGGCCTCTCAGGTCCTGTAATCCTAAACAATGCAAGAGAAATAAGAAAAGGTGATCGTATCCAGGCTTCCCTTCTTCCTTGTTCCAACAAGGAAGAACTAAAGAAAGATTTGACTGAGCTTTTCTCCAACAATCCAAAGAAGCAGCTCTACACCCTTCTCAAAGGCGAAGGTATCATAGCGCACCTGGCTGAACAGTTGCTCCATAGTCTCAATCTCACCAAAGAGGAGACCTGTGCAAACTTACACAAAGACAAAAGAAAGCATCTTATTGAACTACTGACAGAATACTCTTTCACCGTATCAGGCAAGAAAGGATTCAATGCGGCAATGGTAACCGCTGGGGGAGTGGCACTTGATGAGGTAGATAGAAAGACCATGGAGTCGAAGCTGCAGAAAGGATTGTATTTTTGTGGAGAAATTCTGGATATCGATGGAGACACAGGCGGCTATAACCTGCAAGCAGCTTTTTCAACTGCAAAGCTAGCTTGTGATGCTATATTAAAATAAGGAGTACTACATGGATTTTAGTTGGACGACGATTAGAGTGAACGATATGGAAGCGTCATTGGCTTTCTACCAGGAAATTGTACAGTTACCCCTGCAAGGACGGTCAAACCTTGAAGGCGGTATGGAACTGGCTTTTCTAGGCTCTGGTGAGACAAAAGTGGAACTGATCTGGAGAAAAGGTGAAAAGCCAGCCTACTACGGCCAGGATATCTCAATGGGCTTCTTTGTAGACGACCTTGATGTCATGATGAAATACGTCACAGACCGGGATATCCCCATCATCGGAGGCCCTTTCAAGCCAAATGAGCATGTCAGGTTCTTCTATATCCTCGATCCCAATGGGCTTCGCATCCAGTTTGTCGAGCAAGCAAGAAAGAGCTGATTTAGCTGAATGCTTGATAGCAACCAATTTCACTAAGGAGTGCTGATATGTCCTATTCCCCAAGATTAAGTTCTGGTTTTACCTTTGCAAAAAACCGTAGTACCTTCATATCTCCCCAGTCGGGAATGTGCTCGTTTTGCACGCAAGATTGTGATGGCACCTGTGAACTAGCACAGGCAGCTGTTTTGGGGGCGCAAACAGTCTATCCCACGACAACAGGAAACAACCAGATCGCTTCGGAAAAAGACTATCCCATCGATTTTTCTCACTTCAATATCAACGGCCGTGTATTTGGGGCTCAGGGAGTTGATGAGAATCAAGACGAAGCCACTATCTTTAATGTCAACTTGGAACGGACCTACGGCTCTTTCCATCCGGTCAAGATGGCCTTGCCTGTCATCCTTCCCGCCCTGGTCAAGCTTAACTGGCAGGACTACTTTGCCGGCTCTGCCATGGCAGGGGTGACCTGTGTAATTGGTGAAGATGCCAGAAACAAAGATCCAGATCTGGAGATCACCAAGGGAAAGATTACCGCTTTCCCCTTGCTTAAAAATGCTCTTGACTGCTTTAACCACTATGACAGAGGATATGCCCAGATAGTGCTGCAATGTAATGCCGATGACAACCTCCTGGGAGTTCCCAGAATTGCCATAGAAAAATATGGTGCCAAGGCCATTGAAATCAAGTTTGGGCAAGGGGCAAAGGGAACCCAACCAGCTGTACGGGTAAAGGATTTTGAGACTGCCCTTGCCAAGCAACAAGGCGGTAATCTTGTTTTCCCCGACCCCAGTGATCCTGCTATACAGAAAGCCTATCAGGACGGTGTCTGTCCGAATTTTTACACTTATGGAAGACTGCCCATGTGGACGGAAGAGTCCCTTATGGCTCATATAACCCAGTTGAGAGATATGGGTGCCCAAAACATTTACTTCAAAATGGCGGGATATGACAGGGTCGATATTGAACGTGTGCTCAGGATAGCTTGTACGGCAAAGATTGATATGATCACCTTTGACGGAGCTGGTGGTGGTTCGGGCTACAGTCCTTCAAAGATGATGAACGAGTGGTCACTGCCCACGATATGCTTGGAAGATGTTGTGGTACGCTTATGTGAGCAACTACAAGGCGAAGGGTTAATCCTACCTGCTATCGTGATGACCGGTGGATTTGCAAGTGAGGACCAGGTGTTCAAAGGTCTTGCCTATGGAGACGGTCATGTACTGGGAATAGGGTTGTGTCGCGCTTCTATGGCTGCGGCCATGACTGGTAAAACAATTGGGGATCAGATCAAGGGCGGAAAGGTGCCCCAAAGATTCAAGGCTTATGGTTCAACGATTGAAGAGATATTTGGGGACCTGCCTGATTTGCGTGCCCTCTATGGCAAAAAGGCCGATCAATTCGCCCCAGGCGCTATTGGGGTCTTTTCATATCTCAATAAGATTGGATTTGGGCTACAGCATTTTGCTGCCCTGAATCGTAAATTCACTATGGACCTCTTGAATAAAAGCGACCTCATCCCCCTGACATCAGAAGCAAGGGCTTTGATGGCAAATGAGTGGTTTCCACCAAAAAGATAGCATATAGATATAGCTGAGCATGGTGGTACCCTATACCAATAGCCACTATCTGTTGTCTGGTTCTCCGGTAAGGGTTCAATCAAAACCTCAAGTTTGTGATATCGTAGTTTTTTCCTCAAGGATTCCAATGAGAGAGTGAGTACTGAAATTTTCTACTCAATCTTTACAATTGTTGGTGAATGATGTATATTAAGGATGTAGATGGTTGTAGAGCGCAACCAGGCTAAATAAAAGAAAGCTCAATCGATGATGTGATTGTAGAGCACAATCACGTAAATCAAAAGAAAGCTCAATCGATGATGCCCCCTCTCGTATGGGGGCATTGTTTTGGAATAAAGGGTAGAGGAAATATGAATTTCTATCGTTTGACTCCCGCATTTTATATGGATTATGGAAATCAATTCCCTGAAATACTTCAAAAACAAACTAGGCCTTATTATATAGTGCTCTTACAAGTAATGGGTAATACTTTTGCGATACCGTTGCGTTCTCATTTGCCTTCGCATACATTTTGTTTCATTGCCAACGGTTGTGATTCTGGGTTAGATTTCACCAAAGCTGTTGTAATTACAGATACCAAGCGTTATATCGATCAAAATACTGTAACAATCCGACAAAATGAATTCGATGTTTTGAAAAAAAATGAATATGAAATTACTCAACGTTTTGAGAGCTTTTTGAAAAAGTACAAAAAGCAAATGCAACGTGTAGTAAAAAATCCCTCTATACCATTACAGCCTTGGTGCTTATTCTCACCCTTGCAGTATTTTCACAGAGAGCTTGGATTGGATGCGAAAAGCTGAGTTCTCTCAGCGTCTCCCTCTAGCATTGTTCCAACTGTTTAGCTATAGTTCCCGAGCACTTTCATCCCACAGCCATGCATAGTCATTGCCTCCCCCCAAATCAGATGGGAGGACATACTTTCTAATCCATTTCCGAGCTATTTTCTCACCGATTGCAAGGGTTCCAACCCAACTCCTCACTGATCCTGTAAAAACACAAAGCTTTCCCTGTTTTTACTCCTGAAATGGCATCAATTTATTGCTATTTCACCCTTGTCATGGTATCGTTTGTGGTGATAAAATATTATCACCACAAACGATAATGCAGAAAGAGAGCAAAACATGGCAAGATTCATCAGGTATCAGACAAAGAAGGACAAGACCTATGCCCAGCTTTTGGATTCCCTCAGGGTGGACGGGGAGAAGAAGAACCTCTATATCGCCAACCTCGGAATCGTCTTGGACAAGGATCGGGGAGTTTTCAAGTCCAAGGCAAGGGGTATATATTCATTTACGCTGGAGGGAGGCTATGCCGACGCTCCGGCGGAGGTTGAGATATTGCACTCTGATGCGAAGAAGGAAAGACTCATACTGGATTTCGGGGACAGCTTCATGCTGGAGCGGTATCTGAGGGACAATACGCCCTTTTCAGAGCTGTTCGACGACATCCTGCCCAACCAGAGGGATACGCTGCTTGCCCTCATCCATTTCAGGCTCCTTACCGACAAGAAGGCATACATGTATGCCCAGTCTTGGTATGAGGGCAACTATGCGAGCATCCTGTACCCCAAGGCCAAGCTTCAGAGTCAGAAGATAAGTGATTTCCTCATTGCCTTGGGCTCGGAGGATGTAGGAATGGACTTCTATCCCACCTACCTTAAGATGCTGTATCCGGAAAAGGAAGGCACAGCTCTCATAATCGAAAGTATGGGTTTCCACAATGCAGTGGACATGCCCCTTACAGCCCACAATGATGACATAACCATTGAGATGAGGTTGATATATGTCATCGACCGTATCACCGGCATGCTGCTATATAT
>CAYXYD010000059.1:1900-14141 GCA_964469205.1 uncultured Sphaerochaeta sp. | reverse complement strand
TCTTCCCCACGATGCAGACCAGACCAGGCTACCCGTACACTGTCTGTTTCCCCACAGATGCCAACCTCACCCTTGAGGCGGTTGACCTTGCAGTGGTTTGGACAGAGAACGCACTTTCCATAAGCTTGTAAGACGTTGTTGCTATGCATGCCTGTCATTCTATCGAATCAAGGCACAGATACGCTAGGGCTTTACTATGTGCTAGTAGAATTCATATATAGATGTATGATACCATTCCTTTTACGGAATGGTATTATGCTTACTTACCTACTCTTCTCTTGGTATTTCTCTACCAAATATGCTTTTGTTTTACGGATGCTTGACCGTATCAGCTAAATATATCACTCTTATACTATGGTAATACGCGACCTTTTCCGAAAAGACATTCCCGATGAAGAGCCAGAAGAACGGTTCATCCTCTCCATAGATGGAGGAGGGATGCGTGGCGTAATTCCAGCAGTCATCCTCAATAATATATCCACCTTGCTCGAAGAGCAGGGTGATCGTCGTCCCTTATACTCACATTTTGATCTGATAGCAGGGACTTCCACAGGGGGTTTGCTTGCCCTTGCCCTTGCAGCCCCGGTGGAAAAGACCAATCTCCCCCTCGATGGAAGGTTCATCAGCTACATATATGATCAGGGAAAACCGAGCTTTACCGACAAGATGTTGGGAAGAAAGCCCACAGAGATGCTGAAAGGCACCCTACCCTTTGGGGTTGAGACAAGTGCCTTGGAAAAGCTCTATCTCAACCATGGTAAGGAGATCTTCCCAAAGAATCAGGGACGGATATTCTCCCAAATATTCACCGACAAGTACGATAGCGAACCCCTTGAGCGTTATCTCAAGAAAACCTTTGGCAAGATTGCCCTAACAGAAGCAGTGGTCCCCCTCATGCTTATGACCTACGATGTGGCAAACGGAAGACCCTTCCCCCTATCAAGCAGGGACAGCCATGACTTCCTGTTTTGGGAAGCAGGAAGGGCAACCAGTGCAGCTCCCACCTTCTTCAAGCCGGCATACCTCTATGATCGCCAGGAAGAGACCATGCAAACCCTTATTGATGGTGGCCTCGTAGCCAACAACCCTGCCCTCTTTGCCTACGTAGAAGCCAAAAAACTCTATCCCAATGCAAAGAAGTTCCATATCCTCTCCATCTCCACAGCTAGCAGTGACTTTGGATTCACCATCAGTGGGGCTGGTTCCGGGGTCATCGGATGGATAGATCCGGCCAAGGGAACCCCAATCCAGAAGATATATGCTGGCTCTCAGCTGCAGGCTGTCGATGCCATCGCACCAGATATTCCAGACATTGAATATACCCGAATCCATGGCTCTCTTGGCGAACATGTCCGCCTCGACTCCACAAGCTCTTCTGCCCTTGCCATGATGAGGGAAAAAGCTTTGCAGATCTATCGTGACCATGATGAGGGCATACGCGAGTATGTCGACAAGCTAAAGAAGCGCAAAAGCTTCGACCAGCTTACACTCGGACCCAAGGAAGTGGAGCCTTTGCTCCCTTCACAAAAAAATGAGGTGCCCAAACCATCAGAGGATGATGATCCTGGGTCTCGTGCAGAGGGTCTCTCCTCCTACTACTCCTTTCTCCAACGCTACAACATAGAGGAAGATCCAAAGGACAAGGATGGCGTGTTGCTATGAGCACCCACCCAAAACAGATTGCCCTTGAAGCTCTCATGCGCAAGATGTGCGATGAACTAGATTATCGTCTGGAAGAGAGCTTCGGCTCGCACTACCCACGCCATCCGAACAGGCCCGCACGTGGTAAGGCTGCGAGTGTTGCCTATGACGGGCTTTTCTCCACCGGCACACAATTCACCTTAGGCTATGGCAGTGACCATGGTAGAGGCTACATTGTTTCGGTTGAGATGAGAACTTTGGCAAAGGTAAAGGAAGAAGACGAAGAGGCAGTTGAAGAGGCTACTTTTACGATCATAAGCGAACTCATACCGCAGTATTTTCCTGAAAGGGAGATCAATTTGGAGAAGGATGGGAAGGTCTATAAGTTGGTAGGTGATTTCTCACTGGGAAGTTCTAGCAACGAGTAAAGAACCTCAACAAACATCTGGTTAGCCGCTAGGCAAAACTTCTTGTAGCTCTTGGGGCGATGGCCTTTGGCATCGTCGCTGATAACACGGCACACTGTACAGGGGATATTCTGCATCTTCGCAGCCAAGGCTACCCCATAGCTTTCCATATCAGAAAACCCAAGGTCCAACTCATCGATAAGATAGGGGTTTGCCTCCTTCCAGGGACGCAAAAGAAACCTGTCTGAAGAGCCACCTCTTGCAAGCAGTGCCTCTTCATAGGGAGGGACGAACAAGGAAAGCTCACCAAGCACTTCATTAGGGACCCTACTTAAGGTCTCACCCCGTTTCAGTCCAAAGGCGCGAAGGTCAAGCTCATACTGAATAACCTCGGTGGCAAGGATGCAATCACCAATAGAGAGTTCAGAGTCTATACCACCGGCATAGCCTACCAGAAGCACCCTCTTGGGTTTGTACATCATAATGGCAGATAGGGTATTAAGGGCACTCTGCACCTGAGAGACCCCAATAGTGGTAAGCAGGTAGCTCTTGCCCTTATAATCTGCTAGTTTATCAGGCTTTGTTAGGAATCCTTCCAATTCACCACCATTGGAGGCGACAACCAGACAATCAAGAGCCATAGTTGCTCCTTTCTTTTATCAGGGAAGGAAATATAAGTGATGGGGAGATACCGTGACGCCTCTCATAGCCTGCATTCAGGGTACGGTCGATAGCAAGTGAGCTGTACTCGACACTCTTCTCAACAGAGGTTTGGAAGGGAACCTTATTAATAAGGAAACCTGTCATCATGCTGGCAAAGAGATCCCCACACCCAGGATAGGAAGCTGCAAGGTTCTGGTAAAAGACAAGAGAGCAATCACCATCATGACAGTATGCCACGGCATGCTCGTCCCCTATGGGAACGCTGGTGATGGTTACAGAACTGCCGATACTTTGGGAGAGTTCTCTTGCCCAGAGGAGAATCTCCTCCCTGGTAAAATTCTTCTGCATGGGTCGTTCCAGAAGCAGGGCCGCTTCGGTGGTATTTGGGGTTATGAGGTCTGCTTCCCTTACTAGATTGCGCATCTCGCTGATGAGCTTCTTATCGACCGGTGCATAGGGTTTTCCCCCGTCCCCAAGGACCGGGTCTATCACAACCAGGAGGTTGTGTTCTGCTCTCTGTTTCTCGATGAAATGCAGGACAAGATCGACCTGTTCGTGCGAACCGAGGAAGCCCGAATAGATGGCATCGAAGCCGAGGTCGAGATAATCCCAATGCTTGAGAATCTTAAGCAGTGACTCGGTGTTCTCTTCAAAATGGTAGCGTTGAAACCCGTCAGTCTGTGTGGACAATAAGGCGGTGGGCAGAGGACAGACTTCAACTCCCAGAACCTCGAGGGTGGGGATGACCACAGTAAGAGAGCTCTTGGCATAACAGCACAAATCATGAAAAGCAGCACACGTTGGTATCATAAAAATCAGCCTACAACACATCTGCAAACTCTGCAATATATGATATACTCGGCCCATGGAGGATTCGATGCTAATATATGACCATCTCAGCCACCTTACCATAGCAGACGACCAGTTTGACATTCTTGCTTTCCCCCAACCCAGCAAAGAAGAAATACAACAATCTCTCTCTTCCATGATTCTCTCAGCTTCCGGGTGGAGAAAAGTCTTTGCAGAGGGTGGTAATGAAGAAGACTCTACCAAGAGCATCTCCCATGCTGATGGTGCCATCACCACGTTTGTCGCCCTTGCCTTGGCAAGACATCTTGGAACCCCGCTTGCCCAAAAGGAAGCCATACAGAGAGAGTACCCCTTTGCAGCCTCCCCTACTGAGAGTAGCCCCACCATCCTGGTCGGCCTCGATGCCCGCCCTACCGGACGCCTGATAGGGGACCTTATCTGCAGGACTCTGCTTAGCCTTGGCTGCAAGGTTCGCTACCTCTTCATCTGTGCTGCCCCTGAGATCATGGCAGACTGCAACCTTTATCCCGAAGAGGCTGATGCGTTCCTCTATGTTTCTGCCAGCCATAATCCCATAGGCCACAACGGCTTCAAGTTCGGCAAGGCAGGGGGCGTGTACCCAGGATCTGAATCAAAACGCCTTACTGATATCTTTCTCTCCCTCTTTGAAGAGGAAGGGGTCCTCACATACCTACAGGAGCTCTCTGCCTCCCTTAATGGCAACCATTACCTCGATGTCCTAAACTCGGTAAAAAGCCAGAAGCAGCAGAGTCTAGAGCGATATGAAGAGTTCATACTCACCACAGCCAGCAAGAGTTCCAACACTAAAGACCACTATGCATTCTCACGATCAGTCATAGCAAACACAGAGATAAAACCTCTGGGTATCCTCGGAGAGCTCAACGGCAGTGCACGATCAGTCAGCATTGACTTTGCTTTTCTCAAGTCCCTTGGGCTCAAAGTGTCCATGCTCAACAACAAAGTGGGTCAAGTGGTCCATGGCATAGTACCCGAAGGGGAGAACCTTGAGCTGTGTAGGGAAACCCTTGAAGAACTTTACGCAGAAGACAGTGCATACCTCCTGGGCTATGTCCCGGACAACGATGGGGACCGGGGGAACCTAGTCTACATCAGAGAGAGCACAGGCAAGGCTGAGATATTGGAAGCTCAGAGCGTATTCTCCCTGGTGGTGCTCGCAGAGCTCTGTCAGGCACACCTTGAGAACCCTCAGGCCAAACTGGCTGTTGCAGTAAATGGATCGACATCCATGCGCATCGATAGGATATGTGAAGAGCTCGGTGTGGAGGTGTTCCGCTCTGAAGTCGGCGAAGCCAATGTCGTCGAACTGGCAAATATGAAACGTGCCCAAGGGTATCTGGTCCCCATTCTGGGAGAAGGCTCCAACGGGGGAAACATAACCCACCCTGCAAAGGTACGCGATCCCATGAATACCCTGATGAGTCTGATCAAGCTCGTAACGGGGGAAGAACTGGCCAACCTCTGGTCCCGGGTAAGCAAAACCAGGTTGCCCCACAAGGCAAATCTGGAAGCCATCATAGAATCCCTACCCTGTTTCGTCACAACCCCCTCCTTTTCCGACAAGGGAAAGATGCAGGTCAGCTCTCCACAACGTGCTTTGAAACAAGCCTATGAAGAACTCTTCCTGATGGAGTGGGAGACGAGGAAGGAAGAACTCAAGGCGATGGGCATCACAACCTATAAGATATACCAGATGGAGGGGACAAACCTCTATCAGGGAGCAGGAGAGGAGAATCGCTTTGAACCTTTCAGTGGAGGATACAAGATTATCTTCTTAAATGCGCAAGGCGAAGAGACAGATTTCATCTGGATGCGAGGAAGCAAGACTGAACCGGTCTTCCGCGTCCTTGCCGATTGCCAAGGATCGGATGCAGGACGCCATGACTACCTCATCGAATGGCAGAGAAGCCTCATAGCAAAGGCAAATGAGCTGGCTATGGTCAATCCAAAGTCCAAAGCTCATTGACCAACCCCTCGAGGGTAGCTTCCCGCCTTGAGCGGGTTTTCAGTTCACACTCCCAGACAACAAACACTCTCCACCCATCAGAAATGAGGGTGGAGATGTTTTTAGCATCACGGGCCTTGTTCTTTTCTATCTTTTCTGCCCAAAACAGAGAGTTTGTCTTAGGAAGCACGAAAAGAAAGCACCCCTCATGCCCATGCCAGAAGCAACCGTTGACGAAGACCACACTCTTATATTTGGGCAGGACAATGTCAGGACTTCCTGGCAGGCGCCTGTCATTGGTGCGGTAGCGAAGTCCTTTTTTGAACAAGAAGCGCCTGACAAGCAGCTCTGCCTTGGTGTCCCGTCCTTTGATGGAACGCATTATCTTGCTTCTTTGTGCGGGAGAAAAACGGTCTGCCATAGAAGAAGGGTAGCATGAAATATGGGTGGAGACCACCTCCACCCATATTTCACTACAATGCAATAATTTTGTTGCCTGGGACCAGCAGTCCTAGAGACTCAACCCAGCAATGGCCGCCCCAATGGTCGGCGAATCATCGATACGCACAAAATGATAGTACCGCTTCCTCTCCAACTGCAGATACTTGTGCAGGTAGTACTCGGTATACTTCTTCAGGTACTCAGTCTTGTAGAAGGTCGTGCCATCTGCATTGATGCAGATAGGGCGCCGTGGATCAGTACCTGCACCGCTTTTCAGCACCGTTGCAGCAAGGTTGGCAGCGGTGAGCTTGCCAGCCTTAGCTATGATCGAATTGATGATGGTCCACAGGGCGATGGCATCGTCCTCGTTGCCTTCGCAGCATGCTACCAAGGCATACCCCTTGTTGAAGGGCATCTCAAGGTAGTTGCTCATTACCGTGGTGTTGATAGGAGCCACTTCTTTGAATCTCTTTGCAAAGGTTTCACTGAGCAGGCCCTCTTCGATCGCCTTCTCAATGACAATGTTACTCAAGGGACCAAGGTATGCTCCGCTGATCATCTTCTCAAGATGGTACTGCTCGGGCTGCTTGGTTGAGTCAAAGAAAGCACGATCCAAAGGACCTGGACAGTAGTCGAAGTTGCCTGACTCGATGTTGATGATCTGACTTCCCTCAAACTGACTTATCTTCCCAATCTTTGCATTCTGCTCCACATAGGCTGTGTTTGTTCCTGTTCCCAAGATAAAGCCGATGTATCCGCTGTAGGGAACCTCAGAGGAGGTAGCAGTCCCTGCCAGAAGGGTTGCAACCGTATCATTGAGGACCGCGACCTTCTTCTTGGAGATGTCGTAGCCACGACGGGCTAGCTCGACTAGCAGGTTCGCCCCTACCGGCTGTCCTATGACCTCAGAGGCCTTTATCTCCTTGGAAAAGACAATGGGGATGCCATCATGGTTTTCTGTTATGGTAGCTGCATAGGAGAAGCAGAATCCAATGTTGTCGCTCTTGTCAATGAGGCGCTCGACCTCATCGGCAAAGGTAGTGAAGAACTCTTTGGCTGTGACCTCTTCCTTGACCCCTGGCATGGCGGTCTTCCTGAAGTTCTCGATATGGGCTATGCCCATCTCATCAAAGGTAACCAGACAGGTCCTGAAGTTCGTCCCACCCGCATCGAGGACGATGACACTCTCCCCTTTCTTCACCTTATCAAAGACCTTGGTATAGGTAGGTATCATCTGCAGGGAGCTTTCTCCCACTCCTGCAAGCCCCTTCTCCATCTCATCCTTGAACTGTGAGAGCAACTCATCCATATCAATGCTCGACGGGGAGACCCCCCACTTGGCAAGAAATACTTCACTCTTCGCTATGATATCTACCATACACCCTCCTGGTTATCAAACATTCGGAGCCTCTCCGTTTATTGTCAGCTCAACTGGTCTAATCTCAAAAAATCCTTGTTCATCGCTTTGGATGATGAACACCCCTTTTACCGATACCGGTTCACCTACCCTGCGCCCAGAGACACGCACATCCACAGCAACTGCAATGGGGCTTATGCCCCCGTTCATCAAGGCAGACCCCATAAGGGATGCTACGGTGACACCCTCATCAAAATAGGGGACCGCTACCCCATTGAGGATAGCATGGCCATCTTCCCATTCGTGAGCAGTAAGATATTGCAGGGCAATATCATTCAAGGGACCCTTGACAGAACGCATCAACGAAGCGAAAAAGGACTCTCCGAGCTTGGCTCTAGTCGTCTCGAATATGGGAAGATATTTCCCCAGATCAGAATCAGTGAAGATCAAGGTATAGGGAAGACTCTCTTTCTCTCGGAACATGAGACGCAGGCCGGGAAGCTCCAAAGGTGGATTGTTCAAGAATCCAGCGATAGAGGCAATGGTAGAATCTGTTATGGCGGCAAGAGCTACAGTGACATCATTTGCCGATGGTTTGGCAAAAGCTCCAAAACAGAGGGATAGGATCATCATGACTAGTATCGTTTTTTTCATATACAACTCTTCTCCATATTATGACACTAAAACAAAGAGAACAACTGAATTGAGAAAAAAGACACAAAATGAGTTCTGTGGTATACTAGTGACATGAACCAAAACTATAGAAAAGGCACCATATTCTGGTATGATCTTGAAACATTCGGCCTCGATAGCCGCCACGACAGGATAGCACAGTTTGCTGGGCAGAGGACCGACTACGACCTCAATCCCATTGGCGAGCCCATAATCCTCTACAACAAGATGAGCGACGACTACCTCCCTGACCCAATGTCCTGCCTCATTACCGGCATCACCCCGCAAGAGGTGAACGAAAAGGGTATGTGCGAAAGCGATATGATCGAGCGTATCAATGCAGAATTCTCCACTCCCAACACCGTGGTGGCTGGCTTCAACAACATACGCTTCGATGACGAGTTCATCCGAAACGCCCTGTATCGCAACTTCATGGACCCCTACAAGCGCGAGTGGGACAACAACTGCTCCAGATGGGATATCATCGATCTGGTCAGGGCAGCATACGACCTAAGGCCTGAAGGCATAACCTGGCCTCCCAGAAAAGAGGAGACAGGAAACCCCACTTTCAAGCTTACAGCCCTTACTGAAGCAAACAGCATACCTCAGGAAGGGGCTCATGACGCATTGGTGGATGTGAAGGCAACCATAGCCATCGCCCGCCTGGTCAAGAAAAGCCAGCCCAAGCTCTACTCCTACTACTTCAACCTGCGCACCAAGGCGAAGGTGAAGGCTGTGGTCGAGACACCATTTGGCGATCCTGTGCTCTATACTGCATCCTTTTTCAGCAGAAAGGATGGGTGCTCTCGCCTTATCACCCCGATAACCCACCTGAAGGAGAATCCCAACAGCATTCTCTGCTTTGACCTGAGCAAGGACACCACGCCCCTATTCCAGGCAACCAGTGAGAACATCTTCAAAGTCGATGGTGTCTTTACCCTTGCGGTGAACAAGTGCCCCTTTGTCAGTCCCGCTTCGGTCCTGACTGATGAACTTGCCATCAAGTTGGGTCTGGACAAGGGAGCGGCTCTTGCACGCCACCAGCAGATCATCAGAAACACCAATCTCCTATTGGTAGGCAGGGATATCACCGATAGCTTCGAATCGGTGAAGGATGTGGATTTCCAACTGTATGACGGATTTTTCCCCAATGAGGACCAGAAACGGTTCAACCTCATCCGCAAAGCAGATCCAAAGGACAAGCTGAAGCTCAACCTCGACTTTGAGGATGACCGTTGTCCACAGATGCTGTTCAGGCATGTGGCAAGAAACTGGAGCGATGTCCTCACTGATGCTCAGAAGATCAAGTGGAGGAGTTTCTGTGCAAACAGAACGCTCAATCCCCCAGGGACGATTAAGATAAACTGGAATTTCTTCAAACGAAAAGTAGAGAAAAACCTGGAAAGCACCGCAGTTAGTGCAGAAGACAAACTGGTGCTTTCCAAGCTGAAGGAGTATGGGCAGGCCTTGGAAAAGAAGATCTTCTCCTAGATCAGTCCCATCTCAGACCCCACTGCAATGAAGGCTTTGACGGCAGCGTCAAGGTCTTCTTTTGTATGTACTGCCGATAGCTGGACTCGGATCCTTGCCTTCCCCTTGGGAACGACAGGAAAGCAGAAGCCTATGACGTAGATGCCGGCGGCGAGCAGCTTGTCAGCCATCTCCACAGCCTTTACCTCGTCATAGATCATAACAGGGACAATGGCGGTATCGCCTTTGACCAAGTCAAAGCCAGCCTTCTCCATCTTCTTTCTGAAATAGTGGGCATTCTCCAGGGTTTGTGCCCCTTTGACGTCCCCGCGCTCGATGATGTCCAGCACCTTAAGCGTCCCGCCACAAATGGCAGGGGCCAACGTGTTGGAGAACAGGTAGGGCCTTGCCCTCTGGCGGTAGAGGTCGATAAGGACCTGGCGTCCTGTGATACATCCACCACTGGCTCCGCCACATGCCTTGCCGAAGGTAGTGCTGATAAGGTCGATACGACCTTCGACCTTGCAAGCCTCAGGGGTACCACGACCATGCGCTCCGATATAGCCGGTGGCATGGGAGTCGTCGACCATGACCATAGCCCCATAAGAGTCTGCAAGGTCACAGATCTCCTTGAGCTTGGCTATATCACCATCCATGGAGAACACCCCGTCAGTTGCAATGAGGATCCTTCTTGATCCTTTGGCATCAATAAGGCAGGCCTCAAGGGATGCCATGTCGCTATGCTTGTAGCGTAGCCGCTTCGCCTTGCAAAGGCGGATACCATCGATGATGGATGCATGGTTGAGCTCATCGCTGATGACTGCATCCTTTTCGCCCAACAAAGGTTCAAAGAGAGCCCCATTGGCATCATAGCAGGAGGAGAAGAGGATGGTATCGTCTGTCTTGAGAAAGGTACTAATCCTCCCTTCCAGCTCCTTGTGGATACCTTGGGTTCCACAGATAAACCTTACAGATGAGAGGCCAAAGCCCCATCGGTTCATAGCACCCTTGGCAGCTTCGACAATCTCATGGTTATTAGCGAGGCCTAGGTAGTTGTTTGCACAGAAGTTGCGTACGCTTGTGGTGCCCACTTCAATTGAGGCACCCTGGCTACTGGAGAGAACTCTCTCCTTCTTATCCAGGCCTTCCTTTTTCAGTTGGTCAAGAAATTCCTGCAGTTCTTTTTCGACAATCTTATTCATCTTTCTCCCTCCCTCTGATGATATCAAGCATATCCGCCGTCATGGCAGCAAGTTCATACTTGGGTTTCCAATCCCACTCGACACGCGCTGCATAATCCTCTAGTGCATCCGGCCAGGAGTCGGCTATCGCCTGTTTGACCGGGTCTATCTCATACGAGATGGTAAAGTCGGGGATATGGGTCCTTATGTAGGCAGCCTGCTCTTCTGGGCAGAAGCTCATGGCAGCGATGTTGAAGGCATTGCGGTGGCGCAGCCTGCTAGGATCTGCTTCCATGATCTGGATGGCTGCCTGGACTGCATCGGGCATGTATATCATATCCAGGTAGGTATCCCCTCGCAAAAAACAGGTGTACTGCCTTTTGCGCACAGCTTCGTAGTAGATCTCCACCGCATAGTCGGTGGTACCACCGCCTGGGGGTGTCAGATTGCTGATGACCCCAGGGAATCTGACGCCTCGTGTATCCACATCGTACTTATGGTTATAGTAATCGCAAAGCAACTCGCCTGCAACCTTTGTAACGCCATAGATGGAGGTGGGACGCTGGATGGTGTCCTGAGGGGTAAACTTCTTGGGGGTTGTAGGACCAAAGGCACCGATGGAGGAAGGGGTGAAGACAGCACAGCCCATCTGGCGCGCTATCTCGAGGGTGTTCATCAGCCCATCCATGTTGATATTCCATGCATTGAGCGGATTGCGCTCAGCAGTTGCCGAAAGTATGGCTGCCAGATGGTAGATGGTGTCTATGTTGTGTTTCTTCACAATCTCAAGGACAGTCTCCCCGTCTCTGCAATCAACCTTGTAAAAGGGGCCACCCTGTACCAGAGGCAAATTGATGTCATCTCGTATATCGGTCAGTACAACATTGTCATTGCCATACCGTTTGCGACATTCGTATGCTATTTCTGAACCAAGCTGCCCAAGTGAACCTATAATCAATATCCGTTTCATAAACACCTCCGAAAATGCCTTTCCTTGACAATAGCGCAGAGCAATATTACAATATACGTGTTCAGTATATTAAACAATTTTCACTATGTCAAACTCAATGGAAGGAGTCACCATGGAAATCAACCCTCCTGCAATCGGCAAGAACATACAACGGTTACGAAACAGCAGGAAACTTACTCTCAACGTGCTATCAGAGAGGTCGGGCGTCTCTAAGGCCATGCTCAGCCAGATCGAAAGCGACAAGGTCAATCCTACTGTCGCAACGGTGTGGAAAATAGCCAGAGGCCTAAATGTAGAGCTCAATGACCTCCTGGATGCGCAAGGCGAACCCAAGAGAGTCTTCTCCATCAACCCAGCCGGTGATGAGGGGCCAAAGCTGGAGACTCGCGACAAGGGTGTCACCATCAAGATTCTCTCCCCTTTACATATGGTGGAGGAGCTTGAGATGTATCTGGTCTCTTTTGATGGACACTCCAAGCTTGAGAGTGAGCCTCACTATCCAGGGACCCAGGAGTACCTGACTGTGGTCAAGGGTGCTGTTGAGGTGACAGTAGGGGAAAACACTGCAGAGCTTCACAAAGGGGACTTTCTTGTCTACCATTGTGATATCGAGCACTCCATCGCCAATCTTTCCTCTTCCCAGCC
>CAYXYD010000059.1:0-1800 GCA_964469205.1 uncultured Sphaerochaeta sp. | reverse complement strand
TTGTCTACCATTGTGATATCGAGCACTCCATCGCCAATCTTTCCTCTTCCCAGCCAGCCCAGGTTCATATGGTTGTGAGGTTCTCCCCAGAAAAGTGATAAGAGAAAAACAAAAACTATAAAAAAAAACGATAGAATAAAGCACTACCATAGCTAATGTAGTGATGATATTTTGACAAACAACCCAACACGCGGTATAAAGAGATAACTACACAAGGAAGGTCCTCATGGTCAAGAAGCGTATCATGGCGTCGTATGGGTTTGGCAAGTTCATCGCAGAGTTTCTTACAGGTGCTTTCGGTTCCATCGTCTTCATGTTCTATGAGACTGAGGTTGGCCTTGCAGCAGGATATGCTGCCTTGGCCACCATCATATATTCGCTGTGGAATGCCCTCAACGACCCGATAATCGGGTATGTGACCAACAAGGCAGCTCCCTTCTCCAAGAAGCTGGGCCGACGATTCCCTTGGATCATCATCGGCCTTGTCCTGTCCAGCCTCACCTTCTTCCTCATATTTGCAGTCCCTCTTCACTGGAATGCCAAGGAGAACCCACTTCCCGTATTCCTGTGGATGGTCTTGACCATCTGTCTTTATGATGGGGCGTATTCGCTGTGGGAAGTAAACTACCAGAGCGTCTATCCTGACAAGTTCAGGGACCAGAAAGAGAGAACCAGCACCGCTGCCATCGGCACCGGAATAGGCGTGCTCGGCATAGCAGCAGGCTTCATCATCCCTCCCTTGGTATTCTCCTATGGAGACCGCCAGAGCTACATGACCTGTGGCCTGGTCATTGCCGGCATAAGCATGGCAGGAACCCTATTGGTCAGCTACGGCGTGTTTGAGACCAAGGACATGGTCGCTCGGTTTGTCAAACAGCAACAGGAAAGTGACGCACCCTCTTTCTTCCACCAGATGAAGCATGCACTGAAAGACAGGAACCTCCTTGCCTTCGTGCTCTTCCTGTTTCTCTATCAGAGTGGAACCATGTGCATGACCAGCAGCATCAACTATGTGGTCAAGTATGTACTGGAGAAAGAGAGCAGTCAGGCAACCCCAATCTTTGCAGGAATGCTTATCGGAGCCTTAGTCTCCATAATCCTCTGGACCCAAGTTGCCAAGCGGTTGAAGAACAACCAATTGATGCTGATCATCTGTGCCCTCTTCATGACAGTGTTCGCCATTCCCCTTACCTTTGTCCAAGGCCAACTGGCTTTCATCATCACCATTGCCCTCTGGGGCTTGGGCTTTGGTGGTTTCTGGACCTTCATGAGCCCAGCTATGGCCGATGTGGTGGACAACCTGGTAGTAAAGCAGCAACGCCGTGACGATGGCGTGATCCTAGGGATACGAGCCTTCTTCATGCGCTTCAGCTATGCAAGCCAGGCAATTGTCTTCTTTGTAGTGCATACCCTCACCAAGTTCGATCCTGATGCGATAACACCACTGGCAAAGTTCGGCATCAAAGTCCACATGGGCATCATACCAGCAGCATTCTTCCTGACCGGTGCCATCCTCTTTGCAAAGATGAATCGTCTAACACCTGCGATGGTAACAAAGAACCATCAGGCATTGGAAAAGATGGATATCTAGCTGATCTGAGAGCCTTACATGAGTAGCCTTCCAGAAAAAAGGTTACAAGTTCTATAAGTTGTGTAAACATATATCTAAAATGAAAAGAAGGATTGGAATGATAAAAAAAATACTTATCGCTTTAGTTTCTTTACTCGTACTCATTGGTCTGTTCTTAGGTGGTATTACTCTCGTAGAATATAGGCCAAAAGATAGGGAAAGCCTGAATA
>CAYXYD010000058.1:0-14179 GCA_964469205.1 uncultured Sphaerochaeta sp. | reverse complement strand
GACGTTGCCGGAAAAGGAAACGTGAATGACATGCTGGCCTCGTAGAAGCTTATCGGTGGCTAGGTGTACCAGACACGCTGTCTTTCCTACACCATGACGAGAAACAAGTACGCCTAGATTACCACGACCGAGTCCTCCATCAAGGGATTCCTCAAAAACACGAAGCGGACTCAAGTCGTTCAACTCTTGGATTTCCATATTGCTCACCTCCCAGAAGATTTGTTGTTCTGAACCCAGTATACTATAAAAAAGTTCAATTGGGTAGGAATTTGCACCAAACTGGAAGTCCCAAATAAAAGCCCCCCCTGCAAAGGATACTCTGCAAGAGGGGATATACTTGGTACAAGAGAGATTATTTCTGCTCTTTCTTGCGTTTTTCCTGATACTCTTTCTTAAGATCTTCGGAAACACTCATGGGAACCTTGCCATATTTGCTAAGCTCCATGGAGAATTCACCCTTACCCTGAGTTAGGGAACGCAACGTAGTTGAGTACCCAAACATCTCGGAAAGGGGGACATCAGCATACACAGTACACATGGCAAGATCTTCAGTAGAACTGACGATGATACCACGTCTCTGGTTGACTGAAGCAAACAAACTTCCTTGGAACTCAGTGGGAGCTACAACTTCAACCTTCATGATAGGCTCAAGGATAACAGGCTTGGCCTTCTCGAAAGCCTCCCTGAAAGCATTGAGTGATGCAGTCTGGAAAGCCTGGTCAGAAGAGTCAACTGCGTGCCAGGCACCATCGTTGACAACAGCCTTGACGCCAAGGATGGGGAACCCGACCTGGGTGCCCTTCTTAATGGCAAGCTGGAAGCCCTTATCACAAGAGGGGATGTACTCGGTAGGAATTGACCCACCCTTGATCTCATCACCAAACTCGTAGTCCTTAGGATCTTCACCCTCAACAGTCTCTGGAAGGGGCTCAATATATCCGGCAACGCGGGCATACTGTCCTGATCCACCGGTCTGCTTCTTATGGGTGTAGTTGAATGCTGCATGCTCGGTGATAGCCTCACGGTAAGCAACCTCTGGCTTTCCAATCTCAACTTCGGCCTTGTACTCACGCTTCATGCGCTCGACATAGACTTCAAGGTGCAGTTCTCCCATTCCCTGGATGATCGTCTGATTTGACTCAGGATCAACATAGGTGCGGAATGTGGGGTCTTCCTTGGTAAAGCGGTTGAGAGCCTTACCCATATTGTCTGCTGCCTTCTTATCAAGTGGCTTGATAGCCAGCGAGATGACAGGGTTAGGAACATACATGGAACTCAAGGAGTAGTTCAACTTGGGGTCACAGAAGGTATCACCGGAAGCACACTCGATACCGAACAGGGCGGCAATTTCACCACATCCTGCTTCAGTGAGGTCTTCCATGTTATTGGAGTGCATCCTGATAAGGCGTCCAACTCTGAACTTCTTATGGCTACGGGTATTGAACAGCTCATCACCCTTCTTCACCTTTCCCTGATAGACACGGATATAGGTGAGCTGACCATACTGACCATCCTCAAGCTTGAAAGCAAGCACAACAGGAGGGAGGTTCTCGTCAGAAGGAAGAATAATCTCCTCTTCATTGTTATCAAGATCCAAAGCCTTGTTGGTTACGTCCCCTGGGTTGGGAAGGTAGCTGACAACTGCATTGAGCAGGGCCTGGATACCCTTGTTCTTATAGGCAGTGCCCATAAGGACAGGAACAAGCTGTAAAGCAATGGTTGCCTTGCGGATCTCAGTGTTGAGAAGCTCTTCGGTAAGGGTATCTTCGAGCATAGCTTCCATAACCGCGTCAGAGCACATGGAGACGCTATCAAGCATCTCTTCGCGCTTCGCCTTGGCTTCTTCGAGCAACTCGGCAGGAATCTCTGTTATGCGCATTGCATCCTCAGTAGGACCATCGTCAAAGTAGAGGGCCTTCATGGCAACTAGATCCACAACTCCCTTCATCTTCTCTTCAAGACCAATGGGAATCTGCATCAGTACTGCATTCAGGCCAAGTTTTTCAACCAACTGCTTCTGAACGCGGTAGGGGTTTGCTCCTGTGCGGTCACATTTGTTAACAAATGCAATGCGGGGAACATGATACCTCTTCATCTGGCGGTCAACAGTGATAGACTGGCTCTGCACACCTGCGACAGAACAGAGAACAAGTACTGCTCCATCGAGAACACGCAAAGAACGCTCTACCTCAATGGTGAAGTCAACGTGTCCCGGAGTATCGATGATGTTGATCTCAGTGTCCTTCCACAAAACGTTTGTTGCAGCGGAAGCAATTGTAATTCCACGTTCTCGCTCAAGCTCCATGCTATCCATGGTGGCTCCAACGCCGTCCTTACCACGAACTTCATGTATTTCGTGGATTCTATTGCAGTAGTAGAGGATGCGTTCGGTGAGAGTAGTTTTACCCGAGTCAATGTGGGCACTAATTCCGATGTTCCTCATGTTTTGCAAATCAGCCATATTATTAAACCTCTGTAATATAGAATAAAAGCGATGCTGCAGTAATTCCTGCAACTTTAATTGTCCGTATTGAAAGAGCCTTTTGTTTCCTGTATACCCATATGCTGCAATGAGGAAGGGATAGAAACACAGCCCGCAAACTACCAGTCGCGTAGCGTACCTTGTGGATAATATTACAATAGGGGTTTTTGTGCAATCCCTTTTGCCCACACAATCCTTTTCCGACTAGATAATTGTGTGCTACAATAGCGTTGAGGTGTGCCATGAAAACCATTTTTACTAAAATACGAGAAGGTGAGATACCCTCTGTAAAATTGCATGAGGATGCACTCTGTACTGTTATTTTGGATACCAATCCTGTACATAAGGGGCATCTGCTGGTCATTTCCCGCGAACCCTACCCCACATTCAACGAGTGCCCCCTGCCAACATTGAACCATCTTATGGACATCGCACAACAAGCTGATAAGAAACTGCGCTCCTCCCTGGGTTGTGATGGAACTAATTTGGTCATCAACAACGGCGCAGCTAGCGGACAGGAGGTTCCCCACCTCCATATCCATATCATCCCCCGATATACAAAAGACGGGCAGAAGTTTGGATTCACCAAAGAGACCTATGCTGAGGGCGAAATGGCCAAGTATGGGAAACAACTGGAATTCTGAATATGAAAGCATGTCATCACTGCCATACAATAATAGAGCCTCTGCTTATAATAGGAACACACACCCACTGTCCCAACTGTGAAAAACCCCTGCACAGTTGCTACAACTGCAGGTTTTACAGCCCAGGAGCCTATCATGACTGCCTCGAAAGGGTAGATGAGCTCATCGTAGAAAAAAAAGAGGCGAACTTTTGTGATTTCTTTATGTTGGGTGAAGACAACCTAGAGGAAGAACGTAAAAAAGCAGATGCAAAAAAACGGGCGGAAGCCTTCTTCACCACCTAAGGAACAGATCATGAACAGACGACGTACCATCATCCTACTGTGCACACTATTGCCTCTCTTCCTTATGGGCTGCCAGAGCTACTCGGCATCCAAGGGAAAAGCAGCCATTGAACCCATACCCTCTGTCACTGAAGGGAAAATCATCACCAAATACTCTGTCCTGCAAGAGGAAAAAGAAGCCTTGCTGAGGGAAAAAACCATTGAGGAACAACAAGAGCAAGCTACCCTTGTTGAGCAGCAACAAGCAGAGCGAGATGAGAGACTTGTAGCTCTCACCGCAAGGGAAAAGGAGCTCGAAAACTCACTGGCTGATTTGAACAGTCGTCTAGAACAAGCTATCGAAGAGAATCAGCAACTTGTTGACACCCTTACAGAGCTCTCCTTGGAAAAAGAGGAAATAACCCTCGACACCCAACTTTCATCCCAAGAGAGTGTAGAACGCATTGAGGAACTTAAACAACAGAATGCACAGCTTGCAAACGAGATATTTGAACTGCAAAGCCTCATAGAAGAGAACAGAATACTCCAACAGGAGCAAAAGGCTGAACGCCGGCTCCTCGAAGAAGAGCAAGAGACCCTGCTAGCGGAACAAGAGAGCCAACGGCTCTCCGCTTGGCAAGAACTCAGCGACGAACGTGATGCCCTTGCCTCAGAGAAGAACATGCTCAAGGCCCAGCTTGAAGAGAAGACACTGACCATCGAAGAGAAGGTCCGACTCGAACAGTTGCGTAGCGACGAAGCAAGACGCCTGGAACAGGAGAAGTTGGCTAAGCGGTTGGAACAGGAAGCCGAGGAGAATCGCCTAGCCTCCAAAGAGGAGTCCAAGCGCATGGAACTGGAAAAAGAGTGGAGACAAATTCCACCCCTCGACCAGATAACCTTCCCAAGGCTCTATAAGACAGAGAAGAGCACCTCTCTCGCCAAAGAGGGAGAAAAGCTCCGAGCCCTGATGCTTCCCTTGGATGATGTTCCCTGGAAAGACAGCAAAATCGTCGCAGAGGTGCATAAGAGCATTAGCGACCTAGAGATTCCCATTATCTTTGTAACCGGGCATATGGAGAATGTCATAGCCCTGGTTAAGGAGATGCGCTCGAATGCAGCACTCTTCAGCACAGGGGCCATCATAACCAACTTCCCCATCCAGGAGTTGAGCAACTATGGTGCTGAAATCCAGTACCAGGAGAAGAAGAACCTGCGCCTCATAGTGGCTAACCTTCCAGAATACCAGGTCCTACAACAATTTGCTCGTGGAGATGCCTGGCAGGAAACACAGAAAAAGCTTACAGAAGACAGACTCACCCATCTTCAGGAAATGCTTGGAGAGGGATCACTCACGGTAGCCACCCTCTTGGGGGCTTCCCTATACGAGCCATCCTATCGTGACTGGAATACATTCAGTCCTGTAGCATATCGCCAGATAGACTATCTCTGGCCACTGTCTGCCTTCTTGGAGGACGAGGGATTTTACGACACCTACCGCTTCTCCCACTTCAGCGAAGCGACCAATGCAGGCAATACGCTTGTCACTCCGGATTGGAGTGAACGGGTCGAATACATCTACAGCAGAAAAATTCTCCCCCTTGAATCAGCAATGCTGACCATTGGAGGAGAGTCTGCTCCGGATGAAAAGGGAGTATCTAGGTTTGGTGTCCTAGGGACTTTCCTAGTCCCCTGATCAGGACTTGTCTTCGTGTGAACTTGGCTCGCCTACTACTTCAGCCTCACCTTCTATGGTGTGGCTGTACTGTCTGGAGAGCTTGCGTATTCGCATCGACCAGACAAACATCGCCACTCCCGAGGCAAGCAATACGACACCGACCAGTTTGAGAAGCAAGCTTCCTATCTGGGTGGGGAATGCAAAGAACAAGACGGCAAGGACAACGGAGAAGAGCGCTTCCGAAAGCAAGGGAGCGACACTGATGTTGCCTTTTCGCAGGTAGATAGCTTGGAAGACCGATATGAAAGCTGAAAGCAGGAGCTGCACGGCAAGAATATAGAGCAGTATGTGCGTACTGAAATTCTGGGTGGACAACGAAAGGACAATAACCAGGACACCAACAGCGATGTTGACAAGGCCCTTGATTATCAAGGCACTCTTGCTACGGGGACCCAATGCATAGATGCGCATGGAGACGAGGGAGTTGACTCCTGTGATCACCATTCCCAGTCCTAGTAAGGCGACAAAGGCCTTTGCAAACGACTCCCCTTGAAACATCATGTAGATGCCAAGTATCGAAAGTATGGTTGCAAGCACTGCCGTTGTATTAAGATGCTTTTTCATAAATGTATCTGCCATCACAATCTCCTTTTTCTGGTATTATTTACAGATAATCCATTTTTCTTTATGGTACAGTGAGCGACAAAGCAAGTAAAGGAGTAGAGGCACCAATGTATAGATATCTTTTTTTTGATGCTGACGGAACACTTTTTGATTTTCATGAGGCGGAAAACCGGGCATTTTACCAGATGGCTGCAAAGCTTGGGTTCAGTGCTACACACGAGCAGCTACAGACATACAAAACCTGCAACGAAGCGTGCTGGAAGGCTTTTGAGCGTTTTGAGATCACACAAGTGACCCTCAAGACCAAACGATTTGAAGATTTCTTTGCTTCTGAATCCCTATCCATTGACCCCTGTCTTGCCAGCAGGACCTACCAAAGCTATCTCTCGGAGCAAGGTATCCTCTACCAGGAGAGCCGGCCTCTTCTGGATGAGCTCATCAAGCGAGGATACACCCTCTACCTAGCAACAAACGGCATAGCAGATGTGCAACGCGGACGTATTGAGATGTCAGAGACTGGTAGGTACTTCAAGGATATCTTCATCAGTGAGGAGATAGGCTCTCAGAAGCCAGATGCGCAGTTCTTCTCTATCATGCTAGAAAAAGCCGGCTTGGAAGGGGAAAAAACCGAGTGTCTGATGATCGGCGACAGCCTCATCAGCGACATCCAAGGGGGTCTTTCCTATGGCCTTGATACCCTTTGGATCAACATGGAAGGATCGCACAAGAACAACACTGCAGTGCAGCCTACCTATGAGATGCATAGCCTACCTGAGATGTTGGACCTGTTCTCTAGCCTTTATTGAGCGATCTCTACGCTCTTGAGCTCGACTTGGACAATAAGCAAGGTATTGGGATCAATGTTCTGGGTCCCTTCCTTGCCATACCCCAGCTCGGGATGGATCCAAAACTGATATTTTGAACCTTCACTCATCAGTTTCACCCCTTCGATGAAGCCTGGGACTCCGATCGCCTGCAACTGGAAGCGGGAGGAGTGGCCTCGTTCATAAGAGGAGTCCACCACATACCCATTGAGCAAGATCATCTGGTAATCGAGTTCAACCATCTGAAGGCCGGTGGGCTTGGCACCCTGTCCTTCAATGAGAACCTTATACTGAAGCCCTGAGTCTGTTACCTTTACCCCTTTCTGATTCTTGTTGAGGGCAAGGAAGGACTCAGCTTGTTCAAGGTTCTCGCTGGCGATGGCATTCTGCTCGGTCTGAGCGACCTCCAACATCTTGTTCTGCACTTCATACAGGACTTTGGACATTTCATCTTGGGAGAAGTACCCCGAACCCGTCTGGGCATCGAGGGCCCCTTTGGCAAAGAATTCACTGTCAAGGTTGTCAAAGCCCTGTTGTCTCATGGTCGAGTAGAGCATATAGCCATAGGTATAGCTAAAGCGCTCATCAAGAGAGACAGGCTTAGGCATGTCCTTGATGGAGTCTGTGACCACTATCTCGGTCTTTGTCTGGGCAACAGTAAAACTGGGGGTTGTCAGAACGGGGGTGGCAGGAATGTTCACCACGCTCTGTTCTTCTGACCCTCCACAACTGATTAGCGAGAGCACCACGATACAAGACGAGATGCAAATATAAAAAAAATTCTTCACGGCACAACCTTCCGCTGCAGGGGTTTTGCCTCCTGACACACCGCTTTAGGACAGGGCGTGCACTACCTTGGATCGTACTGTCATTCACCCCGAGATGACAGCAACAACCAAGAAGAGGCTTGCATACAGAAAACTTTACCGCACATAAGACGAAACGTCCAGTAAAACATTACAAATCACCACTCTACGGACATAATTATCGCTTTAACGGGTGAACACACTCTTACCATTGCTGTCGATAGCCACGATAACAGGGAAATCCTCGACTTCCAACTCCAGAAGGGCCTCTGGGCCCAACTCGGCAAATGCTAGGGTTTTCACCTTCTTGACCGTCGAAGCATAGAGGGCCCCACACCCTCCGTACGCCTGCAGATAGAGGGCACGGTTCTGTATGATGGAGGAGACCACAGCCTCACTCCTTGGACCTTTGCCTACCATGACACGAAGCCCCTCGTCCAGAAGTCGGGGAGCAAACGGGTCCATGCGGGCACTGGTGGTAGGACCACAGGAACCGAGGGGGAACCCTTCGGGAGCGGGGGAAGGACCCATGTAGTAGATCGCCTGTCCTTGCAGTTTTATGGGAAGTTCCTCGTTTTTTTCCAGCAGGTCAAAAAGCCTGCTATGGACCTGGTCTCTTCCCACATAGAGCTTCCCACTGAGCAAGACCTGGTCAAAGGCATTGAGGGAGAGCAGCTCGCTCTCCTGTATCGGCAACTGAATCTTACGCATCCTCACCCTCCCACACTATCTCTGCCTTGCGATCTGCCCAACAGTTGATGGAAACAGAGAGAGGCATACCCGCTATATGGGTAGGCTCTTCCTCTATTGCCACATGCAAGGCGGTCACCCTGCCACCAAAGCCACCTCCGCCTATCCTAAGCTCCTGAACAGAGCTGAGGATATCCTCTTCAAGCTTGGCATAGGTAGGATCAGAGTGGGATGTACGCGCATCTCTGAGCAGAGCAAGCTTGCTTAAGTATCCAGACCGCTCCATAGTCCCGCCAATTCCCACCCCGATAAAGATGGGGGGACAGGGTTTGCCCCCTGCCAGACGTACGATATCGCACACGGCATCGATGACAGCTTTAGGACCGCCTGTAGGGTTGAGCATCCTCACCGAGCTACAGTTCTCACTGCCAAAGCCCTTGAGCAATATCCTTATGGTAAGGCCCTCGCCATCGACAAGGTTCCAATAGATGATGGGAGGAAGGTTGTTCTGGGTGTTTTTACGGGTAAAGACTGGATCGGTAACTACAGAGCGCCTATAGTAGGCCTTCTCCACAGCATCGAGGCACCCCTCGTTGATAGAAGCCTCAATCGTTGCAGGTTTGATCGGACATTTTCGGCCCAAGTCTACAAAGACTATGAACATGCCGGTATCCTGACACATAGGCAGCGCATTCTTGTCCGCAATATCCAGATTCTGCAAGATGGCATCAAAGACAGCCAGACTCGTCTTGCTTGCCACATCGGAGGCATGTTTTGCCTCTTCTTCCCTTCCCTGTTTTATACAGTAAAGGACATCCTCAGGCAGTCTTACGACAGCCTCTTGCAGTGCTTCACTAATTTTCCTTGAGAGCTTCATCCTTTTCCACCTTCCAATTGGGATCATACAACCATGGGCGGGTCGCGAAATAGTTGCCTATAACGTTGAGTAAGGCCAGTGCCAAGGCTAAACCTACCACCAGGCCCATAAAATCAGCAGCAACATCCATCCATTCGCGCATACGCCCGAAAAGAGGTTGCAACAGCTCGACCGCTATTCCAAATAGTAATCCAATGCTAAGAGTCATGATGATGGAAGGACCCGCCCACGAGGTAAGATGGAGGGTTGAATGAGGCTTTCTGCCATCCTTTCTGATCTTTCCAGAACCCGGAATCTGCAACGTGGCAATGAACAAGGAGAAACCCAGGCATGCATAGGCGACCATATGGTCCCCCTTATCTGCAAAGGGAATCCACGTGACATCCGGATATTGCTCTTTGGGCATAAACGAAAAATATAGGATGGCCAATAGCACAAGGACAGTGAGAATAATACCCTCTGTTCTGAGTATTGTCTGTAATGGAAGCCGGTCTTTCATGTCAAATCCCCTTGCCACACACCCCGCTCCTCCATCGTTTGCTCGAGAAGTGAAAGAAATGCGTTTTTGTCCGGAAACGTCCTAGGAGCCACTAACCTATGGTTAGGAGTCTCGCATAGAAGGCGTTCCACCACAATATTTTTATCCAGATGCCTAAGAATCCAGATGGTGTTCTCCACATGCCTTCTCAGGGAGGCTACACTAACCTCCCCTTGGGCATACCAGTCATAGAGTCTTGTTCCTCCGCAGACATGGAGGTTGTGAATCTTCACAGCCTCACTGTTAGCCTTGTTTATCAAAGAGCATGTCTGCTCAAAATCAAAGCGAGTCTCAGAGGGTAGGCCTACCACTATATGAGTACAAACACCAAGCGAGCGAGAATGTAACGCATTTGCACTACGAATATAGCAATCAGGATCATGGCCGCGACCAATTCGCTCCAGTGTGTCTGCATTTGCACTTTGGAGTCCCAGTTCCACCCATACCTTGCTGACACGGCTCTTATACCCTTCTAGCAGGTCAAGGATTTCATCTGTTATGCAATCTGGTCTGGTGGAGATGATCAGCTCGACAAAAGGCCCCTCTTCCAAAGCTGCATCATAGAGCGTCTTGAGAGTCTCAACTTCTGCATAGGTGTTTGTCCAGGCTTGGAAATAGACACTGAAAAGCTCTGTCTTGTAGCGGCGCTTCAAAAAAGCGCGGCCATGTGCTATCTGCTCTTTGACAGAAGCACACCGCTGCTCAAGGGAGAGCAGTGCTGGTGGGGCTGCACTGCTGATCATCTCATCAAAAGGACCAGAATGAGTGAAAGCACTCTCTTTTTTCCTCTGGTACATTGCAGAGGCACCGGTGCCATCACAAAAGACACAACCACCCTGCCTGCCTTCATCACGATTTGGACAGGAGAAGCCTGCATCAAGACCTATACGGTAGACACGCTTGCCATAGACAGACTCGAGGTGCTCTGCGTATCCTCTCCAACGCTCTCGCATCAAAGGATCTCTACAGCCAATGAGACCTGACCAAGGACACTCGCCCCCAGGCGAATTATGACATCCCCTAAAGGTGTCTGCAGTCCCAGGGCCAATGCCAGCCCGGCATCAACTTCAGGTCCCGACGAGAACCAGAAGCCAGAAGGATAGGGCGTGGGGGGCGTAACATACGGGTTAAAGGTGTCCATTACCGCCACTTTGGCAGAGACCTGCAAAAAGGAGTTGAATCCTAGGAAATCCTCTATCCTATGCTGATACATAACACCGGCAAGGGCAATGTCCCGCTTCAAGGATCCTGCGCTGTACCCAGGAAAGGCGCTGAGACCTCCGATATCGACATAGGAGGAAAGCAGGGGATAGGGCATGCGCATCATAGCCAGATGAATGTCATACCCAAAAGAAGATTTGTTATAGAGGAAGAATTGCTGTCTCCAGGCGGCCTGCAGCCCGAATACCAGTTTTTCATACCTTCCCAGCGTACACAAGAACTCTCCACGCACCCCTGAAGTGGCAAATGTGGATAACAGGGTATCCCAGACTAGCGATGTATAGAGTGAAGGGACTGCAAAGAATGAGGGACTATTGCTATGCAGATCGACCAAATCTACCAAGCCGCCAAAATCAAACCTTCCATAATCTAGAAAATTGAAGTCCATGCTCAGGTCCACGGTGAAGCCCTTATCAAGGGATACCCATCTCTCACCATTTACCATGCTGTTCTGGGGGGTAAAGCCACCTCCCTCATAGGTAAGGGAAAAATCGAGGTCCAAGGAGGTATTGGGAGAGGTGTAGAAGGGATAGAGGACAGAGGCCTTCAGCTTGGAAGTCTGTCCAAGGGTGCCCAATATCTCCAACGAAAATTTGGAATCAAGCAAATTGGAGATACGTGCCTTTACCCGGGCATCGGCTGAGAGCCAGCTATCCCCATTGGGCGTATTGTTAGCAATGCCGGTGCTACCTGAAAACCCGAGGCTGATATTGGATTCACTCTTCTTGGAAGACTGGATATACACAACAAGGCTACCCTTACCATTCTTGATATAAGACATTTGGTAGCTAGCGGAACTAAGGCGATAGTGCTTCTTGATGAGACCTAGGGAGTGGCTAAGTGCTAAGTGTGTCTCTTCATTCAAAGACCTGCCTATAAACTCAGAAAAATGATCCTTGTGGGGAATGTCGGGAGAGGGGAAGAGTGATACATCGACCACCCTGATGATAGCTATAATAGGATCATCCTTAGGAAGATAGGTACCTGCCCTATCTTTCTCCTTGAAGACCAGAGGGCGCTCAAGAGCGATACGGCTGGCGAGCTCAGTGAACTCCGTCTTTTTTTCTTCGCAGGCCTTCTCCCCTTCTTTGATGATCTCATCGTATTTCATGAAGTCAAGGGCGAGGACGTCTTGCAGTTCAGGGAATATCAGAAGGTCTGCAAGGGGATACTGCCTTCTCACCCCTCCCTGGGTAATTAGGGTCATGGTCTGCATGACCATGCTGGAGAGGGAGCCCAACAGCCTGTCTGTATCCTGGACAGTGGCATTTACATCACAAGCAATGATGATGTCATGACCAAGGTCCTTGGCAAGCTGAATCGGCAGATTGTCCACCACACCTCCATCAACAGCATACGTGCCGTCACCTTGGGGGTATGGGGTGAATATGATAGGTATGGAGATGCTTGAGCGTACAGCTGTGATCAACGAGCCACTTTCGTAGATAATCTTCTCTCCGGTGACAACATCGGCACCGACGCATCGGAAGGGAATTTCCAGATCATCAAAGTCAATGTAATCGGAAAGTTTGGAAAAGGTCGAGGAGAGCATCTCCATAACCTTCTGGTCGCCTATCAACCCTGGAGAGGATCCAACACCCTGTTTGTCAAATCCCAAGGAAAATACATTGCTATGGGTCGGCTGAAAGGCCTGTGCTATTTCATAGGAAGAAGAAAAGGTACTTTTCAAAAACATGGTGGAGAAGTCGGGATCCTCAGCTAGGGCCCGGATCTCCTTGGGGCTGTAACCAATGGCATAGAGAGAGCCCACCAAAGCGCCCATACTGGAACCCAACACCATATCGATGGGGATGCCATACCGCTCGATAGCTTCGATCACGGCAATGTGCGCAAGGCCTCTTGCCCCGCCTCCCGACAGCACCAAGGCTACCGTAGGTCTTGAGGCAAACAGAGAGATGCTACATAAGAGCACAACAAGCAAAGAAGAAGCTCGCCTTTTCATTGGTACCCTAACTTTGTTCCTAAGAACGTACGATTACCTGGTAAGAATGAGACCCAGTCCATCTCCTTACGTTTCTCCAATTGCAAGCGGTCGACCCAGAGCAGGCCAACGCCTGTGGCGATGGCAACGCCTTTTCCCTTCTGTTTAGACACAACTGTGCCGACGACCGTTCCCGGGGGTACAGGATCAGAGCCTGCATCCTTGAGCAACCCGACAACAGAAGTGATGGAGAGAATCTCTCCCTCAAAGATAGTATACGCCTTTGGCCAGGGATTCATAGTCCTTATCAGGGCATGAATATCCTTTGCAGGAAGATTCCAATCGATAAGGGCCATCTCGCGGGTGATGAGGGTGGTATAGGTAGGTTCTCCCTTTTGAGGGACAAACAAGGCTGACCCATCGGAGACCCTTTTCATAGCTTCTACCGCTAGAAGAGCTGCTTTTTCCTTGACTTTGTCAGTCAGCGACTGGGTAGTCTCATCGCCTTGGAGTGCAAATTCCTCAGATAGCAAAAGGTCCCCGCTGTCCATCTCGGCAGCAAGGCGCTGAATGCTTATGCCTGTAGAACCAAACTGATTGAGGATGGCGCCTTGGATAGGGGAAGGTCCTCTCAGAAGAGGGAGCATGGAGGGGTGGATATTGAGCTTTTCGCCAGAGAACAGGGAGAGGAACCTAGGCCCGAATATCTTGCCATAGGCAAAGCAGACCAGGGTATCGCACCCATAGGAGGCAACGAGTTCCCGAGCCTCTGTGCGTAGGCTTTCAGGTTGCAAGACAGGAAGGCCAAGGGCAAGGGCCTCTTGCTTCACAGCAGAAGGGAGCAAGGCTTTTCCCCTCGATCCCTTCTTGTCCGGGTTGGTAAGGACTGCACCCACTTCAAACTGTTCGGCCAAGGAGCGAAGGGTGGGCACTGCGATATCGGGAGTCCCTGCAAACAGGATCCTCACGCCTTGCGCTTCTTGTGTGAACGATGCTTCTTCTCATAGGCTTTAACCATGCTCTGCCGATCCTCTGAAGTGAGACGGTCGATGAACAGGGTGCCGTTGAGATGGTCGTTCTCGTGCTGGATGGCCCGTGCAAGCAAGCCCTCTGCCTTGATGGTAAAGGGTTTTCCCTCAATGTCCTGTGCCTGCACACTCACCCTTGCAGGACGCACTACATCGTGCCAGACACCGGGGACAGAGAGGCAACCCTCTTCTGAGCAATCGGTCTCTATGGAAGTCTCGAGTATCTGGGGATTTATATATGCTCGTTTCTCCACTCCGTGGATGTTTATCACAAACAAACGAAGGGAGACACCGACCTGAGGGGCGGCAAGACCGACGCCATCGGCTCCGGACATTGTTTCAAACATGGCATCGACAAGGACACGAAGTCCACTGTCGAATTTGGTTACTGGTTGGCACTTCTTTGTGAGTACCTCTTCTCCAAGGGTGTATATATCTAACATGGTAGGTATATGATACCAACACAGGGGACCTCGGTCAACGCTACAACATTTGCAAAGGGTCTATAACTAAGCCGGATATGATAATTTCCAATCCATCATCAAATGATTTTTTCCCATAT